>DASYPZ010000273.1:0-3173 GCA_036006105.1 Gemmatimonadales bacterium | reverse complement strand
CATCGCCGCGATAGACGTAGCCGCCGGTGACCGAGCAGCCCTGACCGTGGTCGTAGTCGAGGACCGGCAAGGTGAGGCCGGTTCGGTTACACCCGGTCGAAGGACTGTAACATGCGGCTCCTTCCATCGTGTTCCACCCGTAGTTGAGACCGCGCCCGAACTGCTCCGCGCTGGTGCTCACGTCGATCTCTTCCCGGGCGTTCTGTCCCACGTCGGCGATGTAGAGATCACCGGTGCCGCGATCGAAGCTGAATCGCCACGGGTTCCGGAGGCCGTAACTCCAGATTTCCGACCGGGCCCCGGCCTGACCCACGAACGGATTGTCGGCGGGAATCGATGCCTGGCCGGTGCCGCTGACGTCGAGCCGGAGGAGCTTCCCGAGGAGGACATTCCGGTTTTGTCCGTTGCCCTGCGGGTCGCCTCCGGAGCCGCCGTCTCCCAGTGCGATGTAGAGTTTCCCGTCCGGACCGAACACCACCATGCCGCCGTTGTGATTGGAGAAGGGCTGGCTGACCGTGAGAATGACTTGTTCGCTGGCGGGATCGGCGGCCTCAGGATTGGCGGTGACCCGATACACCGCGACGCGGGTGTCACCCGACGTGTTGGTGTAGTACACGACGAACAGTCCGTTGGTGGCGTACTGCGGGTGGAAGGCCAGGCCGAGGAGTCCCTGCTCGGAGCCGTTGCTGACCTTGGCGCTCAGGTCAAGGAAAGGTTGCACGACAAGCGTGCCGTTCCGGATCACCCGGATCTTTCCGGTCTTCTCGACGATGAAGAGCCGGGTCTGGTCTCCTGGAGCGGCGGTAAGGTAGAGCGGAAAATCCAGCCCGGTGGCAATCTCCCGGAGGGCGAGCGTGGGCTCGGATCCATCGGGGCCGGGCGGCCCCGAGGAACCCCCACACGCCGCCAGCAACAGCATCGGCACCAGGCCGCACCCAGGCAACAGGTCCAGCATCACGCGGCCTCCGTCGGGGAAGGGACGATACTCATCCGACGTTTCACCCCACCGGGAGGCGCACTATCGGGGCGGCCGTTTGACCCGGACCGGTGGCGGCGGCTCCGGCAGGAGCTTCACCCCTTCGGTCTTGAGCAGCTTCATCGCCTCGGCGACCGCGCGCTCGAGCTGCGGGTCATGTCCCGCGTTCAGCTCGCGCGGCGTCTGTTCGACTTCGATATCGGGAGTCACGCCTACGTTCTCGACATCCCACTCGCCCTTCAGGTTATAAAAGCCCCCCCGGGGCGCCGTGATGCCGCCGCCGTCGACCAGCGGCGGTGCTCCCCAGATGCCGACCAGTCCGCCCCAGGTGCGGGTGCCCACCAGGGGCCCGATGGCCATCTGCCGGAAGAGGTAGGGAAGCATATCGCCGCCGGATCCGGCCAGCTCGTTCACGATCATCACCTTGGGCCCTAGGATTCCGGCCTGCGGGGTGTAGAACGGCGCGTGGTCGCCGATCGGATTGTTGAAATAGCCCTGCAGCTTTCGCGACATGATCTGCACGAAATAGTCCGCGATGCTGCCGCCGCCGTTGAATCGCTCGTCGATCACCGCACCCTCGCGGTCCTGCTGGGAGAAGTAGTAGCGGTTGAAGTAGACGTAGCCGTCCTCCGCGGTGTTGGGGAGCCAGACGTAGGCGAGCTTTCCCCCGGAGAGCGAGTCGACCTTGCGACGGTTGTCCTCGACCCAGGCGCGGGTGCGGAGGCCGGCCTCGCTTTCCACCGGGACGACGGTCACCGTCCAGGAACCCTCCAGCGTGGGGCGAGTGTTGAGGCGGAGGACGGTCTGTTTGCCGGCGGTGCCCTCGAGCAGGCTGAACGGATCGGTGGGCACCCTGAGCTCGACCCCGTTGATGGCGAGCAGATAGTTCCCCGCGGCCGCCTTCACCCCCGGCGCGCTGAGCGGAGCGCGAAGGTCGGGGTTCCAGTTCTCGCCGGTGAAGACGCGGGTGATCCGGTAGCGGACGCCGTCGGGAGCAAAGTCCACGCCCAACTGGCCGATCTTCACGGAATCCGCCGCGGACGGCTCATCCCCGCCGCCGGTGAACGTATGCGCCAGGGAGAGCTCCCCTCCCAGCACGTCGAGGATGTAGGTGAGGTCGGCGCGATGGCCCACCGACTCCACCCAGGGCTCGTATCGCTTGTACACCGCGTCCCAGTCGGCGCCGTGCAGGTTGTCGACATAGAGGAAGTCCCGCTCGATGCGCCAGGCTTCCTTGTAGATCTGCCGCCACTCGGCGCGCGGATCGAGACGCATCGGAAGCGCCAGCGTGAGCTTGCCGTCCCCCGGCTTGGGGGTCTGCTCGGTGCCGACCACCGCCCAGCCGGGGGCGGTCTGATAGAGGAGCTTCTTCCCGTCCGGGGAAAGGCTGAATTGCTGGACGCCGGACAGGAAGACTTCCGCTTTGCGCTTCTTGAGATCGTAGCGCTGCAGCGTTGCTCCGGTCTGGTTCTCGGCGTTCTCCGCGATGAACACGACGCCGGACGCGGCCGCGTCGAGCGAACTGTAGTCGCGGAGCGGAAGGTCGAGCGCGAGAATACGCTGGCTCAGCCCCGTCCAGTCGATCCTCACCGGCGCGGGTTCGGGCGGCTTGGCGTCCTTCGTTTTTCCCTTGGCGGGAGCCGCCGCCGTACTGTCCGCGGTGCTGTCCCTGGCGGCGGTTTCTTCGTCGCTTTCGGGGAGGAACGGCGAGGGAAGGTCGGCCCGGAGGACGGCGACGTAGACGCCCCGGCGCACGTGGCGCTCGTAGGAGCTCATGTCGAGCCAGCCCGAGGCGAGCGAGAGATCGGTGCTGGCGAGGAAATAGAGGTATTTGCCGCTGGCGTCCCACGCAGGGCTGATGGCGTCCGACAGTCCGTCGGTGACCTGGTAGACTTTTTTCTCCGCCAGGGAGTACACCATCACCGAGTGGAAGTGGGTCGTGAGCCGCTTGGCATAGGCCAGCCACTTGGAATCCGGCGACCAGGCCGGCTGGATGGTGCGGTCCGGTGCGGCGAACCGGTCGGCATCCGCCTGCGTGGCGCTGCCGGCGGCGACATCCACCACCCAGACGCGCCACTTCTGGTCCACGAAGGCGATCGACTGGCCGTTGGGCGCCCAGGCCAGGTCGTATCCGAAGCGGACCCCCGCCGGGAGCGGGATGGCCCGCGGCGCCTCGAGCCCATCCTGGCCCCCGATC
>DASYPZ010000272.1:0-3686 GCA_036006105.1 Gemmatimonadales bacterium | reverse complement strand
CACGACGCGCTTGCCGGCCAGCGGCCCGGTGCCCCGAAGAAGGCGGGCCGCATGATGCAGAATCGTCTCGGGTTCGCTCATCCGCCCCGGCCGCTGCGACGGGCCTTCGGCCAGCGGACCGGTGTCGGGGCCCACCAGGTGGACCCCGCGATCAGCCAGAACCCTCAGATTCTGCTGGGTGGCATCGGCCGCGAACATGGCATCGTTCATGGCCGGCGCCATCAGGATCGGGCGAGTCGCGGCCAGCAGGATCGAGGTGAGTAGATCGTCGGCCAGTCCGTTCGCGACCCGGGCCAGGAGATGGGCCGTCGCCGGCGCCACGAGCAGGAGGTCGGCCTCATGGCCCAGCCGAATGTGATCGAGCGCCCGTCCCGGCTCCCAGAGGGAGGTCAGGACCGGGCGCCCGGAGAGCGCTTCGAAGGTGACGGGCCGTACGAACTCGGCCGCGCCGGAGGTGAGTACAACGTCCACCCGGGCACCGGCCTCGGTCAAACGCCGGACGAGATGGCAGCTCTTGTAGGAGGCGATCCCGCCCGACACGCCGACCACCACGTGCCGGCCGGACCACACCGTCTAGACCTCGGAGCGGCGGCGCCGAAGCTCGCGGAAGTTGAGCTCCCCCGAGACCAGCTTGCGCATCGAGAGGGTCGTCAGCTTCATGGCCCGCTCATTCTCCGCCCACTGCACCTGACGGTCCTTGGGGAACTCGTTCAGGTATCGGGCGAAGCGCGCCGCGACCAGGATGGATCGATACTTGGTGCCGGCGTTCCGCGCGGCATCCGCTGGCGTGAAGATTTCCATGCGCTGCTCCCGTGTTACTACTGCCCGGCGAGATCCCGCCGAAGGTTTTCGATGACCAGGTCCAGATTGACCAGCCGCTTCACCCGGTGGGCCTCGCCGTCCAGAATGGCGGCCACCTGGGCAACCGCATCTACCACATCGTCGTTCACCACCGCGTATTCGTACTCCCGGGCGGCGAGGAGTTCCTCGCTCGCAATGGCCAGTCGCTGAGCAACCGCCGCCGGGTCTTCGGTTTTCCGGCCCCGCAGCCGCTGTACCAGCACCGGTGCCGACGGCGGCAGCACGAATACGTGCACCGAGTTGGGAAATTTAGCCCGGACCTGCCGGGCCCCCGCCACCTCGATGTCGAGCACCACGTGCTTCCCCTGCGCGAGCCCCCGCTCGATCTCGGCTCGGAGGGTCCCGTACCGGTGGCCGCCGTATTCGGCCCATTCGACAAACGCTCCCGCGGCCACTCGGCGTTCGAACTCGGCGCGGCCGAGAAAATGATAGCTCGATCCGTCGGTCTCGCCGGGCCGGATCGGTCGCGTGGTCGCGGACACCGAATAGGTCACGTCCTCGCGCGCCTCGAGCAGGTGGCGCGCGATCGTCGACTTACCTCCTCCGGAGGGCGAGGAGATGACGAGAAGGAACGGGGCTACTCCAAGTTCTCGAGCTGTTCCCGGAATCGCTCCAGCTCTCCCTTCATCGCCACTACCGCATGCTGCATCGCGGCGTCGTTGGCCTTGGATCCGATCGTATTGACCTCACGCCCGATTTCCTGCGCCAGGAAACCGAGCTGCTTTCCGACCGGGCCGGCGGATCCCAGAGCGTCGCGACAGGCGTCGAGGTGCGCGCCGAGCCGGACCAGCTCCTCCGTCACATCGAGTTTCTCGGCCAGGAACGCGATCTCCTGGGCCAGCCGCTGCTCATCGAGCGGGCGGCCATCGAGCAACTGCCCCACCGCGATCCGGAGCCGGTCTCGCTCCCGGACCAGCCGCTCCGGAGCTCGGAGCGCCAGTCCGTCCGCCTCGGCGCGGATCAGGGCGAGACGGGCCAGAAGCTCCGCCGAGAGGACGCCGCCCTCGCGCAGCCGGGCCACCCGACACTGTTCCGCGGCCGCCGCGACAATCGGCTCGATCTCGGCCCACGCCGCCGAAGGAACGTCGCTTTCGGTGAGCACGAACACGTCCGGCTGTCGCGTCACGAGGTCCAGTGGCACCTCGCCGGTCTGTCCGATGGCGGCCTGCAGCTCCCGCAGCCGCGCAGCCGCCTCGCGAGCCCGTTCGACGTTGACCGTCAGACGAGACCCGGCGTTGTCGGTTTGGGAAACCCAGCGCACCTGCACCGACAGGTGTCCCCGCTCGAAATCCCGGCGCAGCCGGTCTCTGAGATCGACCTCGAAATGGGAGAGGTCGGAAGGCAGCTTGGCGGCCAAGTTGAAGAAACGGTGATTGACAGTCCGGATTTCCACCCGGATGGTCCCTCCTGTCACCGTGCCTTCGGCCTCGCCAAACCCGGTCATGCTGAGCGGCATAGCCTTGTAGTATAACACGTTATGAGGACGGATTGAAGAGGCCATCCGGCCCCGGCGCCGCATGCAAAGGATGGCCGTCTCTCGGTGGCCTCGACGACCGGCAAGGTCCTTGCTGCTGGTGGCTTCGTACCACAGTTGCCCCGTATTCCCCGGCTTCCTACTGTTGAATGCAGTTCGACACCACACGGTGTTCGGGATTCCCAATACCACCTGATTCAACTTTTCGAGGAGAGCACCCTTGGCTTCGATTCGTTTCACGCTCTGCGCCACGGCGCTGGTTGTCGCAGCTTGTGGCGCTGACAATGCGCCGACCGCCCCTGTGTTAGACCGCTCTCCCGACAATAGCGGGGCCGTACAGGCCGAGTCGCACCGCCACCTGTTCGAGCTCCGGGGCAGTCCCGGCGTCAACGCCGCCAAGCCCCAGGGCGGCGGCGGTGGATCCGGAATCTTCTACCACGGCGGCCCGGTGTTGGGCAGCGGCACGAATGTCGCCGCGGTGTATTGGGCAGCGGGGACCATCTATACGGGTGGGCCGAATCCTGGAACGCACGGTTCTGGAGCTTCGGATGGCTCCCTGGTGGGGTACTTTCTCAGCCACCTCGGGGGCTCGCCCTACTTCAACATCAATTCCACCTACACCGACGGAAACGGTCAGCACATCGCCAACGTGGTCAATTACACCCAGTACTGGGCCAACAACACGTCCGCGCCAAGCGGCACCCAGATCGTTTCGGATGCCCAGATGATCGCGATGCTGCAGAGCGGGTTCACCAGCGGAGCACTCACCTACGATCCCGGCACCTTGTACGCCATCTTCACGGCGGGCCAGGTAAACCTCGGGGGCGGATTCGGCGGCACCAATTTTCAGTACTGCGCCTACCACACCCATGGGACCGTGACGATCAATGGCGTGAGCCGGACAGTGCTGTACGCCGCCATGCCCTATGATGCCGCGTATCCGAGCTCCTGCACCGACAATGTTGCGCCCAATGGCGACTTCGGCGCCGACGCCGAGGTCAACACCCTGGCGCATGAAGTCGAGGAGACTACGACCGACATGATGGGCAACGCGTGGTTTGACCGCCGCGGTTACGAGAATGCCGACAAGTGCGCCTGGAATTTCGGAACGACCTTCCCCTCGGGAGGCAGCCAGGCGAACATCACGGTGGGCGCCAAGAATTTCATGGTGCAACAGAACTGGGTGAATGCCGGCAACGGAGGGTGTCTGCAGCAGTACTGAGCCAACCTTCGTGATGTGACTGGAACAACCCACGGCGGCCGCGATGCGGTCGCCGTGTTTTTTCTGCCCTTTAATTTGAGAATTCCCACCGCACGCCGAAGGTGCTGGCAAACCTCGGCGGCCCAAGTC
>DASYPZ010000271.1:0-27891 GCA_036006105.1 Gemmatimonadales bacterium | reverse complement strand
TCGTGAGAGCGTCCAGCACGTGCGCCAGCCTCCCGGCTGGAGGGACGTGTGGGGTAGCCGTGCGGTTCAGTCCCTCCTCCGTGGGGACCAGGACGGCATCGCTCGACGTGACGGCGACCATGAGCGGCGGCGCGAGCGCGGGCCTGACGGGCACGGCAATTCCCTGACCCGCCGGCAGTCTGGGTCGGGACAACGACCAAGCCCCGCCAGCGTAAATCGCTGGCGGGGCTTTCACTGTCCCTCATGGGCCTGGGTAGAGTTGAACTACCGACCTCACGCTTATCAGGCGTGCGCTCTAACCACCTGAGCTACAGGCCCCGCTTATTCCGCAACTTCAATACCGGCAACAACATAGCTGGAGCAGCGGGCGCCCGTCAACTAACGCTCTTCCGGCTCCTCGTCCAGCTCGATGTCGTCGTCGAAGTCCTCGTCGAGATCTCCCTCGCCATCCGCGAGATCGTCGTCTTCGTCGTCGAAATCGTCCTCGTCGTCATCCTCATCGTCGTCGGAATCGTCGAAGGCGAACCCGTCTTCGAACTCATCCTCCTCGTCGAACTTCCGACGGAGCTCCACCTCCATGAGTGACGCCACCAGGGCCGGCATTGTCTTCGTCCGCCTCTCGTTGAACTGAGGTTTCCGCGTCGCTGGTTACGACGCGTTTTCGATCCGGGCCGCCGCCCGGGCCGCCTTCTTCCGGTCGACCGCCGCCAGCATCCGCTTCCGTAGCCGGATGTTCTCGGGCGTGACCTCGATAAGCTCATCTTCCTCGATGTACTCGAGGCCGTATTCCAGATTGATGTCGCGCGGCGGCTCCAGCTGGATGTTGTCGTCGGTGGCCGTCGTGCGCATGTTGCTGAGCTTCTTTTCCTTGGTGACGTTCACGTCCATGTCCCCGGGGCGCGAATTCTCCCCGACGACCATCCCTTCATAGACGTGCTCACCCGGCTCCACGAACATCTGGGCCCGCTCCTGCAGGTTGCCCAGCGCGAATCCCACCACCTGGCCCTCCCGGTCGGCCACCAGCACGCCCCGCTTCCGACCCGCCAGCGGGCCCGCCCAGGGACCGTATGCCAGGAACCGATGGTGCATGGTACCGGTACCCCTGGTGTCGGTCAGGAACTCCGACCGGTAGCCGAACAGGCCTCGGCTCGGAATCTTGAAGACCAGTCGCACCAGGCCCATGCCCGGATTCCGCATTTCCGTCATCTCGCCCCGCCGGGGCCCGACCTTCTCCATGACCGCACCCATGTGATCCTCGGCGACATCGATCATGAGCTCCTCGTACGGCTCCAGGCGCTCCCCGGTGTCACTCACCCGGGTGATGACGCGCGGGCGGGAGACCTGAAACTCGAACCCTTCACGCCGCATCGTCTCCATCAGGATCCCGAGGTGCAGCTCCCCGCGTCCCGAGACGGTGTGGGTATCGGGGGAGTCGGTCTCCTCGACCTTGAGCGCCACGTTCCGCTCCAGCTCCCGGTAGAGCCGGTCCTTCACTTGCCGGCTGGTGACGTACTTCCCTTCCCGGCCCGCGAAGGGGGAGTTGTTGACGATCACGTCCACCGAGATCGTGGGTTCCTCGACCGCGATGCCCAGCAGGCGATCCCGGTGCCCCGGATCGGTCAGGGTCTTCCCAATCTCGATGCCCTCGAACCCGGAGACGACGCAGATATCGCCGGCGGGCACCTCGTTCACGTCGATGCGGGCCAGTCCGTCGAAGGTGAACAGCTTGGTGATCCGGCTCTGGTCTCCCTCCCCTTCCGGCACCAGGCCCGGCTCCCCCAGGGGCAGCACCGCGACCGACTGCCCCACCGTCGCCACTCCGCGCTCCACCCGTCCGATGCCGAGACGGCCCAGGAACGGGGAGTGGTCGAGGGTCGAAATCAGCATCTGGAACGGCCCCGACGGATCTCCGGTTGGGGCAGGCACCCGATCCAGGATCGCCTGGAACAGCGGCTTGAGGTCGCTGCCCGGCTGATCCAGCTCCAGCGTGGCAGTGCCGTGCCGGCTCGAGGTGTAGAGAAACGCCGCATCGAGCTGATCGTGACTGGCCTCGAGATCGATGAACAGACCCAGCACTTCGTCGTGCACCCGCATCGGCTCCGCATCGGATCGGTCGATCTTGTTGATCGCGACGATCGGCTGCAGCCCGAGCGCGAGCGCCTTCCGGGTCACGAATCGGGTCTGCGGCATGGGCCCTTCGGCGGCATCGACCAGGATCAGCACGCCGTCCACCATGCGGAGAATCCGCTCGACCTCCCCGCCGAAATCGGCGTGGCCGGGCGTGTCCACGATATTGATCTTGACCCCGCCCCAGTGGAGCGCGGTGTTCTTGGCCAGGATGGTGATCCCGCGCTCACGCTCCAGCGGGTTGGAGTCCATAACCCGCTCTTCCACGTGCTGATTCTGCCGGAAGACTCCCGCCTGGCGGAGCATCTGGTCCACCAGCGTGGTCTTGCCGTGATCGACGTGCGCGATGATTGCTACGTTCCGGATTTCCACGACTGCCCTTTCAGGGAGGCTAAGCGGCTAAGACGCCAAGACGCTAAGAGAATTCGTCTCGAGCCGAACCGCCCCGGCCTCCTGGTTCCTAGCCTCTTTGCGTCCTACCCTCTTAGCCTCGCACTCGGGCCATAAATAAGAGTCGGACGCCCCCACCGCAACCCTGAATCAGTGCCGGTGACCGTGGGCATGACCATGGTCATGGGAATGCCCGCCATCCCCATGTGCCGCAAGGGGTTCCAGGCAATCCACCCCCAGGCACTCATCGGCCACCTCGAGCTGGATGGTGGCATGGCCGATTCCGAACCCTTCGAGAGCCTTCCGGATGTCTGCGAGAGCGGAGGGATGGGAGCTCAATTCCGGGACCACGGCATGGCCGCTCATGGCCACCACGCCGCTGGTGACGGCCCACACGTGGAGGTCGTGCACGGCCGTCACCCCCTCGACGCCGAGCATCCCGTTTCGGACCGCCTCGAGGGAGATATGGGCCGGCACCACCTCGAGGAGGATGTCGACGCTTTCCTTCACCAGGCGCCAGGCCCCCGCCAGGATCAGGAGTGACAGTCCGATCGAGAGGATCGGGTCGGCGATGGTCCATCCGGTGAATCGGATGATGACGGCGGCGCCCAGCGCGGCGGCGGCCCCCAGGGCGTCCCCGATCACATGAAGGTAGGCCCCGCGGACATTGAGCGACCCGTGGTGATGGCCATGCAAGACGAAGACGGAGAGGAGGTTGATCACCAACCCCATGGCGGCCACCACCATGAACAGGCCGGCCTTGATCGGATGGGGATCGGAGATCCGGCCCACGGCCTCGACCACCACCCAGGCCGCCAGCCCGAACAGGGTCGCGCCGTTCACCAGCGCCGCCAGGATCTCCCAGCGCAGGTAGCCGTAGGTTCGCTTGAGGTCAGCCGGCCTCCGGGCAAGCATCGCCGTGAACAGCGACAGCCCGAGTGCTCCCACATCGGTCAGCATGTGTCCGGCTTCGGCCAGCAGGGCAAGGGCGCCGCTGACCCAGCCGGCCACCGCCTCGACGACCATGAACGCCGCGGTGATGGCCAGGACGATCAGGAGGCGGTTGCCCACCGCCCCTCGCCCTGCCGTCGGGGAACCGCTTACCTTCTCGGGTATGGAGCCTCCACAGCCGGGGTCGGGATCGGCGCTGGTGGGAATCGCGGCCGTCCTCGCGCTTGTCGCCGCCAACGCCTACTTCGTCGCCACCGAATTCGCTCTGGTCAGCGCTCGCAAGTCACGCCTCGAGGAACTGATCCGGGCCGGTGACCGCAAAGCTATCTTGGCCGCCCGGGTCATTCAATCGCTTCCCCGGTATATCTCCGCCACCCAGCTCGGAATCACCCTGACGTCACTGGGCCTGGGCTGGGTGGGCGAGCCCCGGATCGCCGGCGCGTTCGAGGGCCTCTTCGCCACCCTGCCGGCCGGGATCCGCGAGTTCACGACCCACTCGGTCGCGGCGGTCGTCGCCTTCGCCCTCATCACCTCGCTGCACATCATCTTCGGCGAGCTGGTGCCCAAGTCGATTGCGATCGTGGCACCGGAGCAGGTCAGCCGATGGCTGGCTCCGCCTCTGATGGGCTTCGCCTGGATCATGGCGCTCCCGATCAAGATTCTGAACGGCACCGCGACCAAGACCCTGCGCCTCCTGGGCCTCCGCTCGCCGGGCGAGCAGGAGCAGGTCCATTCCCCCGAAGAGCTGCGCATTCTGGTCGAGCAGAGTCAGGAATGGGGCAGCCTCGATGCCCAGGACGCCCGGATGCTGGAGGGGGTGTTCGAGTTCAGCGAAAAGACCGCCGAAGAAGTCATGACGCCCCGCACCGATGTGGTGGCCATCCCTGCCGAGGCCACCGTCGAGGCGGCCGCCGACGTCGTGGCGGAAGCCCACCGCAGCCGCTACCCGGTATACAACGAGACCCTCGATGAGATTTCCGGCATCGTCCACGCCAAGGATATTCTGCGCGCCATCCGGCAGCGCCCCGGGGCCCGGGTCAGCGCCCTGGTCCGCCCTCCCCTGTTTGTGCCGGGCACCCGGGAGGTGGAGGATGTGCTGGCGGACATGAAGCGGCTGAAGACCCACATGGCGGTGGTGCTGGACGAATACGGCGGCACGGCCGGCGTCGTGACGATGGAGGATCTGCTCGAAGAGATCGTCGGCCCGATCGTGGACGAGTTCGACGCGGCAGAGCGTCCCGCGGCCCCCGTCGGGACCGTCCTGCTGGAGGGGTCGATGCCGATTTCGCAGTTCAATTCGGAGTTCGAGGAGCGCCTGAACGACGCCGACTATACCACCATCGGCGGGTGGATCTTCGGACAGCTGGGCCGGCTGCCCCGCGTCGGAGACCGGGTGCCGGCTGGAAGTCACCTGTTCGAAGTGGCCGAAATGGAGGGACGCCGGGTCAAACGCGTGAGGCTGTTGCCCGCGGAGAAGAAATCGGAGGCCCTACCGCCCTAGCACCCGCCCGACCAGCGCCACCGCCAGATCCACCGCCTCCCGGGTGCTCCCGCTGTCGGCGATTCCCTTCCCCGCGATATCGAACGCCGTCCCGTGATCCGGCGACGTCCTGACGAAGGGCAGTCCCAGGGTGATGTTCACGCCCCGCCCGAATGCCGCGACCTTGATGGCCGTCATCCCCACATCGTGGTACGGCGCCAGCACCGCGTCGAACTCGCCCCGCATCGCGCGCACGAACACGGTGTCGGCGGGAAGCGGGCCGGCCGCGCCGAGTGCGCGGGCCGCCGGCGTCAGGATCCGGGCCTCTTCGTCGCCGAAGAGCCCCTGCTCTCCCGCGTGGGGATTGAGCGCGCAGAGCGCCAGGCGCGGCTCGGCGATCCCGAACCAGTCGATCAGGGCCTGACGCGTGACCCGGCCGATGCGCAGGAGCCGGTCGGCGGTGAGGAGCGACGGGACCTCGCGAAGCGGGACATGCGTGGTGACCAGGACCACCCGCAGGGGACCCGCGGCGAGCATCATCGCGACATCCACTCCGCCGGCCAGCTGTCCCAGCCATTCGGTTTGTCCCGGAAACGGAAAACCGGCCGCGTGGAGGGCGTGCTTCTCCACCGGGCCGGTGACGATGGCATCCACCTTTTTTTCCAGCGCCAGCTTCACCGCCCGCTGCAGGGAGTGCCCGGCGATCTGACCGGCCCGAAGCGATCGCATCCGGTCGGCCCCGTCCTGACCCGCCCCGCCCTTCCAGCTCCCCACCGAGATCTTCTCGTCGGCGTGGATCGATCCGATTTGTTCGTCCGCGCCGATCACGGTGATGTGGGCGTCCACCGGCTTCGCCAGCGCGCCGGCCACGACCTCGGGTCCGATGCCGCGCGGATCGCCCAGGGTCACGGCCAGCCGCGGCCGCGGGGTCAAGGGGAGCGGACCTCCACCAGCGTCGCGGCCCGCAGCTTGTCGATGTAACGCTGCTGGGTGAGGTCCTCCGAGAGAAGGCTGCGGATCTGCTCCTTCACGTCCTCATAGCGCACCGGCCCCGCCGGCAGCCGTTCGGTGACCAGGAGGATGGCTCGTTTGGATCGCAGCGGATCGCCCGGCGCCGGGAGCAGGAAGGCGTTGGAGATCTGTCCGGCCGCCACGCCTTCGACCGCATCGTGGTAGGGGCCCGGCAGGGAATCCAGCGGGTAGCCGATCAACTCCCGTTCCTCGGTCTTGTCGTGCCAGATGCGCTGCAGCGAGTCGAAGGAGGCGCCGCGCTCGAGCGCGGCGTGAAGATTGGCGGCGATCCGGCCGGCACTGTCGGCATCGGTCGAGTCGATCACCGGCATGATGAGAATGTGCCGTACCTGCACCTCGGCCGGCTGGGTCCGTTCGACCTGGATCAGGTGGTAGCCGAACACCGTTTCCACCGGGTCCGAAATGACGCCCGGCCTGAGCGAGAACGCGACGTCCTCGAAATGTTGATCCAGGTTCTGTCCCCGGCGGGTCCAGCCCAGTTCGCCGCCGGCTTCCTTGCTGCCCGGATCCATCGAAAAGCGCTTGGCCGCCGTAGCGAAGTCGCCCCCTTTGCGCAGCTCGGTCAGGATGGAATCCGCGAGGGCGAACGCCCGAGCCTTGGCTTCCGCCTTGGCCGGCGGCGGGGTAATGATCTGGCGAAAGGAGATCGTGGCGCCGCGAGGCGGAAAATACGCCTTGTTGCGGTCGTAGTACTCCCGGATCTCCTTCTCGGTCGCCGAGACCGCCTTCATCGCGCCCTTCCCGCGCTGCTTGCTGAGGAGCTCGCGCCGGAGCAGCGCGCGGCGCTGCTGTTCCGTGAGCCAGCTTCGGTACTCATCCGCGGTTTCGAACCCCGAGTTCCGGAGATCGTTGCGATAGGCGTCTTCGGACGGGTACTTGGCCCGGGCGGACTTGATCAGGGCGTCCACGGACTTGGTCACATCCTCTTCCGGGACCTTGATGGTCGTGTCGCGCCCGGCCTCCTGAACCATCAACTCCTCGTTGATGAGGAGCTTGAGCAGATCCCGCCGCAACGCCTTGAGGCTGTCTGGCGCGGTGGGAAGTCCCTTGCCCTGGGGGAATTCCTGGAGCAGCCGCTCCTCCACGTGGGAGGACAGAATGGCCTTGCTGCCGACCACCGCCACGATGCGGTCGACCACGACCGAATCGCCGCCGAGCGCGGCGCGCTGCTGGGTGCAAAGCCCGATCGCCGCGCCGCTCCCGGGAAGGAGCAGCGCGGCGATCAGGAAAACTCGAACGCGTCCGATCACGGCTTCTTGCCGGTATCCCCCGGCTGGGCATGGGTGGGAGGTCCGCCGGGCGCCGGCTGCAGGCCGCCCGGCCGGGGAGCGCCCGGCGTGGTGACCCCCGAGGCCGAGTCGGTCTTCTTCCTCGCGACGATGAGCTCCTGGGCCCGGCTCACCCCGGCGGCGTAGATCTTGAAGTCGCCGGAGGCGCGCAGCTCGGCCGACATGGTCGGAGGCACCGGACGGAACTGCGCCAGTCCGGCCATCAGCTTATCGAAGTATTGATCCACTTTCAGCGCGGCGAGCCGCTTCCGCTCCGCCACGGGAGTCTTGGAAGAATCCGCGAGCTCGACGCCCTGCAGCCCGATCGCTTCCTTGAGACCGGTCACCTGGGTCTTGTACTGCAGCGAGAGCGCCTGGTAGATCGTCGGATTCACGGTGATCTTGGCCGAGTCCGCTTCCTTGAGCAGGATCGCGTTCTGGGCCAGTGTCTTGACGAAGATGCCGATGATCGAATCCGGCGCCTGACGAATCTGCCCCATCGCCTGGGCCGGCAACGCGTCGAGCCAGCGCACCAGCTCCCCCACCGTGAAGGACCCGCCCTTCGACGTCACCAGCTCCTTGCGGGATTTCCGCGCGGCGGCCAGGTCCGAGATCGCGCTCTTGACCGAGGCCGCGGCGTCGGGCTTGACCACGATCGCCTGACGGCTGGTCAGCTCGGCCATGTAGAGCGAGTCCTCGTGCGCCGTGCCCATCTCCTTCGCCTTGGCCAGAAACCGGTCCCGGCTCTCCGCCTGGGTCGGACGCCGGATGATGTGAAATCCGAACTGCGTCTTCACGACATTGCTCACCTGACCCGGCTCCAGGTTCCACGCCGCATCATCGAATTCCTTCACGAAGGCACCCCGGGGCGCCACATAGAGAAAGCCCCCGTCGCTCTTGCTGCCGTCGCTGCTGTGCTGGAGCGCCAGCTTGCCGAAGCTCGCCGCGTCGCCCTTCTTCGTCAGCGGCAGCAGCTTCTCGGCGGCAACCTTGGCCTTGGCGGTGTCCGCCGCGGTCGTGCCGGGCGCCATGAGGAGGATGTGCTGGAAGAGCCGAACGTCGCCCTTGGCGTAGATGCTGTCGGCCATGGCCGGGGTGACCGCGATGCGCTTGGCGAGTACCGAGTCGTGCCAGGCGGCCACCTTCTGCTCGGCCAGCTGCGGCCACATCAGGCGATCGATGGTCGCGGAATCGGTCTTGAGCGTCCGGTCGGCCACCCGGTCGGCGAAGAGCGACATGTCCACCCAGATGTTGGTGACCAGGTCGGCGGCCTGCGGATTCGCCGAAGAACCGCCCAGACGACCGATGATCTCGGCGACGCGCGCCGACTTGAGCTCGCGCGACCCGACCCGGGCCGCGGTTTCCGCGTGCGACGTAAACACGTCCCGGAACCCGCTGCATCCGGCAACCGCGACCCCGGCGACCAACACCGCAAACCCGACTCGACGCATACGATCTCTTCTGTGAATGTGGGACTGCTCATTTGGGAAGCGGGGAGCCGGCTTCCCGCTCACCGCTTACCGTATTCAGCGCCCGCACCAGCGCGGGAATCAGGGGTTCGCCCCCGAGCCGGACCAGCCGGAGTGACAAGGGCACCGTCCGGCGGACATCCGCCGCGAGCTGCACGTTGTCGAGAGCCGTGGTCAACCGGGCCATCCGCGGGGATGCGCCCGTCCGGAAGGTGACCCGCGCCTCGTCCCCGCGAACGAGGATATGCTGAATGCCCAGCGCACCGCCGAGCACCCGGAGCCGGGACAGGTCCAGCAGGCGGTCGGCTTCCTCCGGGAGAGGGCCGAACCGTTCCCGCATTTCCTGCCGCAGCTCATCAATTTCACCAGACCGGACCGCCCGCGCCAGTCGGCGGTACAGGTCGAGTTTGGTGTCGTCGTCCATGATGTAGCGGTCCGGAAGGTGGGTCGGACGATCGAACACCACCTCGGGAGGAGCCGGCGGCTCGGCGGTCGCCTCGCGACGGCTCCGCAGCGCCTGCACGGTCTCCTCGAGCCAGCGCAGGTACAGGTCGAATCCGATGGCGTGGGCATGCCCCGACTGCTCGGCGCCAAGCAGGTTGCCGGCGCCCCGTATCTCCAAGTCCTTCAGGGCGATGCGATACCCGGCTCCCAGGTCGGTATGGTGCTCCAGCACCTTCAAACGCTCCTCCGCGATCGGATCCATCAGATCGGGTGCGATGAGGTAGCAATACGCCCTCCGGTGGCTCCGGCCGACCCTTCCCCGGAGCTGATAGAGCTGGGCCAGACCGAGTTTGTGGGCGTCGTGCACCACCATGGTGTTGGCATTGGGCACGTCGAGTCCCGACTCGACGATCATGGTGGACACCAGGACGTCCACCTCCCCGTTCACGAACCCCCGCATCACCTTTTCCAGGGTATCGGCTGCCATCTGACCGTGCGCCACGCCGACCCGGGCCCGGGGGGCCAGATGCCGGACCCGGGCCGAGATAGTCTCGATGGTTTCGATCCGGTTGTGGACGAAGAACACCTGGCCGCCGCGATCCAGCTCGCGCGCCATGGCCTCTTCGAGCAGCCCGTCGTCCCAGGGCTCGACGAAGGTGAGAATCGGGGAGCGGTCGCGGGGCGGCGTCTCGATCAGCGTGAGATCCCGCAATCCCGCGAGCGACATGTGCAGGGTGCGGGGGATCGGAGTGGCGGTCAGGGTCAGCACATCGACCGCGAGCCGAAGCTCCTTGAGCCGCTCCTTGTGGCGAACCCCGAAGCGGTGCTCCTCGTCCACCACCAATAGGCCCAGGTCCTTGAAGATCACGTCCTTGGAGAGCAGCCGGTGGGTCCCGATGATCACGTCGATCTTGCCCTCCGCCAGCTCCACCAGCGCCTGCTTCTGTTCCTTGGCAGTCCGGAACCGCGAAATGACCTCGACCCGGATCGGATAGTCGGCCAGGCGCTCGGAGAAGGTCCGGCCGTGCTGGTCGGCCAGAATCGTCGTCGGCACCAGCACGGCCACCTGTTTGCCGCCCTGGACCGCCTTGAACGCGGCGCGCACCGCCACCTCGGTCTTGCCGTATCCCACGTCGCCCACCAGCAGCCGGTCCATGGGCACCGGGCGCTCCATGTCCCGCTTGACGTCCTCGGTGGCCTTTCGCTGGTCCGGAGTGTCTTCGTACAGGAAGGCCGACTCGAGCTCCCGCTGCCAGCGGGTGTCCGGGGGAGACGCATAACCCGCGCTGACCGTGCGGCGGGCGTACAGGTCGAGCAGCTCGGCGGCCATCTGCTGGATCGCTTCGCGGGTCTTCTCCCGCTGTTTTTTCCAGGCGGTCCCGCCCAGCCGATGCAGCTTGGGCGGCGCCTCGTCGCCGTCGCCCCCGGCGGCGCGATAGCGCTCCAGCTGGTCGAGACGGTAGAGCGGCACGTTGAGCCGGTCCCCGCCTTCGTACTCGACCACCGCCACTTCGATGGTGGATTCGCCCACCATGATGGTCTGGATGCCCCGGTAGATCCCGATGCCGTGGTCGAGGTGCACCACGTAGTCCCCGGCGGTGAGCGTGCCGGTCGCGAGGGAGGGCGCGGCCTGCCGGTAGCGTCGGGCTCTCCGGAGCCGGCGGGCCCGCCGGAAGATCTCGTGATCGGTGAGGACCCGGAGCGTGGGCATCACGAAGCCGCCGTCCAGCGCCCCGACGACCAGGGTCGCCGCGGATCCCGGATCGCCCCCTTCATGCAGCAGCTCGTCGAGCCGCTCGAGCTGTCCGGCGTTGTCGCAGAGAATCAGGGTCGGCGCGCCGCCCGCCAGCACCGCGCGCAGCCGACCGAGGTTCCGGTCCACCGGCTCCGGAGGAAGGAATCCGGCCTGGAGGTCGGGATGATCCTCCCGGAGCAGCAGCCGGGGGAACCGTGCCAGCCGGCCGGCCCAGGCGGCCGGATCCGCGAACAATTCCTCGCGCGGGGGAGGGACCTCCCCCAGCCGGCGTGCGATTTCCAGGTGGTGCTCGGCCTCGCGCCAGGCGCGGGCCACCTCCTCGGCATTGGGGTGGGTGGCCTCTTCGATGACCAGCGTATCGGTGGGGAGGAGATCGAGGAGCGTCTGGCGGGCAGGCGGGACGGCGGGAGGACGGGAGGACGGCAGCGCGAATTCAGGATCTTCCCGTCGTTCCGTCGTCCCGTCGTCGCGCCCCGTTCCGATCGGCAGCACCGTCACCGACCCCTGCTCCTCCCCGCTGCGCTGCGAGGTGAGATCGAAGGCCCGAATCGAGCTCACCTTGTCGTCCCACCATTCGATCCGCGAGGGCATCGCCATGCCGAAACCGTAGAGATCGACGATGCCTCCGCGCACGCTGAACTCGGCCACCTCGGTCACGACCGGCACCCGCCGGTATCCCATCCGCTCCAGCGCTCCGATGACCTCGGTGAGCGGGCGCCGGCTTCCGACCGACACCTCGAGCCGGAGCCGGGCCAGCGCGGCCGGCACCATGGTCTTCTCGGCGGTCGCGCGCGACGTGGTCACCAGCACCCGCAGCCGTCCGCGCAGCAGCGCCTCGATGGTCTCGGCCCGCTCCCCGGCGATCTCGTAGTGCGGCTCTTCGTCGCCCAGCGCCTCGCGCTGCGGGTACAGCGCGCTGGGCTGGCGAGTCAGGGTGTTCAGATCCGCCAGCCAGCGCTCGGCGTCCGCGGGGGTCGCCGCCGTCACCACGAAGAGCCGCTGTGGGAGCTGCTCCGCGAGCCAGGCCACCATGACCGCGCCGCTGGAGCCCGCCAATCCGCCGAGTCGGGTGACCTGGCCGGCGCCGGGCAGCCGGGCGGGCAGATCCCGGGCGAAGGGGGTGCGACCGAACGAGGAGAGAATCGGCTCGATCATGCGGGTCTCCTGGCCGCACGGCGGGCACCGGTTCCCGCCAGCACCGCATCCGACAGCGCGAGGAGTGCCGCCAGCAGAAGCAGCATGCCGCGAAGGTCGGCGCGACCCCCCGAGGCAAAAGCCGCCGTGACGGCACGCGTCAGAGGAGCGAAGCGGGCGCCCGGCCAGAGCCGGCGCACCTCGTCGTCCCCGGCGCGGGCCAGCTCCGATTCGCGCGGATCGGGGTTGACTGCCACGACCCCGATCGTGTCCCGGCCGCTCAGGATGAAATGGAGACCGAGCTCCGCCGAGCGGAAGGCCGCCCCCCCCTCGACCGTGCGGGTCCGGCCATCGCGAATCACGGCGGTGGCGGCGTCCGGAAGGAACACCGCTTCACCGGGTGGGACATCGAGCTGCACCAGTTCTCCCCGCACTGCGCGATTGGCCAGGAAGTCCACAAAGGGAACGAACTCCGCCGCGAGCGGGAGCGCCAGCCAGTCGGGTTCCAGCCGGCTGCCCAGCAACACGGTGTTGCCGTCCCGGACCGCCCAGGGTTGTCCGCCTACCGTCACCAGCACACCGGTTCCGCGGGACCGAGCCTCCTGGCGTCCCTGGACCGGGAGCAGCGCATACCGCCGGGTCACCTCCTGCCGCCCTAACACGCTCCCGCTGTCGACGACGCCGCTGCCGGCCGCAAGATCGCCGTAGCGCCACGCGACGCCCCGCGACGCGAGGGCCCGGTTGAGCGCGCCGATCACGGCCGCGTCGGCCGGGGGCGTGACCACGGATGCGCCGGGACCCAGTGAGCCGATGGTGAGGTCCGCGCCCCGCGCCAGGCGGCCGTTGGCGAGCAGGACCTCGCACGCGGTGGCGATGAAGCGATCCTCGTTTCGCCAGGAGGCCCGGGCCGGCTCCGCCACGCGCACGGCGGTCTCCCGCGAATCGTCGGGCCGCAGTTCGTCGGGCTCGATCTCGGCTCGCACCGGCCACCACCCCGGCGTCAGCGGGCCGCTGGAGGCTCCGGCCAGGCTGCCGCTCGTGGCCAGCTGCCGGCGCGGCGGACGGTTGCCCGTCACCACCGAGAGGGCCGCGCTCTTGCCCGGAGTGCCGCGGATGGTCGCGTCGATCCGTCCGCCGTCCCCACCCCACGGCTGCCGGCCGGTCGCCAGAGCGGAAATTCCCAGATTGCTTACCACCGCCTGGTCGGGATGCAGCACCAGCACGGCGCCGGCACCGGCGGCGGCCGAGAGAGCGGTCGCCTGCAGGTCGCTCAGGACGACGACGCTCTGCGGAAGCGGTGACGCCGCCATCGCCTCCCGCGCCGCGCTGACCGCCGCGCCGAGATCGAGTCGCTCCGCCACCGGTACGAGGCCGTTCACTACCGCACCGAGCTCCGACGCGGTGCCCCGCCGGGGGAGACCGTCGGCGGTGATCAGCCAGAGGACGTCGTCGGGGCGCGCGGCGCGGAGAATGGCGAGGCCCGGAGCGCGGAGCTGATCCAGCACCGGCGTCCCGCCGACCGTCGCGGCGCTCGAAAGCGAATTGTCGAGCACGATCGCGAGAGCGGCGGGAGCATGGGTCGAAGCCCCGCCGCTCGGAAGCGTGGGGCCGGCCGCGGCCAGCGCCAGCGCGATGATGAGCAGTGTCCGGACCAGCAGGAGCAGCCAGTGCTGCAGGGTGAGCCGGCGATGATGGGCCCGCGCGGTCTCGGCGAGGTAGCGGGTGGCCGGGAAGGCCACGGTGGGCGGCTCCCGCCGGGCGAAGAGATGCAGCAGGACCGGAAATGCCGCCGCGGCGAGTCCCAGAAGCGCCCACGGCGCCGAAAAACCAATCACGCGAGCCCGGTGGATCGCACCAGCGCCTGGCGCAGGGCCAGACCGAACGGCGTATCGGTGGTCACTCGCTCATAGGCGATCCCGCGCCGGCGGCACGCGGCCCGCCACTCCTCCACGGCGCTGCGCACCGTGCGGGCATAGGCGTCGGCCCAATCCGCGGGCCGCAGCACCACCGCCTGCCCCGATTCGGGATCCTCGTATCGGGCCTCGGCGGTCCCGCGCAGCTCCACCTCGTCGGGGTCCATGACGTGCAATACGAGAACCTGATGACCGCGGTGCCGCAGGAACCGAAGCGCGGTGAGGGCGAGGGCGGGATCGAACAGCAGGTCCGAGACGAATACCACCAGTCCGCGTCGGCGCAGCTGTTCGATCACCCGGCGGAGCGCCGGCTCGGCGGCGGTACCGCGGCCCGGCGGAGTGGCGGCCAGCTCGCGCAGCAGCAGGTGCCATTGGGTATGGCGGGCCCGCGGCGGCAGCTGTCGCCGGACCGTCTCGTCGAACGTGATCAGGCCGGTCGCATCGCGCTGCCGCAGCAGCACCAGGGCCAAGGCGGCAAGCAGCCGTTCGGCGTAGGCTCGTTTGGTCAGCCGGCTCGCGGGAGCGCCGGACCACTCCATCGAGCGGCTGGTATCGAGCACCAGCATGGCACGGAGGTTGGTCTCCTCCTCGAACTGCTTGATATAGAGCCGATCGCTGCGGGCCAGGAGCCGCCAATCGAGATACCGCGGCTCATCGCCGGGCTGATACATTCGATGTTCGGCGAATTCGACCGAAAACCCGCGCCGGGGGGAACGGTGCAGGCCGGTGAGGAAGCCCTCGACAATCCCTGCGGTGACCACTTCGAGGCCGCCCAGGCGGGCGACCTCGGCCGGGTCGAGCAGATCGAGCCGGGCTTTGAGCGGGGATCCCACGGCGGCGGGCATATGCCCCGCGCAACGTAGGGGCGTGCCATGTTTGAGTCAACGCGAGCCACCGCTGTCCGTCCGGGGTGACGGTGCCGGACGCCCGACATCCGGTCACCCGTCAGCAAGTACCACTGGGGCAGTCACTTCCGAATTTTCAGAACGGAGCGCCATCGTGGCATTGCATCTGCACTCGAGACGGGCCTGATGCTCACCACCTTGATGCTCGCCCTGACGCTTTCCTCTCCGGTTTCGGTTCGGATGGCGGCCGATACGACCAAGGCTCCTCCGCGACCCGCCTCCGCACCGTCCTCGGGACGGGGGCCGGCAACCAAACCGGCGTCGAAGCCAGCCGGCAAACCGGTCGGCGATCCGGTGCTCAAGCGGCGGCGCCCTCCGGACTAGTTTTCCCGTCCCCGCTCTCTTAGCGTCTTAGCGTCAACACATCCAGCAGTCCCGGCCTCATCCTTTACCTCGAGCAGGCCATGAACGTTCGTCCCGGCATCGTCGCGCTCATCCTTTTGGGCGTGCCGGTCACCGCAACGGCCCAGACCGGCGCGCTGGGCAAAGCCGCGGAGACCATTACCGAAGAGCAGGTGCGCCGGCGCATCGACATCATCGCCGACGACTCGATGGGCGGGCGGAACACTCCAAGTCCGGGCCTCGAGAAAACGGCCCGGTACATCGCGGGCGAGTTTCAGCGGCTGGGGCTCACGCCCGGCGGCGACAGCGGCAGCTTCTTCCTTCGCTATCCGATCGCGGTACGGCAGCTTCGGGTGGCTCAATCGAGCCTCCGGCTGGGGAATCCCGGGAACGGACCGGGGACCCGGACCTCCCTCACCGCCGACGCCGCCTTCCTCAGCGGACCCACCGAAGCGGATGCCAAGGGAACGGTCACGCTGGTCGGCGGGAGGGTGGTGGTCGACAGCCTGAAACCGGAGGAGATCCGGGGTCACATCATCGTCTACGTACCTCCGGTCTCGGGCGTGCAGTCGGCCGGCGGATTCCGAACCGTGGCCGGCTTGAGCCGCTCGGGAGCGCGGGGCGTCGTGGTCGTGGTACCGTCCGATTCGGTGCTGGCCGACTATCAGCGTGCCCAGACCCGGCTCCGCACCACCGTCGGCGACCGGCCGCGGGGAGCCCCGGTCCTCGCCATTCGGGAGAGTGCGCTGCTGGCCCAGTTCCCCGAGGCGGCTCGGCATCTGGAGCAGCTCCGGGCCGCGACCGGGACGGTATCCCAACCGATGCCGGACTGGGAGGGAGAGATCGCGCTCCGGGACAGCGCGGTCTCGACCGAGTACGCCCCGGATGTGGTGGGGATCCTCCAGGGCAGCGATCCGGCGCTCAAGCACGAGTACCTGGTGTACTCGGCCCACATGGATCACATCGGGACCGCGGGCGCACCGGGCGCCGCGTGCCGCGCACTGGGAGGCGACAGCATCTGCAACGGCGCGGACGACGACGGCTCCGGCACGGTCGGCGTGCTCGCGCTCGCGGAGGCGTTCAGCCGACCCGGTGCCCGTCCCCGGCGATCGGTGATCTTTCTCACCGTGAGCGGCGAGGAACACGGGCTCTGGGGCAGCGAGTGGTTCGTGAACCACGCGCCGGTCCCCCTCCCCGCGATCGTCGCGGATCTCAACGCCGACATGATCGGGCGGAACTGGAAGGATACGATCGTCGCGATCGGCAAGGAGCATTCGGATCTGGGCAGTACGCTCAACCGGGTGAACGCGGCGCACGCCGAGCTGGGGATGCACGCCATCGACGACCGCTGGCCGGAGCAGAGTTTTTATACCCGGAGCGACCACTTCAATTTCGCCCAGAAGGGCATTCCGATACTCTTCTTCTTCAACGGCGTGCACGAGGACTATCACCGGGCCTCCGACTCCCCGGACAAGATCGATGCCGAGAAGGAGAGCCGGATTGTGAAACTGCTTTTCTATGTGGGCCAGGAGGTGGCGAATGCCCGCGAACGTCCCCAATGGGTGCCGGCGAGTTACCGGCAGATCGTGATTCCCTGACGATGACCGACTCCGCGCCGAGCTCCCTGGCCGAGTTTTCCGAGTTCCGGGACCGGATGAACGACCTGATCTTCAAGGCCGGGAATCTCACCATCAACCGGTTCTTCGCGCTGGACGGCCACGCCTACGAGGCCGGCGCCCTGGGCGTCAAGACCAAGGAGATGCTCGGTCTGGTGTCCTCACTGGTGCTCCGCTGCGACGATTGCGTGACCTACCACGTGGTGCGTTGCAAGGAAGAGGGCGTCACCGACGCGGAGATGCTCGAGGTGTTCGCGGTGGGGCTGGTGGTGGGCGGGAGCATCGTGATTCCCCATCTGCGGCGGGCCATGGCGCGTCTCGAGGAGCTGAACGGCGGGGAGCGGTCACCCTAGCAGTTCACCCCCCGCCGGCCGCCGGCGCGTCGCTTCCCGTCTTTCCCCGCATACTGACCCATACGCCGACCAGCACCAGCGTCACCCCGACATACTGCACTCCGGTCGGCACCTCTCCCAGCGTGAACCACGCCACCACCATCGCCACCAAAGGGGTCAGGCAGTTGTAGATCGCGGTCCGGCCGCTGCCGATCGCCTGCACGGCGCGGTTGTACAGGACGTACGACAACACCAGCGCCAGGAGCGTGGCGTAGGCCACCGAGCCCCAGGTCGTCGCGGAGAGTCCGGTCCAGTGCATCCGCAGCAATCCCGGTGCGCCCAACAGCAGCAGTCCCGGCGTCCCCGCGATGGTGGTGATGGTGGTGATCTGGAGGGCATCGACGCCGTCTCCGACGCGCCTCACCATCACCGTGTAGAACGACCAGCAGAGCACCGCCCCCATGACCAGGAAGTCTCCGGTCAGGCTGTTGGCGTGGAAGTGCACTCCTCGCGCGGTGACCACCAGCACCACGCCGGCGGTGCCCAGCACGACCCCCGCCCAGGTGGCCGGGGTGGCGCGCTCGATGCCCATCATGGTGCCGAAGAGGGCAACCACCACCGGCAGCGCCGCCACGATCATGGCGCTGTTGGTTGCCGTGGTGAGGGAGAGGCCGGTCATGAAGAGACTTTGATAGAGCGTGTTGCCGACGACGCCCAGCCCCACCAGTCCCCAGAATGTCCGCGCGGGCAGCCGGGTCATCACCCCGGCACGCCGGGCGATCAGCAGCAGCATCCCGCTGGCCAGCGTGAATCGGAACGCGCTGAACGGCAGCGGGGGGAAGTGGGCCAGGGCGAATTTGCTGACACTGAAATTGCCGCCCCAGATCAGGGCGACGACCAGCATTTCGAGATCGTGACCGGTGAAGCCCGAGGGCCGTTGTGGCATGGGGAGCAAAATAGGCGGAGGACGGAAGGACGGTTAGCCTCTTATATTGACCCCATGGCGCAGTCTCGCATCCGAAATTTCTGTATCGTCGCCCATATCGACCACGGCAAGTCCACCCTGGCGGACCGGCTGCTCGAGGCCACCGGGACGCTGGGGAAGCGCCAGATGCGCGATCAGGTCCTGGATACCATGGACCTGGAGCGTGAGCGCGGGATCACGATCAAGCTCAACGCCGTCCGGATGCAGTACACTGCGGCCGACGGGATCGACTACGAGCTCAACCTGATCGACACGCCCGGACATGTGGATTTCACCTACGAGGTGTCCCGCTCGCTCGCGGCCTGCGAGGGCGCCATTCTCGTGGTGGACGCGTCCCAGGGAGTCCAGGCGCAGACGCTCTCCAACCTCTTCCTGGCGATGGACGCCGGCCTCGAGATCATCCCGGTCCTCAACAAGATCGACCTTCCCGGAGCCGAACCGGAGAAACGCGCCCGGGAAGTGATGGACCTGATCGGCGCCAAGCGGGAGGAGATTCTGGCGGTGTCCGCCAAGGAGGGCATCGGCGTTCCCGAGCTGCTGGAGGCGGTGGTGGCGCGGGTTCCCCCGCCGGCGGGCAAACCGGATGCTCCACTTCGCGCCCTGGTGTTCGATTGTCACTTCGATCGTTACCGCGGCGCGGTGCCCAGCATCCGGGTGGTGGATGGCGTGGTGCGGAAGGGCATGCAGATCCGCTTTGGCTCGCACCCGGATGACGCCTACGGCGTCGACGAAGTCGGCTATCTGCAGCTGGGCCAGCAGGAATGCGAGGAGCTCGCCGCCGGGGAGGTCGGCTATCTGGTGGCCAACCTGCGCGGAGTGAAGGATGCCCGTCCCGGCGACACCATTCTGGACGACACCCGTCCCGCCACGGAGCTGCTGCCCGGCTATCGGGAGGTCAAGCCGATGGTCTTCGCCGGGATCTATCCAACCACCACGGATCAGTACGAGAACCTGCGCGATGCCCTGGAACGGCTCCAGCTCAACGATGCCTCGCTCCACTACGAGCCGGAAACGTCCACCGCGCTCGGCTTCGGATTTCGGTGCGGATTCCTGGGCCTGCTGCACATGGAGATCGTCCAGGAGCGGCTGGAGCGTGAATTCGACCTCGACCTCATCACCACCGTGCCGACGGTGGAGTACCACGTCTACCGGACCGACGGCGAGATGCAGGTGGTGGAGAATCCGTCCCACCTGCCCGACCCGGCCAGCATCGAGCGCATCGAGGAGCCGTTCGTCAAGGCCCGGATCATGGCGCCGGCGGAGTATATCGGCGGCATCATGAAGCTGGGACAGGACCGCCGCGGGGTGTACAACGGGATGCACTACCTCGATACCCAGCGGGTGGAGTTCCACTGGGAGTTTCCGCTGGGAGAAATCGTGCTCGATTTCTACGACCGGCTGAAATCACTCTCCCGCGGCTATGCCTCGCTCGACTACGAGCTGGGTGGATACCGCGTCAACGAGCTGGTGAAGCTGGACATGCTCATCAACGGCGAGCAGATTGACGCGTTCAGCGTCATCATCCACCGCGACAAGGCGTACGAGTGGGGCCGGAAGGTGGCGGAGAAGCTCAAGGAGCTGATCCCGCGCCAGCTCTTCGCGGTCGTGGTCCAGGCGGCCATCGGCCAGAAAATCATCGCCCGCGAAACCATCTCCGCGCTGCGGAAGGACGTGCTGGCCAAGTGCTACGGGGGAGACGTGACCCGAAAGCGGAAGCTCCTCGAGAAACAGAAAGAGGGAAAGAAGCGGATGAAGCAGGTCGGCTCCGTGGAGATTCCCCAGGAGGCGTTTCTCGCCGTGCTGCAGGTCGAGTAGCGGGTGTCGCACGTGCTGGTCATCCAGACGGCGTTTCTGGGCGACGCGGTGCTGACCACGGGACTGCTCGACCAGCTGGCGGAGCGATTCGGGCCGGTGGATGTGGTGACGACCCCGGCGGCGGAGCCCCTGTTCCTGACCCATCCCGCGGTGCGGCGCACCTGGCGCTATGACAAACGCGGCACCGACCGCGGGATCGTCGGGCTGCTTCGGCTGGCGGCGCGGCTCCGCTCGGTCGGGTACGCCGGCGCCTATCTGCCGCACCGATCGCTGCGCACCGCCCTGCTGGCGAGGGCCGCCGGCATTCCGGAGCGCATCGGGTTCACCGGAAGCCCGGGAAGCTGGAGTTACACCAGGCGCATTCCGCGGCCCCCGTCCGGACCCGAAGCGGAGCGCCTCCTCGCGCTGGCCGAGCCGTCGCCGGGCACTCCGGCGCGGGTCTCGCTGGGCTTGATCGCGGAAGACCACGAACAGGCCGCCGACTGGCTCGCCTCCCGCGGCATCCCGTCCGGATTCGTGGCGCTGGCTCCGGGCTCGATCTGGGGCACCAAGCGGTGGCCGTACTATGCCGAGTTGGCGGCGGCGCTCGACGAGCCCGTGGTGATCGTCGGTGGACCCGAGGACCGGCCCCTGGCCGACGCGGTGGCCGGCGGAAAGGACTCGCTCCACGTCGCCGCCGGCGCGCTGTCGCTCCGCGCCTCGGCCGCGCTGCTCGCCCGGGCGAGGGTGCTGGTCACCAACGATTCGGCGCCCCTGCACCTGGCCACCGCCGTGGGGACGCGGGTGGTGGCGGTGTTCGGCCCGACGGTTCCGGCGTTCGGCTTCGGCCCCCGGGGAGCGCGGGACCGGATCGTGGAGCACGCCGGCCTGGACTGCCGCCCCTGCTCGTCGCATGGACCGCAGGTGTGTCCCCTGGGGCACCATCGCTGCATGCGGGAGATTTCGGTGGCGTGGGTGTTGGACGCAGTGAAGGAAGCACCCGGCGCGGTCCGCCGCGGGTGATCCTGGGCAAGGGAGCCGGAATGCGCTACGTGCTCGGCATCGACATCGGGGGAACCAACATCGTCATCGGGGCCGTGACCGAGGACGGCGGCACGGTCCGTGGCCTGCTCAGCGAGCCCACCGGCGTACCCGACGGGTCCGATGTGGTGATCGACCGGATCGTGAGGATGGCCAAGCAGGTCATCGCTACGACCGGGAAGGAGGATCGCGAGGCGGACGTCCGGGGCGTCGGCATCGGCGCGCCGGGCCCGCTCAACCGCGAGAAGGGCCTGGTCATCTTCACGCCCAATCTGCGTTGGACCAACATGCCGCTCCGCGATCGGATCGGCGGGGCGCTCGCGCTCCCCGCGTCCCTCGACAACGACGCGAACTGCGCCATGCTGGGCGAGCACTGGGTCGGGGCCGCGAAGGGCGCCCGCAGCGCCGTCTGTTTTACCATCGGCACCGGCATCGGTGGGGGCATCGTGCAGGACGGCAAGCTGGTCCACGGCGCGTCCGACGTCGCCGGTGAGATCGGCCACATCACCATCGAAGTCAACGGACGCCGCTGCGGCTGCGGGAACGACGGATGCCTCGAGGCCTACGCCTCGGGCCCGGCCATCGCGCGGCGCGCCGTGGAGGCCATCGAAGCCGGTGCGGTCTCCGCCATGGCAGGCAAGGCGGGAGAGGTCTCCCGGATCACCGCCCAGACGGTGTTTCAGTGCGCGGCGGATGGCGATCAGCTCGCCGACGAGCTGGTGCGCGACACGGCCCGTTACCTGGGCGTCGGTATCGCCAATATGCTCAACATCCTGAACCCCGAGGTGGTGGTGGTGTGCGGCGGCGTCACCCAGGCGGGGGAGCACCTCTTTGCCCCGCTGCGGCGGGAAGTGAGCCGGCGCGCGTTCCGACCGGCGGTGGAGGCGTGCCGTATCGTGCCCGGGCAGCTCGAAGGCACTGCCGGCGTGGTCGGCGCGGCCAAGGCGTGGCTCGATCAGCATGCCTAGAGTCGGCGTCATCGGCTCGCTCGTCTGGGACGAAATCCACGGTCGCGACCCGGCCGCCGGCGTGATCGAGGAATGGGGCGGGATCGCCTATGCGCTCGCCAGTCTCGACGCCCACCTCCCGGCCGAGTGGGACATCGTTCCCCTCATCAAGGTGGGTCAGGACCTCGCCGCCGAAGCGCGGACCTTCCTGGGAAGCCTCCGCCGACTGGCGCCGGGAGCCCGGTTTCTGGAGGTCCCGGTCGCCAACAACCGGGTGGTTCTCTACTATCAATCGGCGGAGCGCCGCTGCGAGCGGATGGCGGGGGGGGTGCCGGCCTGGAACTGGCCCGAGCTCGGGCCGATGGTCCGGGATCTCGATGCGCTCTACGTGAATTTTCTTTCCGGTTACGAAATGTGCCTGGGCACGGCCGAGGCGCTGCGGCAGGGATTTGCCGGCCCCATCTACGCCGATCTCCATTCCCTGCTGCTCGGCGTGCACGGCGACGGCGTGCGAGTTCCCCAGCCCCTTCCCGGCGCCGCCAGCTGGTTTCGCTGCTTCGACCTGATCCAGGTCAACGAGGATGAGATGAACCTGCTGGGGTCCGACCCGCTCTCCCTCTCCGCGGACATGCTCGCCCTCGGCGTCTCGACCCTGATCGTGACGCTCGGGCCCCGCGGCGCGGTGTATGTCACAGACGGGCGGATGGACGGGAAGGCGGTGGGCCGGTATGTGGGTGATCTCCGACGCGCGTATTCCACCGAGGTACCGGCGTCCCGGCCGACCGTCCGCACCGCGCTGGTTCCGACCGAGCCCACGGATTCCACCGACCCCACCGGCTGCGGGGACGTGTTCGGGGGCGCCGTCTTTTCGCGCCTGCTCGCGGGGGAGTCGCTCGAGGCGGCCGTGGCGGCCGGCAATCGGGCCGCCGGGCGCAACGTCACCTTCCGCGGCGCCTCGGGCCTGGCCAGTCATCTGCGGGGCGAATTGGTGACGCCGTGATGCGCATCGTAACGATCCCCGCCTCGCTCGACGACAAGACGCTCGACGTCCTGGCGGGCGGCATCGGCGACTGGCCCCCCGGAGAAGCCCTGCTCTTCGACGCCCGGGCCGCGCAGTGGGCCTCGCCCTACGGACTCACCGCCATGCTCACGCTCGGCCAGGCCATCGCCGAGGCCAAGCTGCCCGCGCCGCGCCTGACGATCCCCGAGAAGGAAGACGTCAAGAGCTACTGGTCCCGCGCCGGGTTCTTCCAGGCCGCCGCGGAATGCTTCGAGCTGGTCGGCAAGATTCCCAAGCGGACCGCCGATCCGCCCTCCGACGTCCTCCTCCCGGTCACGCCGAGTCGCGCCGCGGAGGACGTCATGCATGTGGTCGGCCGGATCCAGGAGCGGGCCCAGCGCATCCTCGCCTCCGAACTCAACCTCGCGCCCAAGGCCACCGTCGGCTTTGCGATGGCGCTCTCCGAGGCCTGCCAGAACGTGGTGGAGCATGCCGGCACCGGCGGTTGGGTGGCGGTCCAGACCTACAACTGGCGCCGCCGGCTGGGTCGCAAGGTCGTCGTCATCGCGGTCAGCGACTCGGGCATCGGGTTTCGGCGGTCCCTCGAGGCCACCGAGGCGAAAAAGGTGGGGGACCGCTGGGGTGATGGCGCCGCCCTCGAGCTCGCCCTGCTCCAGAACATCAGCCGCTTTCGCGATCCGGGCCGGGGGCAAGGCCTGGCGGGCATTCGTCGTTACCTTGGACGGTGGCAGGGGAAGATCTCGGTCCGGAGCGGTACCGCCCGGCTGGCGGTGGTGCCCTCCTGGGACGACGACGAGCCCCTGGCCGAGTTTCTCCCGTTCTTCCCGGGCTCACAAGTGCAAATCACCATTCCCGCCCAGGAGGCTGGCGCGCCATGATGCAGCGAATCGATCTGGCTCCGATGCTTCGCGAGACTCTCACCACTCCCTATTCCGATATGGTCACCCGCTCCACCGGTGCCGCCCTGCGCGACCGGATCGAGCGGACCATCACGGGGGCGAGCCATCGAACGACCCAGCTCGACTTCACCGCGGTCGGTCTCCTCGATTTCAGCTGCGCCGATGAAGTGGTCGCCAAGCTGCTCCTCAGGGTGGCCGACGAAGAGGAGCATTACGTGGTGCTCTCCGGAGTCACCGACAGCCATCTGGACGCCATCGATCACGTGCTGGAGCGCCACGGGCTGTCGGTGGCCTCGCTCGGAACCGGTGAAGCCGCCGCGCGGGTGCTGGGCGTGACCACCCCGGACGTGCAGACGGCGTTCCAGGCCATCCAGCGCCTCGGGGCCGGAGACGCGAAGCGGCTCGCCGACGCCCTGTCCTGGACCGTCGAGCGCGCGGCGGACGCCCTGCAGTCGCTCGCCCTGCGCCGGCTGATCCAGGCCGCCGGCGGAACCTACCGCCCCCTCACCCCATGAGTACGCCCCGACTCGGCCGCTCCACCGTGGCGGTCCACGGAACCCCGGAGCCCCGCCGCGAAGGCGAGCCGGTGGTGCATCCGATCACGCAGTCCACCACATTCGCCAACGCGGTGGGCTCGGACCGGGAGGTCCGCTACACCCGGTACGGCAACAACCCCAACCAGGTGAGTCTGGGCCGGAAGTACGCCATGCTGGAAGGCGCGGAGGACGCCGTATTCGTGGCCAGCGGTATGGGCGCCACCGCGCTGGCCCATCTGGCGGTGCTCCGGCCGGGGGATCACCTCCTGGCCAGCCGGTGGATCTACGGGGGAACCCTCAAGCTGTTCGACGAGGAGTTCAACCGCTTCGGCATCACCGTCACCTATGTCGACCCCACCGCCCCGCGGATCTGGCGCAAGTCCATCAAGAAGAACACCCGCGCGATCTTCATCGAATCACCGGTGAATCCCACCGTCCGGGTGCTCGATATCGCCCCGATCGCGAGCATCGCCAAGGAATTCGGGCTGGCGCTCCTGGTGGACTCCACCTTCGCGAGCCCGATCAATTTCCGGCCACTCGAGCATGGCGCCGATCTGGTCATCACCAGCGCCACCAAGTACCTCAACGGCCACACCGACGTGATCGCCGGCGCCGTGGCGGGAACCCGCTCGGTAATCGAGGAAGTGATCCGGCTGATGCGGGTCTGGGGTCAGGCCATCGATCCGCACGCCGCCTGGCTGCTCGATCGGGGGATGAAGACCCTGTCCATCCGCGTGGAACGACACAACGCCAACGGTCTCGCCGTTGCGGGCTTCCTCACCGGTCACAAAGGCGTGGCCGCCGTGTCCTATCCGGGCCTCGAAGACCACCCCGATCATGAAATCGCCGCCCGCATTCTGAATGGCTACGGAGGCATGGTCGGCCTGACCCTGAAGGGCGGGACCACCGCGGCCGAGCGATTCCTGCGCCGCCTTCGGCTCTTCATTCATGCCCCCAGTCTTGCCGGCGTCGAGAGCCTGGTCTCGGATCCCCGCATCACCTCCCACAAGGGGCAACCGCCGGAGGATCTCGTCTCCGCGGGGATCGCGGAGGGCTTCGTTCGGCTGTCCTGCGGCATCGAGGACCCCGAAGATCTGATCGCAGATTTGGAGCAGGCACTGGGCCGGTGATTCGTTTTTTGGGAGTGTCGAAGACCTATCCCAACGGCGTCGTGGGTCTGCGCGACGTCTCCTTCCACATTCCCAAGGGCCAGTTTGTCTTTCTCACCGGACATTCCGGGGCGGGCAAGTCCTCCATTCTGTCGTTGATCATCGGCGAGCAGAAGCCCACCCAGGGCGAAGTGCGGGTCTCCACCTTTCCGATCGGCAAGCTCGCGTCCAAGGACGTGCCTCGGCTCCGTCGCAAGCTCGGCATCGTGTTTCAGGACTTCCGCCTGCTCGAGGACCGCACCATCGAAGAAAACGTGGCCTTCGCCCTCGAGGTGACCGGCGCGCGCCGTGAGGCCATACCGGGCCGGGTGATGCGGGTGCTGACCCAGGTCGGACTGGCGTCGAAGGCGAAGGTCTATCCCAAGGAGCTGTCGGGAGGAGAACAGCAGCGAGTCGCGATCGCGCGGGCCCTGGTGAACGACCCGCCGATCCTCATCGCCGACGAGCCGACCGGCAACCTCGACGAACGGGCCACCCGGGGCATCTTCCAGCTCCTCCAGCAGATCAATGCCGGCGGCTGCGTGGTGGTCATGGCCACCCACAACCTCGCGCTGGTGCGCGGCAGCGGCTACCGGGTGATCGAGCTGAAGGCTGGTCACGTGGTGTTCGACGGCGGCCAGGAAACGGCTGAGGTAGCGCCGAAATGAGGATGTCCTCTCCGTGGCGGGAGGCGCTTCGTACCTTCCGGCGAGCCCCCCTGCTCTCCGCGCTCTCCGTCGCGTCGATCGGATTCTCGCTGTTCACCGTCGGACTCTTCGGCCTGGTGGCCCTCAACTTCCGGGCCTCGTTGCGCAGTCTGGCCGAGCGCGTCGAGGTGGTGGCGTTCGTGCTCCGGGGCACACCCACGGAGGCGATCACCGCGGCCAGCCAGGACATCCAGGCGTTCCCCGAGGTCCTCGAAGTTCGCTACGTGAGTGAGGAGCAGGCGCTGGCCCGGGCCCGGGAAGAGCTGGTCGAGTTCAAGGAGGCCTATCGCGACCTCGAGACCAATCCGCTCCCCGCGTCGCTCGAGGTGCAGCTGCGCCCCGCCTTCCGCGACGCGGTCAGCGCCCAGCGGGTCGCGGAGCGGATCAGGACCTTCGGGTTCGTGGATGATGTCCGCTACGGCCGGGACTGGGTGGAGCGACTCGACCGGCTGCGCAACATGGCCGCGGTGGTCGGCCTGGTCATCGGACTGGCATTCGCCGTCGTCGCGATCGTGATCATCGGGGTGACCATCCGCATCACCGTACTGCAGCGCGCCGGGGAAATCGCGATCATGCGGCTGGTCGGCGCCACCAACCGGTTCATCCGGGGCCCCTTCCTGCTGGAAGGGGCGCTGAAGGGCGTCCTGGGCGGCGGGCTCGCGATCGGGATGTGCTGGGCAACGTTCGCCGTGTTCCGGAACACCACGGGAACGATGGGATCGACTCTGGTGTTCTTCGAGCCCCAGCATCTGGCCCTGATGATGGTGTTCGGGACCGGTATCGGACTGCTCGGGAGCCTGCTCAGCGTCGGCCGGCATCTCAGGCATGTCTGACGGCAGGACGGCGGAACCGCGGAAGGGCGGAAGGACCGCGATACCGGTGCGCCGTGCTCTGGTTCTGCTCCTGCTCTGCCTGAGCACACCCTCTGTCGCCGCCCTGGCGCAGCAGCCCGACATCGAGGCCTCACGAAAGCGACTCGAGGACATTCGAGCCGAGCGGGACCGGCTGCGGAGCGAACAGGATCGGCTCGAAAGCCAGGTACGCAACGCCGGCGCCGAGCTCCACAACATCGAGCGGCAAAAAGAAGTCACCAACCAGCTGGTCAACGAGCTGGAGCGTCAGATGCGCGGCCTGGGCGACCAGCTGGGCAGCTCCAGCCAGGAGCTGGCGCTGGCCCAGGACAATCTGGCCGACCGCCGGGCGGTCCTGGAGCGGCGTCTGGTGGACATCTACAAGCGCGGACCGCTGCACACCTTCCAGGTGCTCCTCACCGCCGAGACGTTTGGCGATCTCCTCACCCGCTACAAGTACCTCTACCTGCAGAACCGCCAGGATCGCTCCCTGGTCGAGGATATCCGGCGGCTGGAGACCCGGATCCGGGTGCGGCGCGGCGAGCTGGTGAACGTGCAGGAGGATCTCGACCGGCGCCGGGAGGAGCGCGCCAGCGAGCTCAGGAGCTATCAGGCCCTGGCCGATGAGCGCGCCGCGCGCCTGGGCCGGCTCCGCAAATCGAGCGAAGCCGGACAACAGCGGCTGAGCCAGCTCGAGAAGGACGAGGCCCGTCTCAACGACGTGCTCGCATCGCTGAGCACCCGACGGCCCGCCCGCACCACGGCGCCCCGCCCGACAACCGCCGGCGGCGGGGACCTCACCA
>DASYPZ010000270.1:0-3562 GCA_036006105.1 Gemmatimonadales bacterium | reverse complement strand
GGTTTTCAGGAAACCTCGACGCCCTTCGACCAGATCACGCTGGCCGAGCAGCTCAATTACACCACGAAGGACACCGTGGTGACCGCCGTCGGCAAGGTGTACTACGTGCGTGCGGCGCTCGACGGCAGCTGTTCCCTGGGCGTGCCCTACTATGCCAAGATGGAAGTGCTCGCCATCGACCCGGTGGAACGGTCGATGCGTTTTCGTATTCTCGACGACATCAACTGCGGCTACCGCGGGCTCGAGCTCGGACTTCCCAAGAAGTGATCGACGTCAAGCTGCTGCGACAGGACCCCGCCGGCGTGCGGGCGGCACTTCTGCGCCGCGAAGATGAATCGGTCTCCGCGGCACTCGATGAGGTGCTGGCCCTCGATCGCCTCTGGCGCGACCGGATCACCGAAACCGAACAGCTGAAGGCCCAGCGCAACGCCGCCACCGAAGAAGTGGCCCGGCGCAAGCGCGCCAAGGAGCCCGCCGAGGAGCTCCTCGCTTCGCTCAAGGTGTCCTCCGAGCGGGTCAAGGGGTTGGACGCCGAGATCCGCGAGCTGGAGGAGAAACTCCACCTCGAGCTGCTCCGTCTCCCCAACATCCCGCATCCCGCTATCCCGACCGGCTCCGCTGCCGCCAATCGCATCGTGCGCGACTGGGGCCGTCCTCCGGCGTTCGATTTCCCCCCGAAGCCGCACTGGGAGCTGGGCGAGCGACTCGGCATTCTCGATCTGACTCGGGGCTCCAAGCTGTCGGGCTCGGGATTCCCGGTGTTCGTCGGGGCAGGGGCGCGCCTGGTGCGTGGGCTCGCCGGCTTCATGCTCGATCTCCACACCCGTGAGCATGGCTATCTGGAAATCGCGCCGCCCTTCGTAGTGAACCGCGCCTCGCTCATCGGCACGGGCCAGCTGCCAAAATTCGAGGAAGATCAGTATCTGGCACCGCGCGACGATCTCTTCCTCATCCCCACCGCCGAGGTGCCGCTCACCAATCTGCATCGGGACGAGATCCTCGAGGCGGCGCAGCTGCCCAGAACCTTCGTGGCGTTCACGCCCTGTTTTCGGCGCGAGGCCGGCGCCGCGGGCAAGGACACCCGCGGTTTGCTCCGGGTCCACCAGTTCGACAAGGTGGAGCTGGTGCGCCTGACCCGTCCCGACACCTCCGAAGCGGAACACCAGCTGCTGACCGGCCATGCCGAGACGGTGCTGCAGCGGCTGGAGCTTCCCTACCGGGTGGTGGAGCTGGCCAGCGGGGATACCGGCTTCAGTGCGGCGCGAACCTACGATCTCGAGGTCTGGGCCGCGGGCGTGGGCGCCTGGCTGGAATGCAGCAGCGCCAGCACTTTCACCGACTTCCAGGCCCGCCGCGCCAACATCCGGTTTCGCCCCGCGCCCGGCGCCAAGCCGGAGTTCGTTCACACCCTCAACGCCTCCGGCGTCGCCTTCGCGCGCACCATCGCGGCCCTGCTGGAAAACAACCAGGCCGCGGACGGATCGGTTCGCATTCCCGCCGCGCTGGCCCCGTACGTCGGTACCGACCGGCTGCTCCCTGGCTGAAATGACCGCGGGACCGCCCGGCCGGGACTGGGCCCGGACCCTCAATCCCGAACAGCGTGAGGCGGTGGCACACGTGTCGGGACCGCTGCTGGTGCTGGCCGGGGCCGGCTCGGGCAAGACCCGGGTGCTCACCACCCGGATCGCCGTGCTGATGGACGAGCACGGAGTCCCGCCGGAACGGATCTTCGCGGTGACCTTCACCAACAAGGCCGCGGCGGAGATGAAGCACCGGATCGCCACCCTCCTGTCGCGGGATCCCACCGGACTCTGGATCGGCACCTTCCACAGCCTCTCCGCCCGGCTGCTGCGCCGCGAAGCCGAGCGGCTGGGATTCTCCCGCCAATTCACCATCTTCGACGAGGACGACCGGCTGGCGCTGATCCGCCGGCTGCTGGAAGAGCGGAACATCGCCGCCAAGCTGTTTCCTCCGCGCGCGGTCCAATCGGTCATCTCCTCGGCCAAGAACAAGATGATGTCGGGCGATCAGCTCGCCGCCACCGCCGGGTTCGACCGCCTGACCCAGATCGCGGCGGAGCTGATGGACCCGCTGGCCGCCGCGCTCAAGCGCCAGAACGCGATGGACTTCGACGACCTGATGCTGCATCCCCTGACCTTGTTCCGGGAGCATCCCGATCGCCTGGCCTGGTGGCGGGATCGCTTCGCGTTCGTGATGGTCGACGAATTCCAGGACACCAACAAGGCGCAGTACCAGCTGGTGCGGCATCTCGGCGGACACGGCAATGTCTTCGCGGTGGGAGACGACGACCAGTCGATCTACGGCTGGCGGGGCGCCGAAGTGAAGAACATGATGGACTTCCAGAATGATTTCTCCGCCGTCCGGGTGGTGCGGCTGGAGGAGAACTACCGTTCCACCCACATCATTCTCGACGCGGCCAATGCCGCCATCGCGCGGAACACCGGACGGCTGGGCAAGACGCTCCGGACCCGGCGGGCCGGCGGCGAGTCGGTGACCGTCGTGGCCGCGGCCGATGAGCGCGACGAGGCCGAGTACATCGCCCGGGAGCTGGCCAAGCGGAGCTCGGCGGGGGAGTGGGCGCTCGAGGACATGGCGGTGCTCTACCGTACCAACTCGCAGTCCCGCGCGATGGAGGAATCGTTCCGCCGCGCCGGAGTGGCCTACCGGGTCGTCGGGGCGATCAGCTTCTACGAGCGGCGCGAGGTGAAGGATCTGCTGGCCTACCTCCGGCTGGTGGCCAATCCTTCGGACGACGAGGCCTTCATGCGCGCGATCGCGGTGCCGAGGCGCGGCATCGGCGAGGCGAGTCTCGAGACTTTCCGGATCGCCGCCACCGGCTGGGGCAAGACCCTGCTGGAGTCGGCCCGCATCGCCGACCGGATCACCGGGCTGCGGCCCAACGTGCGGGAAGGCCTGCAGCGCTTCGCGGCCCTGATCGACGACTTCCGGGTCAAGAGCGTCTCGGCCGCACCGGTGCTGATCCTGGAAGCCCTGATCGGCGCGCTCGACTACGAGGCGGTCCTGATGGCCGAGGGCCAGGAGGGCGTCGATCGCTGGGACAACGTGCGCGAGCTGGTGGCGGGCGCCGCGGAATGGTCCGAGGTGGTGACCGAGGAAGATGGCAGCACGCCGCTGGAGCGTTACCTCACCGAGGCGGCCCTGCTCTCCGCGGTCGACAAGAGCGATGGTACCGAGGGTGTCACGCTCATGACCCTGCACACCGCCAAGGGGCTGGAATGGCCGGTGGTGGTGCTGGCGGGCCTCGAGGACGGACTCTTTCCGCTGGCGCGCTCCATGGAAACCCAGGCCGGTCTCGAGGAGGAGCGGCGGCTGTTCTACGTGGGGCTCACCCGCGCCAAGGACAAACTGTATCTCAGCTGGGCCCGCGCCCGCCGGCGCGGTGGTGAGCTTCGCCCCGGGATGGTATCGCGATTCGTAGAGTCGATACCCGCCGAGCTGCTCGAGGAGCGCAGCACCGCCTCGCTGTGGGCGCCCAAGCGCACTTCGGGCGGATGGCTCGCGCCCTGGGAGGTCACCAGCG
>DASYPZ010000269.1:0-15098 GCA_036006105.1 Gemmatimonadales bacterium | reverse complement strand
TAGGTGCGCTCCCCGGCGCGAAAGTCGGGGAGATGCAGCGCCGTGTCGGCGTCGACCACGCCCACCAGCGTCACATTGGGAAAATCCAGTCCCTTGGCAATCATCTGCGTGCCGAGGAGAATGTCCACCTCGCCCTTGTCGATCTTGTCGAGGATCCGGTGGTGACTGAAGCGAGTGGAGGTGGTGTCCAGATCCATCCGTGCCAGCCTCGCCCTGGGAAAGCGTGCCGCCACCAGCTCCTCGAGCTGCTGGGTCCCGATACCGTGGGCCCGCTGCACGTCGTGGCCGCAGTTGACGCACTTGACCACGAGCGGGTAGTGCTTGCCGCAATAGTGACAGCGCATCCCCGGCGGAACCCGATGCAGCGTGAGGGCGATGCTGCAATCGGGACACTCCGGCACCAGACCGCATTCGGGACACTGGATGAATGCCGCATATCCTCGCCGGTTGAGCAGCAGGATGGCCTGGTCACCCCGGCTCAGTACCGCGCTCAGCGCGGCGTCCAGCGCCTCCGACCACGGCACCGCGTGTCCGGTCTGGATCTTCGGCGCGGAGCGCAGATCCACGATCTCGACCGGCGGCATCGGGCGATGATCGATCCGGCTGGGAAGGCGCAGGAGGGACATCGCGGCGGTGCCGGGCGCGGCGGGCCGGCCCACCTGGCTGAAGGTCTCCAGCGACGGCGTCGCGCTGCCGAGCACGAATCGCGCGCCCTCGAGCCTCGCCCGCACCCGCGCCACCTCGCGCGCGTGATACCGCGGTGCCTCCCCGTTCTTGTAGCTGGCCTCGTGCTCCTCGTCCACGACGATCAGGCCCAGGTCCCGGACCGGCGCGAAGACCGCCGATCGCGCCCCGACGGCGACCCGGCGTTCCCCGCGGCGCAATAACTTCCAGGCATCGGCGCGCTCCCCGTCGGAAAGGCCGCTGTGGAGCACGGCGACATCGTTGCCGAACATGCCGCGCACGCGACTCACCATCTGCGGGGTCAGGCCGATCTCGGGCACCAGCACGATCGCGCCGCGGCCCGCCTCGAGCGCCCGGCGCACCGCCCGCAGGTAGACCAGGGTCTTCCCGCTCCCGGTAACTCCGAACAGCAGCGCCCCGCTTCCCGGCGAGAGCCCGCCGATGCTCTCCAGCACCGCGGTCTGCTCCGCCGTCAGCCGGTCAGGGGGTGGAGTGCCCGGCTGCCCCTCGAAGGGATCCCGCATCCGCTCGGCCTTGACCACGCGCGCCAGCCCGGACTCCGCCAGGGCCTTGATCACCGCGTCGCTCATGCCCAGCGTGTCCTTGAGGTGCTTGACGGCGACGGTGCCGCCGAGCTGCTCCAGCGTCTCGTAGAGCCGGCGCTGCTTGACCCGCCGCGCGAACCGCGACTCCCGTTCGATGAGTGTGAGCGGCTCTCCCGCGAGCTCGAGCCGCCGCTCCACCAGGCCCACCGGCTCCGACTCGGCGGGTTCCACCTGGAGCTCGGCCGCACCGACTCGGGCCAGGCGATCCGCGACCTCCCAGAGCGGCTTGCGGAAATGCCGCGCCGCGGTGTCGAGCGGCGCCTCGCCGCCCCGGCCCTCCAGCCACTCGACCAGCTGCTCGGCGAGTCCGCCCAGCCGCCCCGGCCCGGCACCGGTGAGACGAATCAGCACCCGGGACGCGCCCCACATCGGGGCCGGGATCATCGCCTTGAGGGCCAACCCGATCGGGGCGCCGTAGTATCCCGCCATCCACTCGGCGGTCTTGAGCAGGGGCAGGGTGAGCGCCGGCTCGGCGTCGGGCGCCGCCAGCACGGCCTTGAGGGAGGATGTGGAGGGAGCCGACAGGTCCGCGCCCGCGCTCATCACGACGCCGACCAGCTGGCGGGCGCGTACCGGCACGACGACCCTGGCCCCCGGCACCACGCGGTCGGCCAGGGTCTCGGGGACGCTGTAGGTGTAGGGCTCGAAGAGTGGGAGCGGAAGAGCGACCTGGGCGAATCCTTCGCTCATCTCACCGAGAGCCCGAGCCCCGGCGCTTCGGACAATTTGAGCTGCCCGTTGTCGATGGTGGCCCCGACGTACGGGTCGCGGGCCAGCAGGGCGGCACCGTCCAGGTCGCAGATGTCCACCAGCGGCGTGACCTGCGCCGCGGCGGTAATCCCGATGGAGCTCTCGATCATGCAGCCGACCATGACCATCATGTGGTGGGCCCGCGCCACCGCGATCATCCGGAGCGCCTCCCGCAGACTGCCGGTCTTGGCCAGCTTGATGTTGATGCCGTCCACCTTGCCCACCAGCCGGGGAATGTCCGTGGCGACGAGGCAGCTCTCATCCGCCACGACCGGAATCCGCGAGTGCCGGGTGACTTCGGCGAGTCCCTCCAGATCTTCCGCGGCCAGTGGCTGCTCCAGCACGGTGACGCCGAATTCCTCCAGCATCGGCAGGCTCCGGATGGCCTGCTTCCGGGTCCAGCCCGCGTTGGCATCCACCCGGATTTCCTTGGGGGTCGTTTCCCGGATCGCGGTGAGGATGGCCCGATCGTCCGGGGTACCCAGCTTGACCTTGAGCACCGGATACTGCGCCGCCTCCTTGACCTTCATGCGGATTCGGTCCGGCGTGTCGATGCCGATCGTGAACGTCGATCCCGGGCATTTGGCCGAGTCGAGACCCCAGAGCCGATGGACCGGAACGCCCAGCCGCTTGGCCGCGAGGTCGTGCAAGGCGGTCGACACCGCCGCGCGGGCCGAGTTGTTCCCATGCAGCGCCTCCAGCATGCGCGCCTCGGCATGTTCCAGGTGCGCGGGATTCGACGGGAGCACCGTGGCGTAGACATCCAGGGCGGCCAGCACCGTTTCAGGCGTCTCTCCGTAGAAGCGCTGCGGCGCCGCCTCTCCCCAGCCCTCCATGCCATCCTGGTCCACGAGGCGGATCCGGACGGTGCGATAGGTGTCTTGCGACCCCCGAGCGATGATGAACGGGTGGCGGGTCTTGAGGTCGAGGATCTCGGCGTGGAGGCGCAGCATCTGGACTCGAAGGATGGAGGCGGAGGGCGAACCCGTCGGTCAGGGCGGACGGAGTATAGAGACGACCGGGGAGACCGTCAAATCATTCGAGCGCCTTGAGCGTCGCCATGACCCCCTCGGCCACGCGGACCGGCGCGTAACCGCCTTCCAGCACCAGGGCGATGGGTGCCTCGGGGCAGCGTTCCCGGAACCCGATCACCAGCTCGGCATAGTGGGCGGGCTCGAGAGTGAACCCGCCCAGCGGGTCCCCGTCCATGCTGTCGTACCCGGCGGAGATCAGAATCAGGTCCGGCTTCCAGCGGTCCGTGGCGGCGAGGACTCCCTGCCGGAGGTCGTCGACGTACCTCGCGGCGGGCAGACCGGCCGGTCGCGGCAGGTTGAACACATTGCCGACCCCGCGCTCCGATGCCGCGCCGGTGCCGGGATACGCCGGCCACTCATGGAGGGAGACGAATCGAATCGTGGGATCGCTCTCCACCAGGGCCTGGGTGCCGTTGCCGTGGTGGACGTCCCAATCGATGATCAGCACGCGTTTCCGGCCCAGAATCTGTTGCGCGTACCGCGCGGCGATGACCGCATTGGCGAGGAGACAGAAGCCCATCGCGCGAGCCCGCAGCGCGTGATGCCCCGGGGGGCGCACCGCCGCGAAGGCGGAGGCGCCGGTGGTATGGGCATGCTCGACGGCGGCCAGCACGGTACCTACGGCCCCGAGGGCGGCGTCCCAGCTGGCGGGGTTGAGCACCGTGTCGGCATCGAGGGCACCTCCGCCGCCGAGAGATACCTCGGCGAGGCTCTCGAGGTACTCGGGGGGGTGGACCTGGAGAATCGGCTCGAGTGACGCGGCTTCGACCCAGTCGACCGGAATGGATTCCCGGGACAGCCGGTCGAAGAGGGTCCGGAGCCGGGCCGGAGATTCAGGATGTCCGGGCCCCGGGTCGTGATCGAGGCAACCGGGGTGCGAGAAGACCCTGGGGAAGGAAATTATCGGACCGGAACGCGCCGCCGCCGCAGGACGATGAGCGCGCCGTTGGGTACCACACCGGCATTGGCGAGGGTGTTGCCGGGCTCGTACAGCTCCGCGCCATTGTATTTGACCAGGTACTCCGCCGCCGGACGGCGAACCCGGGACTGGGCCAGCGCGGCGCGCTTGAGCTCCGCGATGGAGGTGTTCCCCGGCAGCGTGAGCATGATGTCGTCCCAGGTATCCAGGACCGTCACCCGGACCGCCAGCGGGGCGGTCATGAGGCGGCCTCGAGCGGCGGCAGGGTGGAGAGGAATCGCTCGACCCCCTGGTCGAAGAAGAGCGTCGAGGCGCGAACCCGAAAGCCACCCGCCGCCGGCATGACCGCGAGCGCGATCTCTTCCCCACCCTGCCCGCGCAGGCTCAGGAATGCCGGTCCTTCCGACTCCGGATAGGCGGCGGTATTGGGCACTCGCTCGGAGAAGAAGGTCTTGGCGCGGGCAATGATTTCCGCGGCGTGAAGCGTGGTCGTGGTTTCGTGAATCATCGGGGTCCCGAGTTCGAGGTGCTGAACGTCACCGCTCAAGTTAATACGGGTTTTGCGGGAACGACCCGGCTGTCGATGGCGGGCCGCTGGAACAGCCGGAGCCAGCCGCCCTTCCGCTGGAGCACCAGCACCAGGTCGCCGGGGAGCGCCGTTCGGGCCACGCCGGTCACCGTCAGGTAGGCCGGGAGGGACAGCTCGGCGGGTATCTCCGCGTCGTAGTCGGTGCTCTCCCATCGGAACCGGAGCGAGGGCGGCGGCTCCGGAAGCCGGAACTCCAGGAACACGTCGTCGTCCACCTGATAGCGGTCGTCCCCGAGCGGCACTCCGTCCCGGTAGAAGGCCGGGTCGAACGGCTGCCCATCCAGCCGGGCGAAATTCGCCTCGGCAGCCCGGTCCAGGGCCTCGAGATCGGGGACCCGGGCCTTCCATTCCACGTGGTGCCGGACCTCGTGGGTCAGGGTTTCCCAGGCCTCCAGGGTCCAGTCGAAGTCGGGATTTCCCCGCGCCAGCGCCTGGAAGGAGCCGTGGTAGAGCACCACGCGGCTCTGCAGGTGGTGGGGATCGCCGTCGTCACCCGGTACGGGAATGCATTCGCCCAGCGTCCAGACCCCCTCCCGGTCGGGATCGGGGAGGGTCTTCGGGGACACCTCGATGTCGGCGATGCCGTCCAGAAATTCCGCGGGAATCTCGCCGGCCTGCCTGCGAATCAGGGTTTCGAAGTCCTGGAGCCGCAGGTCAGACGAGCCTCTCGCTCAGGTAGCGGGTCACCGCGTCGATCGCGATGCGGTCCTGGGCCATGCTGTCCCGGTGCCGCACGGTGACCGTCTGATCGGTGGCGGTCTGGCCGTCGATCGTGATGCAGAATGGCGTCCCCACCTCGTCCATCCGCCGGTAGCGCCGGCCAATGGCGCCACCGTCGTCGTAAAAGCAGGAGAACTTCTTCCGGATGTCGTTGAAGAGCTCGGTGGCCATCTCCGGCATCGCGTCCTTGTTCACCAGCGGGAGCACCGCGGCCTTGATCGGCGCCACGGAGGGGAGGAATCCCAGGACGGCGCGGGTCTCTCCCTCCACCTCTTCCTCCCGAAAGGCGTCGGCCAGCACGGTCAGCGTGATCCGGTCGGCGCCGGCCGAGGTTTCCACGACGTTGGGCAGATACCGGGTGTTGGCGGCTTGATCGAAGTATTCGAGCTTCTTGCCCGACGCCTTCTGATGGTTGGAGAGGTCGAAGTCTCCCCGATTGTGGATGCCTTCGATCTCGTTCCACCCGAAGGGGAATTCGTACTCGATATCGTAGGCCGCCCGGGCGTAGTGGGCCAGCTCGCTTTCGACGTGGGGGTGCCAGCGCAGCTTGTCCGGGTTGAGGCCCAGCTCCTGGTGCCAGGCCATCCGCAGACCCCGCCAGCGCTCGAACCACTCGGTGTCGTCACCCGGTTTCACGAAGAACTGCATCTCCATCTGCTCGAACTCGCGAGTCCGAAAGATGAAATTGCCGGGCGTAATCTCGTTGCGGAACGCCTTGCCGATCTGGGCAATGCCGAAGGGAATCTTCTGTCTCGAGCTCTGCAGCACGTTCAGGTAATTGACGTAGATGCCCTGGGCGGTCTCGGGGCGGAGATAAACCACACTGCCCGACTCCTCCACCGGACCCATCACCGTCTTGAACATCAGATTGAACATCCGCGGCTCGGTCAGCGCGCAGGTGGTGTGCTCTCCGGGATGCTTGGAGGGTTTCTGGGGACAGGCGGCGTCGCCCACCTGGTCGGCCCGGAACCGCGCCTTGCAGGTCTTGCAATCGATCAAGGGATCGGTGAACCCCGCGACGTGACCGGACGCTTCCCAGACCTTGGGGTGCATCAGGATCGCCGCGTCCAGGCCCTCGATGTCGTCCCGGGCCCGCACCATGGCGTGCCACCAGCGATCCTTGATATTGCGCTTGAGCTCGACGCCCAGCGGACCGTAGTCCCACACCGACCCCAGGCCGCCGTAAATCTCGGAAGACTGAAAGACGAAGCCCCGCCGCTTGCAGAGCGACACCAGTTTATCCATTACCGACGTCTGCGCCATGGCTACCCTCTGCAATCGATGATCTGATCCCGCCGCGTCCCGACGCTGACATAGCGCACTTCCACTCCCGCCAGGGCCTCCAGGCGGTCCAGGTAGACGCGTGCCCCGCGGGGCAGGTCCGCGAGCGTGCGGGCCGCTCCGGTGGCCGCGCCCCACCCCGGGAGGGTCTCGTAGACCGGCCGGACCCGGCCCAGCACGCTCACCTCGGAGGGCATTTCCTCCAGGACCTTCCCGTCCACCTCGTATCCGGTTCCCACCTGGACCTGATCGAACACGTCGAGCACGTCCAGCTTGGTGACGGCGAGGGCGGTGAGCCCGTTGACCCGCGCGGCATAGCGAACCACCATCGCGTCGAACCAGCCGCAGCGCCTCGGTCTTCCGGTCACCGAGCCGAACTCTCCTCCGACCTGCCGGAGCTTCTCCTCGTCCGCCGCATCCGCGAGCGTCGGGAGGGGCCCGTTGCCGACCCGGGTGGTGTACGCCTTGACCACGCCCAGGACCCCATCGATCATCGTCGGCCCGATGCCGGCCCCGACACTCGCGCCGCCCGCCGTCGTGTTGGACGAGGTGACGAAGGGATAGGTCCCGTGGTCCACGTCCAGCAGCGCGCCTTGCGCGCCCTCGAGCAGCACCCGCTTGCCGGCGCGGAGCGCTTGATACAGATAGGCTCCGGTATCCGTAGTGAGGGGCAGCACCCGCGGCGCCATCTGCCGAAACATGGCCGCGTGATCCTCCACCGAGGCCCGCTCCGTCATGCCCGCCAGCGCGAGGAGATCGTTGACCCGGGCGATCCGTTCGACCAGCAGCCGTTCCGCCCCGAGCAGATCGCGAAGATCGGCGACCCGGAATCCCCGGCGACCGTATTTGTCTTCGTAGGTGGGACCGATGCCCCGTCCGGTGGTGCCGATGTTCTGGGACCGCTCTCCCGCCTGATCGAGCAGCTTGTGATAGGGCATGACCAGGTGGGCGCGATCGGAGATGAGCAATCGTCCCTCGGTGGCAATACCCCGGCCGGCCAGCCCTTCGAGCTCCTCGAACAACGCGGTGGGATCGATGACCACCCCGTTGCCCAGGATGCAGACCGCGTGGGAATTGAGGATGCCGGAGGGGATCAGGCGGAGGATGAAGCGCGACTCGCCCACCACCACGGTGTGCCCCGCGTTCGCGCCGCCCTGGTAGCGCACCACCACATCGGCGGCCTCGGCGAGCACGTCGACCAGTTTGCCTTTGCCCTCGTCACCCCACTGCGCACCGACGACGACCAGACAGGACAGCTCGGATCCGAACACTATTCCGACGACCCCTTCCGGCCCTTCCCCTTGCGCTCCACGCTGCCGGTCATGGCCTTGGCCGTCTCGGCGGAGATGCTCCCGGCGGCCACCAGTTCCTCCATATGCTGCTGGAAGGTCTGCATTCCGCTCTTGGCGTGCCCGTCGGCCATCAGGGCGCGCAGCTCGACGACCCGGGCGGGGTCCTTGAGGCATTCACGGATGGCGGGATTCGCGATCAGGATTTCCAGCACAGGGACCCGGCCTTCGCCGTCGGCCCGGGGCAGGAGCTGCTGGGAGACGATCGCCAGCAGCGCCTCCGAAAACCGGACCCGGCCGATTTCCCGCTCCTCGAGGGGCAGCATGCCGAGCACCTGGCCGATGGTGGTCATCACATCGGGGGTGGGAATCGCGCTCAGCACCAGGTGCCCGGTCTCCGCGGCCTTCATGGCGGTATCGATGGTATCCTGGTCGCGGACGTCTCCCACCACGATCACATCGGGATCCTGCCGCAGGGCCGCCCGCAGACCCACGCCGACCGATTCGGTATCGACTCCGACCTCCCGCTGGGTCATGGAACAGGAGAGATCCCGGTGCAGGTATTCGATCGGATTCTCGATGGTGACGATGTGGCGCTGCTGCGACTGGTTCATGTGGTGCAGCATGGCGGCGATGGTGGACGTCTTGCCACTGCCGGTGACCCCGGTCACCAGGATGAGCCCCGAGCGGTGCTCGGTCAGGCGGCCCAGGATGTCCGGCAGTCCGAGCTGTTCCAGGGTGGGAATCGCGAAAGGGATGACCCGCATCACGATCATGAACGAGGAGCGCTGCCGCAGAATGTTGACCCGGAACCGGCCCACCCCGGGCATGCCCCAGGAACAGTCGTAGTCCTTGAGGGAATCCAGACGCTCGCGGTCCTCGTCGGTGGTCATCAGCTTGAGCGCGATCGAACGGGTCTGCTCCGGCGTCAGCCGCTGCTTGGTCAGGGGGATGAGTTTTCCATCGATGCGCGCGCGGAACAGGTCGCCGGCCTTCATGTGCAGGTCCGACGCGCCACGCTCCACGGCCGCCTTGATGATCCGCTCGATCGGTGCGCTTGCCATCAGGACACTCCGAAGAATCCCATGCGCCGCTTGGCTTCCGCGAGCGTGGCCCGCGCGATGGTCCGGGCTCGCTCCGCTCCCCTGGCCAGCACGCGATCCACCGCGGCCGGATCCTGCTTCAGCTCCATGGCTCGTGCCCGAATCGGGGCCAGCGTGTCGATCATGGCATCGGCGAGGCGCCGCTTGCAGTCGAGACAGCCCCACCCCGCGGTCCGGCACTTCACGTCCACCTCGGCGATCGTCTCCGCGCTGGAAAAGTACTTGTGCAGGGAGAAGATATTGCAGACCGCGGGATTGCCCGGATCCTTCCGGGTAACCCGCGCCGGATCGGTCGGCGCCGGACGCAGCTTCTGCCAGATCTCATCGGGCGTGTCGAGCAGCCCGATGGTGTTGCCCATACTCTTCGACATCTTGGCCTGGCCGTCGAGACCCCGGATCCGCTTCGCCTCGGTGATCATGCCTTCGGGCTCGGGAAAATACCGGTCTTCGGGCGCATAGGCGTTGTTCCAGCGCCGGGCGATCTCCCGGGTGAGCTCGAGGTGCTGCAGCTGATCCTCTCCCACCGGAACCCGATTGGCTCGATAGAGCAGAATGTCTGCGGCCTGGAGCACCGGGTAGCACAGAATGCCGGCCGGAATGCTCTCCATCTTTTCGGTCTTATCTTTGAACTGCGTCATCCGTTCCAGCTCACCCAGCGGTGCCACCGTGGTGAACAGCCAGTTCAGCTCGGTATGCTCCGGCACCATCGACTGCACGAAGAGGATCGCGCGCTCCGGATCGATCCCCGAGGCCAGCAGCCCGATGGCCACATCCCGGGTCCGGTCCGCGAGCTGGGACGGGTCGTATGGAAGGGTGATGGCGTGAAGGTCGACCACGCAATAGATGCAGTCGTACGAATCCTGAAGAGCGACCCAGTTCTGGACCGCGCCGAGCCAGTTGCCGATGTGAAGGTCGCCGGTCGGCTGAATCCCCGAAAAAATTCGGTCCATTAACGCAAGGTAGCCACCTCCCTGACGGCGTGCAAGATGAACTCTTCAATAGACTTACTGCATTTGGCGGCGCGCGCGGCCGACCGGGCGGGGCACTATATCCGGTCGGCCGAAATGTCGGTAGGTCGGTACGTCGGTACGTCGGCAAGCGAGGGCACAAAGCCTACCGACCTACCGACCTGCCGGCCTACCGACCCTCCCCTTACGTGGATCTCGAAGGGCCACCACGACTGGGTCACCGAGATCGACCGGACCGCGGAATCGCTGATCAGGAACCTGCTGCTCGAAGAGGCGCCGGGGAGCCGCGTCACCGGTGAGGAGCTCTCTCCCGACCTGGTGCACGAGGGGATGGTGTGGATCGTGGACCCCCTCGACGGAACCACCAATTTCCTGCATGGCTACCCCCAGTACGCCGTGTCGATCGCCCTGGCCGTCGACGGCGAGCTGGAAGCCGGCGTAGTGCTGGATGTGAACCGGGAATGCCTCTATGGCGCCGTGCGGGGCAAGGGCGCGTGGCTGGGGAACACCGCGCTCCGGGTATCGGATATCTCCGACCCGGCCCGTGCCCTGCTCGGAACCGGATACCCGTTCAAGCAGCTGGAGGAGCTCGATCGGTACCTCGAACAGTTCCGCCGGATCCTCCCCGCCACCAGCGGGGTCCGCCGGGCGGGCTCGGCGGCCCTCGACCTGGCCGACGTCGCCGCCGGGCGGCTGGACGGGTTCTGGGAGCTGCAATTGGCGCCGTGGGATGTGGCAGCCGGCATCCTGTTGATCCGGGAAGCCGGCGGTCTCGTGACGGACACTGCCGGGGCGCCGGCGAGACTCCGGCAGGGCCCGGTCGTGGCGGGAAACCCGGCCATCCACCAATGGCTGCTCACCCAGCTTCGCGGCACATGAAGGTCCGATAAGAATGGGCTGGTGCGAAAGGGGGTTGAGTATTATAATATTTTGAGTAATAATTTGACTTATTAACCATTCAAGACTCGCCGCGCGCGCTCCGGGCGCGGGAGCCGATGCTGGACATAGAGAGGCCCGCCATGATGACGACCCGCCGCCCGCCTGTTGCCCGGATGTTTTCCGCCCATCTGTTCTGGTTCCTGCCGGTTCTCCTGTCCGGTTGCGGCTCCGGAGGCGACAAGCCGCAGGCGGTCGCGGCTCGGCCCGATAGCGCCGTCGCGGTGACGGACTCCGTGGCCGATGGCCGGCAAACCTTTCGCTTCGACACGTTCGGCAATGAGACCTTCTGGTCGGACACCCTCCGCCTGCACGAGATCGTGGAGCAGGCCGTCGACCCGACCACCGCGCTCAAGGTCGGGCTCAAGGTCGATGCCGACGTCCTGCCGCCGGGTATCCTGGGCACGGTGGACCTGAAGAGTCCGGCCACCACGGTGGCCCTGCTCAAGATGAACGCGGTCGTGGGTATCCAGGCCACGGTGGATTCGGCCAATCACATCGTCAAGCTGGGCATCACCTGCGCCCTGTGTCATTCCACCGTGGACAACTCCGCCGCGCCGGGCATCGGCCATCGGATGGACGGGTGGCCCAACCGCGATCTCAATGTCGGCGCCATCGTCGCCCTCTCGAAGGCGCTCACGCCCGCGCAGCACGCCGTGTACAGCTCCTGGGGACCCGGCAAGTACGATCCCCGCTACAACCTGGACGGCAAGAACACCCCGCTCCTGCTGCCGCCGGCGTACGGGCTGTCCAGTATCAAGAACGAGACCTACACCGCCGAGGGACCGATTTCCTACTGGAACGCGTACGTGGCGGTGACCCAGATGCATGGACGCGGCAATTTCTCGGACCCGCGGCTCGGTATCGATGTCAAGAACTCTCCCGATCTGGTGACCTCGAAGCTCCCCTCGCTGCGGGCCTACCAGCACAGTCTGCCGGCACCCCCACCGCCCGCCGGCAGCTACGATGTGGCGGCAGCGGACCGGGGCCACGCCCTGTTCGACCGCACCTGCGCCAGTTGCCATGTCGGCGGGCGGGGCACCGACAACGACGCGGGAACCCTGCACGCGCCCGCGGAGACCGGGATGGACGGCGCATACGCCGCCCGGACCGCCAACAAGGGATATCGCACCACGCCGCTGCGAGGGTTGTGGCAGCATGCGCCGTATTTCCACGACGGCAGCGCCCGGACGCTGGCCGACGTGGTGGGTCATTACAACCGGCTCCGCTCGCTCAAGCTCACGGCGCAGCAGCAGCACGATCTGGTGGAGTATCTGAAGACGCTGTAGGGAGACGGGCGGGGACAGCGGGACGAGTGCGGGTTAGGGCTCCTTGCGGGTCAGAATCCTGGGTCCGTCCTTGGTGATCGCGACGGTGTGCTCGAAGTGTGCGGCCAGGGATCCGTCCGCCGTCACCACGGTCCACTTGTCGTCCAGGATCCGGGTGGCGTAATCGCCCATGGTGATCATCGGCTCGATGGCCAGGGTCATGCCGGCCTGGAGCCGGGGTCCCCGGTGCGGCTGGCCGTGGTTGGGCACCTGGGGGTCTTCGTGCATGCGCTGCCCGACCCCGTGGCCGACCAGCTCGCGAACCACCCCGAACCCCGCGGCTTCCGCCACCGCCTGGACCGCGTGGCCGATGTCTCCCACATGATTCCCGATCCGCGCCTGCGCGATGCCGGCGGCCAGGGCTTCCTGGGTGGTGTCGAGCAGCCGGGCCGCGTCGCGGGACACCTCCCCGACCGGGACGGTGGTGGCGGCGTCGGCATGGAAGCCGCCCACACAGACCCCGACATCGACGCTCACGATACTGCCTTCCCGGAGCACCCGTTTGGTGGACGGGATGCCGTGCACGATCTCTTCGTTGATGGAGACGCACAGGGTCTTGGGGAACCCGTAGAGCCCCTTGAAGGACGGGGTCGCCCCGGGGTGACTGCGAATGAACGCCTCGGCCTTGGCGTCCAGCTCCTCGGTGGTCACCCCCGGCTTGACCGCACGCCGCACCAGATCGAGGGTCTCGCCGACGATGCGGCCCGCCCGCGACATGGTATCGATTTCCTTGGCTGACTTCAGCGTGATCATGTGCCCCTCTAGACTCCCAGCTCGGCCTGGACCCGGGTGGCGATGTCCGCCACGGTGCCCACCGCGGGAATCTTCACCACCCCACCCCGATTTTGGTACCAGTCGAGGACCGGCGCGGTCTGCTCCCGGTAGGCGGTGAGCCGCCGCGCCACCGCCTTGGGGTCGTCGTCGGCCCGGCCTTCGATGCCCCGGCGCTTGTCCAGCCGATCCAGGATCTCCGCGTCCGTCACGTCGAAGAAAAGCACCTTGTCGATCTTGCGGCCCAGCTGGGCGAGGATCGCGGCGACGCCCTCGGCCTGGGGAATGGTCCGGACCACGCCATCGAACACCACGCCGCGTGCCGCCGAGGGGCGGCCGACCTCTTCCCGCACGATCCGCATGATGAGGTCGTCGCTCACCAGGGCGCCGCTTTCCATCACCGCCTTGGCTTCCTTGCCGAGGGGCGTGGCGGTGGCCACCGCTTCACGCAGCAGATCGCCGGTGGCGATTTTGGGCAGGCCCAGCCGGGTGGCCAGCAACGCACCCTGGGTGCCTTTCCCGGCGCCAGGAGGGCCCAGCAAAAGGATGTCCATTCGATTCTCCCTGACGGAGAGCGGGAAGCGGGAAGCGGGGAGCGGGACAGCCCTCCCCGCTCCCCGCTTCGTGCTCCCCGCTCCCGAGACTACATGAACCGCTGCTGGCGCCCCCGGAACTTCACGCGCCCGGTCTTCATGAAGCTGTCGTATTTCCGGAGCGTCCGGTGCTGCTCCACCTGCGCGATGGTATCGAGCAGCACGCCGACCACGATCAGGATCGAGGTGCCGCCGAATACGGCCTGGAACCCGACCTTCTGCGCGACCACGATCGGAATGATCGCGATGGCGGCGAGAAACAGCGCGCCCGGCAGGGTGACCCGCGACAGCACCGCGTCGATATAGTCGGCCGTGGCGGCGCCCGGCTTCACACCGGGGATGAAGCCGCCCTGCTTCTTCAGGTTCTCCGACAGATCGACCGAGTTGAAGATGATGGAGGTATAGAAGTAGCTGAACAGCACCACCATGATGCCGAAGGTGAGGCTGTAGAGCAGCGTGCCGGGCGCGAACGTGGTGGCGAGGTCGGTCAGCCACGGAATCTTGGTGAAGTTCGCGACCGTGCCGGGCACGATGATGATGGTCTGGGCAAAGACGATCGGCATCACGCCGGCGGTGATCAGCCGGATCGGGATGAAGGTTTTCTGGCCTTCGCGAATGCGTCCCCGGCCCATCACCTTCCGGGGAATCTGGATGGGAATCCGTCGCGCCGCGATGGTCATCGCCACCACCGCCGCGATCGCCGCGATGGCCAGCACCACCAGCAGCAGCGCGCCGCCGCCGCTGATGACCCGGTCCTTGACCGAGCGGATCATGTTGATCGAGGCCGGCCAGAGCCGTTCCATGATCGACACCGCGATGAGCAGGCTCATGCCGTTGCCGATGCCCCGCTCGGTAATCTGCTCGCCCAGCCACATGACGAAAATCGCGCCGGTGGTGAGCGTGAAGACCATGGTGAGCCGCGAGGCGAAGCCGGGATGGATCATCGCGCCGGGAATCGACTCGGTGAACAGGGTAAAGGTGTAGGCCTGGGACAGGGCGATGAAGATCGTCATGTACCGGGTCCACTGGGTGAGCTTTTTCCGGCCTTCCTCGTCCTTTTGCATCTTGCCGACCGACGGCACGATGCCGCCCGCCAGCTGGAAGATGATCGACGCCGAGATGTACGGCATGATGCCGAGGGCGAAGATGGTGGCCCGGTTGAGGCCGCCGCCCAGGGTGTCGTACAGCTGGAAGAAGCCCTGGGCCCCGGAATTCTGGATGAAGGCGACCAGCGCCTCGACGTTGACGCCCGGCGCGGCGATGTGGGCGCCGACCCGGTAGATGAACACGGCGAGCAGCGTGAAGAGCAGCTTCCGCTTGAGCTCGTCGTCGATGCCGAGGCTGGGGACTTTGGGCGCGGGCGCGGTCACCTACGCCTCGACCTTCCCGCCCGCCGCTTCGATCTTGGTCCGGGCGGACGCGGAAATGGCCACTCCGCGCACCGAGTAGGCCCGATCCGCCTCGCCGGTGGCGAGGAGCTTGATCGGCTGATTGCGCTTGGTCACCAGGCCGGCCGCGTGCAGGGTCT
>DASYPZ010000268.1:0-17688 GCA_036006105.1 Gemmatimonadales bacterium | reverse complement strand
TGCACCAGGCACGCGGGCCGCAACCGGGTAGAAGAGGGAATCCCGGTGCTGGACCAATTTGCCGATCATGCTCGAATCGGGGCGGGCGACGGCGGGGAACGCGTCCGAGCTGGTGCTGGAATCGGTGCTGAGCACCAGGCGACCCGCATTGTCTCTGAGCTCGGTGACCGCCACCAATTCGGGCTGCGAGCCCTGAAACACCATGGCCTGGAGCGCGGGGGCCCGAAGCGCCGGAGCGGCGGAACGGAGATAGGCGCCGACCGCCTCCCGGTTCGCCATTGCCTGCACCCCGGTGCGGAGCTGCGTCGTGGAGGCCCGGAAGGTGTCCTTGAATTGATCGGACAGTGTGGTCAGCCGTCTCGAGGCATCGTCCAGCGCGACCTGGCGCACCGTGAGATAGGCGGCCGTGATCAGCGCGATTCCAACGATGAGGACCAGAGCGCCGGCCGCCATGGGCAACCGCACGCCGAGCGAGTAGCGGGCCGGAATCCCGGCGGGCGGAGGGGACGATTCAGTCGCCATGGCCGCTGGAGATCCGCGTCGGCAAGGTGATACGGAGCCTCAAGTTGGGGACGCTGCGCTATTTCGACAATATGGTACATGACGGGAGCGCTCTTGGCCAGTGATTGGCCACTGATTCGAGCCGCAAAACAGGCGGCCCGAAATCCGGGCGTGTGTTCGATATTCATTAGCTCTTCGTCACCCAGACTATAGCGGGATGTTCGGCCCCGGGGCCGCCTCCCACTTGCATCTCATATCCGTTTTGAAAGGGGCACCCAATGCTCGAAACCATCGCTGCGGTTCTCATCATCCTCTGGCTGCTCGGAATGGTCGGCGGGTACGCGCTCGGCGGGTTCATTCACATCCTGCTGGTCATTGCGCTCGTCGTCATCGTGATCCGCGTTATCCAGGGCCGCCGAGTCGTCTAGCCCTGCATCATCCTAGCGACCCGTCGTTCGGGCTTTGGCCCGGACGGCGGGCGTTCGGCTTTCAGGGGGTGGTGTCCGCCAGGGACTCCAGCTGGCGCTGAACTCGGGCGATCCAGGCGTCCAGGTCGGCCACCTCGTCCGACTGCATTCCAGCCTCTCTCGGTGATCGGGTGAGTCCCCGCCGCATCTGCAACAGATCGGTCTCCAGATCGAGCAGCATGGTCCGGAGCGCCGGGACCGCGGTCGGTCGCCGAGCGGCCTCCTCCTCCAAGGCCTTGCGCCGGGCCTCCAGTTTCCAGCGCTTTCTCTTCATCGCGGCCCACATCCGGTGCGGCGCGGCCTGCAGCAGGACCCGGTTCTGCATGAGCTTGAATTGCCGGGGTGAGAGCCGGCTGGCCCCACGATCGTCGGTCAGCACGAGGCCGAGCGCACCGAGCGCCGAAAAGACCCACGCGATCAGATGGAATGCGGGATCCCGCACCGAGAACGGCCCGCGGGGAAGGAACACGGCCAGCGTCACGAGATAGACGTCGATCGCGAACGCCCACCGCAGCCAGACGCCGAAGTCGCCCGCCCGCGCCAGTGGGTGGAGCGCGCCGTAGACCACGCCCGCCAGTGCACCCGCCGCCATGGCGGTGAGCGTCAGGATGAGCAGCAGCAGCGGTCCCTGCCAGGGTCCCAGCAGGAAGACCAGCGCACCGAGCATGGCGACGATCAGGATCTTGCCCCGGAGCCCCAGTCCCATGCCGAGGATGAACACGGCGCCGCGATAGGGGGCCCGCAACGCCTGCGGAATCCGGACTTCGAAATCGAAGACGCGGTAGAGCAGGGCGTCGAGCGAGGCGCGCTCCCACGTCATGCGGCGAGCGCGGGATGATGGGCCCGCAGCCAGGCGATGGTGTCGGTGAGGGTCTCCGTCGCGGGGCGGCTCCGGTACTCGAGCTCGGCCTGGGCGTACCGGGTCCGCATGCCCCAGTAGTGCGCCGCCATTTCGATGATGACCGGGTCGGGCAGCACCTTGAGCGGTGCGCTGAGCCGGGCCAGCCACCACGCCGCCCGGTACGGCATCACCAGACCCGGCGATTTGCGTCCGGCGATCTGCGCGGTGAGCGCGAAAAACTCCTCGATCGTCGAGATGGTGCCGGGGAGATGGTACACCGGTCGGGCCCGGTCCCGGGTCATCGCCCGCACCAGGGCAGGCGCCGCGTCGCGTACGTCGGCGAAGTGCATGCCGCCCCGGACCAGGAACGGCAGCTTTCCGCGAAGAAACCGGCTGACGTGATTGGTGGACCGGAACCGGTGGTCGCCCGGGCCCAGGAGGACCGGCGGACGAAGGATGGTGAGCTCGACCCCCAGCGTGTCGGCCAGATGCCGCGCCAGGCGCTCGGCCTCGATCTTGGATCGATAGTAGGGCCACCCGGAGACTTCGCTCTCGCAGAATCCCGACTCTTCGTCGGCGGTGCCCGCCGGGTCGCGAAAACACCCCACCGTGCCGGAAGTCGAGACGAACACCATCCGGCACTTCCGTTCGGCGGCGAGCCGGACCATCGCCGCGGTGCCTTCCACGTTGGTACGGTGGACGAGGGCGGCATCCTCGCGGCAGTGCCGCACCAGCGCCGCGAGGTGGAAGATGCCGCCCAGGCCGCCCAGCCGTGGGTCATCGGTCCATCCGGCCGGCTCGGTGACGGTTCCGGTGACCGTGGTGACCCGGGAGAGCTCGCGGGCCCAGTCCATCGCCCGCCACTCATCCGGGTGGCGCACCAGCGCGATGGTGTCCGGCGCGTTGCCGCGGCGCTCGATTTCGATGAGGAGATGCCGTCCCAGAAACCCGCTGGCGCCGGTCACGAGCCAGGGGCCGGCGCTCATGCCACCGGCTCCCGCTCCCGGATCCCGACGGCCAGACCGCCGGTTTCCACCGCGATCACCGATGGGTCCATGAACTGCGCGAATTGCTGGCGAAGCGTGGCGGCAATGAGTGGATGGAGATCGGCGGGAGGTCGGAGATGGCTCTCCAGCACCCGGCCTCCGCGCTCTTCGATGGAGGAGCGGAGGGTGGCGAGGTCCCAGCCCTCTTCGGGGCAGTGCGAGAGATAGGCCTCGAGGTGGTAGGTCGTGACGGCGCTCGCACCACGCAGCCGCTCGATCACTTCCCAGCTCACCTCGCCCACGTCGCTGTCGGTGTCGAGATGCACCGGCTCGGCGCAGGCGATGTGGATCCGCCCCAGGTCGATCCGGCCCCGCCACACCGCGGCAATCCAGGAGAGCAGCGGACCAATCCGCATCCGCGGCTTGGGCGCGCCGGACAGCTCGGCCGCGAAGGCCGATTCCTCCGGGACCCGATCGTAGGTCAGGGCCACCGGGAGCAGGGTGCAGGGTGTTCCGGTGGCCTGGAGGCAGCGCAACAGGCCCCGCTTGGGGGGCAGAAATTCCCGGGACCGGCTGCGCTGGCCCTCGACGAAAAACTCCAGGGTCTTGCCCTGACGGATCAGCGCGTGGACCCGGCTGGTCAGCTCCGGATCTTCCCGGCCGGTTCCCCGCCGCAGATAGAAGGCGTGCATCGCGGCCAGGATACGGCCCAGGATCGGGATCCTTCCGAATTCCATCGTGGCGGCGATGTACGGAATCGGAATGCCGAGGTCGGGCCGGGCGAAGGCCAGGTAGCTCATCAGCACGAAGTCGAGGTAGCTCCGGTGATTCGGCACGATGATGAGAGCGGAACCCGGCGCCGCGGCCTTGCGAGCCGCTTCGAACGACGGGAGGTCCACCGTCACCCGTTCCACCGAGCGGCGCAGCACCTTGGTGGCGAGCCAGGACGCGGTGCGAATCCACATGTTGCCGTGGGGCTGCCCCAGCGCCCAGCGCGCGTCGTCCCCGTGACCGGTCCGGCGCCGTCCGGCCAGGGGCCATTCGGTCAGGTCGCGGCGGAGAATGTGGCGGTACACGCCCCGGCAGACCGTGTTCAGGTAGCGGGTGGGCTCGAACCCGCTGTTCAGAGGCTGGGAGGATTGAAACGCGAACGACCGGGTCGTGAAGTAGGGAAAGACCTGGTTGAGCGACGCGAGCCGCCCGGCCAGCACCTTGGCCTTCGCGCGCATTCCGGGCGAGCGCGCCGCCGTCACCGCGATCGGCAGCCGATGGTGCAGCACGTCCGCCAGCCAGAACCGGATATCCCGCGGACCCATGTAGAACATCTCGGGACGCCGGGCCACCGGATGCACCCGATAGAAATCCCGGATCCCTTCCCAGCACTGCCGTGCCGTGGGCGAATGCCGGAGGCCGGCCACCGCATGCCGGATGGCGGCCCCGTCGCCCGGCGCGCAGGCGGACAGGATGCGCTCGGCCACCTCATCCACCGGAATCAGGTCGAGCCGGGCGCTGGGCCGGCCCACCATGGCGCGCAGATGTCCCAGCCCGATCAGCAGCACGAACGCCCCGAAGCCCGCGGTGCTGTCGATCCACCCGGGAAAGGGGTGCTCGCGGCTGGCGGAGATCACGCTGGGGCGGACGATGGTAAGCGGGACCGCTCCCTTCCGCGCCATCAGCAGGTGCTCGGCAATGGACTTGGTCAGGGTGTAGGTATTGGGGTGACCAGAGCGCGCCAGCAGCTCCGATTCGACCGCCGTGCCGGCCTCGATCGAGTGCAGCAGCTCATCGGCCGGGGCGGGGAGCGGGCTCAGGGCTTCGGGGATCGGCGCCGCGTCGTCGGTGTGCGGTGTGACATAGGCGGTGGACACCGCCACGAACCGCTCCAGCCGGGGGCACTGCCGCGCCAGCTCGAGCATGTTGAGCGCGGTGGAGACGTTGGACCGCGCGGCGGCGGCGATGGGCAAGTCGAAGCTCACCGAGGCCGCCGCGTGGATCATGTGGGTCACTCGCCGGCTGAGCTCTTCGCCCGCCCCGCCCAGCGCCATTCCCGGCTGTTCCAGCGTCCCCTCCAGCACGGTCACCGCGCCGGCCCATCCCTCCGGCAGCCGGGCGCAGCAGGGAGAGCCCAGCACCTCGGTCTCGAAGCGCTCGGCGGCGCTGATGTCGCCCCGGGCGCGGATGACGACATAGACCCGCTCGATCCCGAGCTCCTCCTTGCGCCGGATCAGCTCGGTGAGGAGCACCTTGCCCAGGAAGCCGGTGACGCCGGTGAGCAGGAAGGTCCGCCGCGGCTCAGTCATCGCCGGCGCCGGAGGAGGTGGAGGCGGGCTGGTCGCGCGACATGCACTGGTTCCCGATGCCGAAGATGTTGCCGGGGTCGATGCTCCGCTTCATCTCCCGGGCCCAGGCCAGCGCGGCCGGAGACATCACCCGGGGGAGAAACTCCTGGCGCAGCTTCCCGACGCCGTGGTGATGGGAGAGCGATCCGCCCGACTTCAGGATCTCGTCCCGCGCGGCGTGCTCCAGCTCGGCGTAGAGCACTTCGGGTCGCGCGACCCCTTTGTGGTGGAACCCGAAATAGAAGTAGACGCAGACACCGGTCTGGTACACCTGGGTGACCCGGCAGGTGACGAAGGGCTTCCCGGGAAGCCCGCGAGCGGCGTATTCGTCCCCCACCCGGCGCTTGACGTTGTCACAGAGCGCGAGCACCCCGGTCCAGGGCACCGAGGTCTCGAACGATTCGCCCAGGATGTGATGCTTCATCACGAAGTCGCGGATGTAGGCGATTCCGAAGGTGAGCTGATAGCCGCGTTTCCCGTTCTCGGCGCCGGCGCGCATGCCACCGTGGCGCCGGGCCAGCCGTCGCACCGCGGCCTCTTCGGACTCCACCTCGCGTCGGCTTCCCTCGTAGAGCAGGGTGCACGCCACCATGCGGCGCGGATCGAACCCCTTCAATCTGGTGGCGTAGAATTTCTCGACCCGCCGCAGGAATGCCTTCCACCCCGCGGCGCGCGGCTTGAGCGTCTGGCTCAGCTGGAATTGCAGGTTGTCCACCAGCCGCACGCTGGCGGGCGGACTGCCTTCCCGGGTCAGGTCGAAGAGGAAATCCACCCCCTGCTCGAAGCTCGGGAAGAGGATCGCGTCGTAGCGCTCGACCTCGGGGAGGGGAAAAATCTTGACCGTGGCGTGGGTAATGAGTCCCAGGGTGCCCTCGGAGCCGAACAGCCAGCGCCGGGCATCCACCCCCGCCGATTCGCGCGGGGAGGCGCCGCTCCGGCTCAGCGGGCCCTTGGGCGTCACCACGTGGAGATCGAGGACCAGGTCCTCGATGTTGCCGTACTTGTTCTTCTTCATGCCGCTGGCGTGGGTCGCGATCCACCCGCCCAGCGTGGAGAACTCGACGCTGTCGGGCTCGTGTCCGAGCGTGAAACCGTGGCCGGCGAGCTGGGACTGAATGTGGCGGCCCACCGCTCCGGCCTCGATGCAGGCCATCCGGTTCACCGGATCGATCCAGCGGATCCGGTTCAGATGCTTGAGATCGACCGAGACGATCATCCGCTCCTCGTCGACCGGACAGCGCAGCGCATCGGTGACGTTGGTGCCTCCGCCATAGGGCACCAGACAGACGTCGTGCCGGGTCGCGGCCTCCACCAGGGCGGCCACCTGTTCCGCGGTTCGGGGGAACACCACCAGGTCGGGCACCCGCTCGATCCGGGCGTACTTGATGGCGTACATCTCCTCCAGCGTGTGTCCGTGTCCGTGCCGCAGGCGAATCAGCGGATTCTGCGTGGCCGACCCGTCGGGGAACAGTGACTGCACCTCGCGCAGGAAGGGGAGATTCTCCCGCGGCGCGGGGACCTCGGGCGGGTAGGCGGAGTCGTGGGTGTCGTCGACGGGAAAGTCGATTTCCATCACGCCCTTGATCCAGGGCAGCAGGTCGGGGAGCTCGGCACCGGAGAGCGGATAGCGGCTCCCGGTCATGGTGACGCTCCCGTTGGGGAGCAGGGCAAATCCGGAATCGCGGAAGCCCCACACGTCGGGGCTGATGGCGTCGCCGTCGTCGGGGGGCGGGTCGCCGGGGATGATGCGCGGGTCACCCGTTGCGGTCATGGAGACAACTTATGTCGTGGACGGCACCGGCGCGACACGCGGTTGCGCCGCCCACCAGGCGGCCGCGTCGTCCTGGGTCCAGGGGTCGAGGTCGAGGGCCGCCAGGGCGCGGCCCAGCGCGGCGGCGCTGGCCGGCCGGGACGGCGGATCCTTCGCAAGACAGGCCAGGACCAGTCGCTCCAACCCATCCGGCAGGACGATGTCGGCGCGGGCCGACGGGCTGACCGGGACCTCGTTGAGGTGCTTCGCGATCAGGGCAAACACGCCGGGCCCTTCGAAGACCGGAACGCCGGTGAGCAGGTTGTAGGCCACGCAACCCAGCGCGTAAAGGTCGGCCCGGCCGTCGATCGCGTTTCCCATCAGCATCTCGGGCGCCATATAGTCGGGCGTGCCGGGGGTGATGCCGGTGCCGGTCGCCAGAGACTGCTCACCGGTCGTCCCGGCCATGGATTTCACGAGCCCGAAGTCGAGCACCTTGACGAAGTCGTGGGTGAGGCCGAGCCGTCCGATGTGGATGTTGGCCGGCTTGATGTCGCGATGCACCAGCCCGCGGACATGGGCCTCCTCCAGCGATTCGCAGACCTGGCGGAGAATGTGGATGACCCGGGCGGGATCCACCCGCGGGCTGGTGCGCACCAGCTGCTCCAGGTTCATGCCTTCGAGCAATTCCATGACGAAATAGAGCGTTTGGTCCTCGGTCACCCCGAAGTCATAGAGCTCGACGGTGTGGGGCGATCGGAGATTCGCCGCCACCTCGGCCTCCCGCCGGAAGCGGCTGATGGCGAGCCTCGCGGCGTCATCGCCGCCGGACGCGATCATCTCGGGGCGGATCAGCTTGATGGCCGCCGGTCGCGCCAGCATGCGGTGGCGGGCGAGATACACCTCTCCCATCCCGCCCCGTCCCAGCAGCTCCCCGATCTGATAGCTGCCCAGCTCCCGCGCCTTGCTGACCTGGTGGCCGAGCCGGGTGACCACGTGAGAGATCACCACGGCCACGCCGACCAGCATGAAATCGGGATAGTGCATCAGCAGCGCGTTCCAATCGGATCCAAAATCCCAGGCGCCGCGGGCTTTGGCGATCAGCATGCCCGCCGGCATCATCGCGGCCGAGATGAGACCGGCCACCAGCATTTTGCGCGGAGGCGTGGGGACGATGGCCGGGAACATCAGGATCACCGCGCCGACCCAGGTGATCACCGGATTGGGCGGCCAGTCGCTGGGGACCGCGTGCCAGTGCCAGAGCAGGCCGATGGCCAGCGCGGTGAAGACGAGATAGAGGAGACCGACGTCGAGGCAACGCTGCGGGACCCGGCCGGTCCTGCGGGTATAGCGGTACATCGCGAGAGACACCAGCAGACCCGCGCCCGCGATGAGATCGGGGACGTCCAGCGTGCGCCAGGCGGAGCTCGTGGGGTTCATCGCGCGCTGCGCGAGCTTGTCCAGCAGGGTTCCGGTGGTCCAGAGGGCGGCGCCCATCAGGGCGAAGATGCCCAGCCGGCGGGAGGCTTCCCGGAGGAGATCGTCGGGTAGTGGCCGGGGCGCGCCACCCCCGGATTTTTGACTGGAAGGGGTGCTGTGCGGCTCGGGGCCTATCAGATTGGGGGCAGGCATGTAGGGTGAAGCTATTCGGGAAGGCTGCGGACGCCAGAGCAACGCCTCGGCAACACACGTGCAATCGAGGTGACGGTCACACGTCCCAGTTTCATATTGAGGGTCCTCCCACGAGGCGAGGTTCCATGATCCGCAGCCGGCTGTGCCGCAGCGCGCTCGGGGGTGGTTGCATCCTCCTGCTGGCCGGTTGCGGTCCCAAGATCCTGGCGTTCGACGTGCAGCCGCGCCGGGTGTGCGCCGGCGATTCCGTGCACATCAGCTGGAAGGTTCGCGGCACCCCGCATCTGGAATCGGCGCGCCGCACCGTAGACTCGGTGGAAATCATCCGCTATACGATCGTGTCGGAGTCCCACGGCAAACGGGCCTCCAGCTCGATGGATGTCATCACCGTCACGCCGGCGGTGCCGACCGTGTTCGTGGCGGAGACCGCCATGCAGGGTAATGATTCGCTGGTGGCGCGGGACAGCGCGCGGACCGCGGTCTGGCACAGCCTGGTCCAGATCGGAGACGTCGGCTCCGATTCGGGCCGCCAGCTCCTGGTGCGGCACGCCGGTCGCGACGCGGTCATCGGACCCGACCGCAAGGGAAGCGCGGTCTGGCGCGGCCTTCCGATGAGCGGGGCGTGGGAAATTCGCTCCGGTCTCCAGCGGGGAGAAATTCCCGGTAACCCGGCCCACCATCCTCCGCCGCACCTGTCCATCCGGGTCGGCCTGGTGTGCGCCGGACGCGGAGCGCCCCACCCAGCAGCGTAGCTGCGGCGCGGGCCGGCGCCTGACGACTCAGCGCACCGTCAGCAGAGCCCGGAGTCGAATATCCGCCGACGATGCGCCCACCATGATCCGGAACCTTCCCGGCTCCACCACCCGGTGGTGCTCCCGGTCCAGCAATGCGAGCTGCTTCGGACCGAGCGGGAAGTGCACCTCCCGCTGCTCTCCCGCGGCCAGATGAATTCGCTGGAACCCCGCCAGCTGCATCACCGGTCGCGCCACCGATGCCACCTCGTCGTGGACATAGAGCTGCACCACCTCGTCGCCCGCGACCGCGCCGGCGTTCCTGACCCGGCAGCGCGCCATCGCGGTTCCGCTGGAATCGATCACCGCCGGCTCGATTGTGAGCCCCGAATACTCGAAGCGGGTATAGCTGAGCCCGAAGCCGAAGGGAAACAACGGTCGCCCGGTCAGGTCGAGGTAATCATCGCCCCGTCCGGTGGGGGCGTGGTAATAGCTGAGCGGGAGCTGGCCCTCCGCGAGCGGAAAGGTGATGGGCAACCGGCCGGCCGGGTTCTGGTCGCCGAAGAGGACCTCGGCGACGGCGTGGCCGCCCTCCTCTCCGGGATACCAGGCCAGCAGCACGGCCCCGACACTGTCGACCCAGTCGGTCATGGTCACCGCGCTCCCCGCCACCAGCACCACGGTCACCGGCCGGCCCGTCGCCGCGACGGCGCGGATGAGTGCCTCCTGGTGGCCGGGCAGCCGGAGCGAGGCGCGGTCCCGGAATTCGCCCTCCTCGATCCCGGCCGCGATGACGACGGCGTCGCCCTGGCGCGCCGCGCTCACGGCGCGCGCGATGGCCGCGCGCCACTCGGCGGGACGGCCGGCATCCCAGACCATCCGGATCCGGGCGTTGCCGGTGCTTTCGAAATACTCCAGCCGGATCCGGTAGGCGCGCCCTCGCAGGAGCCGCACCGGCTTCACCGTGGTCCGGTACGATTGCTTCTTCCAATTGTCGATCAGCAGCCGGTCGTCGAGATAGAGCCGGTATCCGTCGTTGCCTTCCACGCCGATGCGGACCACCCCCGTGCGAGGCGCGATCAGCCGGCCGGTCCAGCGCACCGAGTACCAGTCGGAGGCAAGCGACGTGTCGGGCGCCGACAGCGTCCACCGGAAATCGATGAACGGATCGACGCGCCGAACCCGGGGTGTTCCTTCCAGCGTGATGTTGTCGAAATACTCCGCCTCGAGACCGGGGCCGAGGCTGGCCGCGGGGACGGGCTCGAATTCCGGCGTTCCGCGGCCCGGTCCCGGCTGATACGTCACCCGCGCCGCGGGAAGACGTTGCCGGATCCCATCCAGCATCGAGACCGGCGCATTGCCGGATCCGCTGTAGCCGCCCAGCCGGGCCTCGACGGCATCGGGGCCAATCACCACCAGACGCCGGAGTGTCTTCGAGAGCGGCAGAGTTCCGGCCTGATTCCGGAGCAGGGTAATCGAGGCCCTGGCCGCCTCGAGAGCCAGAAGTCGGTGTTCCTTTGCGTCGCTCCCGGCGGTATCGCGGTCGACATAGGGATGCTCGAACAGACCGAGCTCGAACTTGGCCCGGAGAACCCGGGCGACGGCGCTGTCGATGACCGCGAGCGGGATCGCCCCGCTCTGGAATGCCGGCCAGAAGAGCCTCGAGTGATCCGATGAGGTCTGGAACAACACATCGAGCCCTGCCTCGAGTGCCAGCTTTCCCGAGGTCGCGTAGTCGGGACTGGTCATGTGCAGGACATTGGCGCCCCCGGTGGCACCCGCGTCGGCGATGACGAATCCTCGAAAACCCCACCGCTCCCGGAGCTGCTCGGTGAGCAGGGCTCGACTGGCCGTTGCCGGTGTCCCGTCGACCGAGTTGTACGCGGCCATCAAGGACCTCGCACCGCCTTCCCGGATCGCGGCTTCGAACGGCGGCAGAAAGAGCTCCTCCATCCACCGCTCGCTCCAGTAAGCCGGGTAGCTGTCCCGGCCCCCCTCGCCCACATTGGCGACGAAGTGTTTGGGCGTGGTGATCACCCCGGCCGCCTCGAAGGGCCGGATGAACGCCACGCCCATCGCGGAGGCCAGCAGGGGGTCCTCCCCATAGGTCTCCTCCACTCGTCCCCAGCGAACGTCGCTCGCGACGTTGAGCACCGGAGACAGCACCTGGCGAATCCCCCGGGCCCGCGTCTCCACGGCGATGGCGCCCGCCACGCGCCCCATCAAGGCGGTGTCCCATGTGGCGGCCAGGGCGATGGCCTGGGGAAAGGCGGTGGCGCCGGGCTCGGCCAGGCCATGCAGCGCCTCGTCGAACGGGATGATGGGGATGCCGAGTCGGGTGCTGTCGACGAAGAAATGCTGCAGGGCGTCGATCCGTGCGGCGGTTCGCCACCCGTCATGCCCCTGGATCTGAAGTCCGAATACGCCGTGCGCCAGACGGTGGTAATCGCGGCCGGTATCGTCGGGGATCATGAAGAGCTGCCAGAACTTTTCCTCGAGCGTCATGCGCCCCAGGAGATCCCGCACCCGCATCGAGACCGGCTGTTGGGAATCGCGGTAGCGGGCGCCGGTGGGCTCTGGACGCTCACCGGGAAACAAGAGGAAGAACAGCACCAGCACGCCGGCGGGTGTCACGCGAGGTCCACGGGCACGGTCACCGTGACGCCGGTCAGAAGGTTCTGCCACCGACCGGCGCGCTGATCTGCCCATACACCGTGGCGCCGTTCGCGAGCTCCACCTCGGGAGCGCTCACCGTGGCCGGGAGGTCCGGTCCGCCCACCACGGTGTCGCGGCCCAGCCGGATCCGTTCCTCCGCGATCACGGGTCCTCCGATCCAGGCCGCGGCGCCGACCATGACCCGGCGGCGCGCCACGACGGCCCCGTGAACCTGGGCTTCGTCCGCCAGCTCGACATCGCGGTGGGCCTTCACGCTGCCCTCGATAATGCTGCCTAACCCGACGCGGAGGGTCCCGCTGACCACCAGACTCGACATGAATCGCACGCCTTCGGGAATGTCCAGGTCTCCGGTCACCCGCATGTGATCGCCCACCCGCCGCGATCCCTCCGGCAGGCGATACTCCTTGGGACTCGAGGGTGGCGGGGGCGGCGGCTCGTTTTCCCGGGCCACCGAGATGACCGGCGCGCCGATCCGCTCGAACACGACGTTGTGCCCGAGTACCACCCGCTTGTCCGACGTCACCCGGCCCCGGAGCACGGTATGCGCGCTGACTCCGAAGGTGCCTCCGGCGTGGGCCCAGCGCAGGACCTTGCTGCCCTCGCCCAGGCCGAGATCCCGTTCCGCGTAGATGGCACGATACACCGCGTTGGGACCGCCGATCAGCGTGGCCCGCGCGTAGACCTCCATGAGAAACATCTCGTTCCCCGGCAGCTCCAGCGGCGCATCCACCACCACCAGCCGGTTGTGGGTCGCGGCTTCCACCTCATGGGTGAGCGCCTCGGCGGACTTGTGCACCCGGATGAACTGGGTTCCGTCCGGCAGCTTGCCCAGGTAGTCTCCCGCCTGCGCCTCGGCGGGAAGTGCCGCGATCTGTTTGTCGAGGTAGGTGCGGAAGTTCCGCGCAAAGTAGGCGACATATCCGGAGGAGCGGTCCACCACCCGGAGCGGCGCCGTGTCGGTGGGCCGCAGGAGCTCCCGGATGGCCGGGATCAGGGGCAGGAGGAACCACACCAGGGTCACGCCCAGGAGCGCGAGAAAAGCCGGCATCTCAGGCATCTCCGTTGGGCAGCTTCTGATCCGCCGTGCGGTGTCGCTCGGTCTTTTCCCAATGGTCGTGCCTGCGCCAGAAGGTGCTGACCTGCGCCACCGTGGCCCACGACACCGACACCAGGCTCACCAGGAACCCGACGATCAGGAACGGGAGCAGCAGGATCCGTTTGCGGGATCCGTCGAGGCGCGCCCCGGCCGCCACTTCGAAGAATGCGGCGAAATTGCCCAGCGTGCTGTACATCGCGACCACCAGGATGGCCTGGATGCCCGCGGACAGCGGAATGCCGAGGTAGTACAAGGCGATGGCCAGGCCCCAGCCGATCAGCAGCAGCGGTCCGACGGCGAATACGCCGAGCAGCAACAGCCCGTCGACGACCGTGCGCCGGCGGATGTGGGCCGGTCGCTTGAGCAGCGGCCACCAGTAGCGCGCCAGCGACTGGTTGTGCCCTCGGGCCCAGCGCTTGATCTGGCGGATTCGGCTGGGCCAGGTCTCGGGGACTTCCTCGTAGCACTCGGACCGGTTCTGATAGACCACTTCCCAGCCGGCGAGCACCAGCTGGAAGGTGATATCGGTGTCCTCGGCGAGGGTGTCGTCGCGCCAGCCGCCCAGTTCGAGCAGCGCCGCCCGGCGGACTCCGCCCACCGTGCCGCCGTACTGGGGAATGAGGTCGAGATTCATCCGGGCCTGCTGGTCCACCTGGTAGCCGCCGGTGCGTTCCAGGTCGAGCAGCCGGGTGAGCAGCGACTTGCCCACGTTCATCGGAACCACCCGTCCCATCACGGCCCCGACCTCGGGATCGAAGAAGGGCGCGACCAGCTGTTTGATCAGCCCCCGCCCGGGCAGGTAATCGGCATCGAACACGAGATGAATGGGCGCGTCCGAGGCGCTGCTGGCCTCCTTGAGCGCCGCGGCCTTGCCCGGTTTTCCCCCATTCCGGTGCAGCGGACGAATCCGGGCGGGGATCCGGGTGGCATACTCGTCGACGATCCGGCCGGTCGCGTCGGTGGAGCGGTCGTCGATCGGGATGATGACGAGCTGCTGCTCGGGATAGTCGCAGGCGAGCAGGGCGTCCAGCATATGGGCCACCACCCGTTCCTCGTTGTGGCAGGGCACGAAGACGGCCACGCGGGGCCACGCGGCGGTGCCGATGTCGACATAGGGCTGGCGGTGCCGGCCGAAGAGCCGGTTGAGGGTGAACAGGTAGTGCCTGATGGTGTACACCACCAGCACCGCCACGATGACGTAGAGGGGAATCAGCAGGGCGAGCCTCACGCGCGGCCTCCCCGGGCGCGACCGAGGTGCGCAGGCGGCCGCACCTGGTGCCGTTCGAGCTCGCCGCGCCACGACATGGCCCAGCCGTAGAAGGCCACGAACACCATCACATCGAGCAGCAGCCCGAAGACCAGGAACAGCACCGGCATGACCAGGGCGGTCCCGTGGAGCACCAGCCAGATGTGCACCAGGACCTGCAGCGGGATGAACACCGCCAGGTGCGCCAGCACCGCGAGGGTGAGCAGCAGCTTCTTCCAGAGCGCCAGGTCGAAGACGTGCAGCGTGAAGCCCAGCAGCAGCGGTGCCAGCCCCATCACCACCAGTCCCGCGGTCTCGAGCACGAAGACGTGATCGGTCAGCCGGTAGGGAAACGGGTCGGATGCGATCGCAAAGAAGAGAATCGCGGTGCCCTGCAGCAGCGCCAGCAGCCGAAGGAAATATCGAAGCGGGGTGAACCGTACCGGGAGCAGGAAGCTGACCGCGAACACCACCAGCGATGCCGCGCCGGCGATCCAGAGCGCGCGCGGATCCGGTTGCGGCGTGAGGGCTCCGATGAAGGGCAGCGTGAAGTGGACGTTGCCCGGCAGGCCGAATTGCTGATCGCCCAGCGGCGCATCGATGCCGAGAAAGTCGCGGGCCCGCTCGAAGATCAGCTGCCAGAACCGGCCCACCCAGGGCAGGGAGGCGACGACCAGCACGACCCCGCCGGCGGAGAGCACCAGCGTGGTGACCAGCCGCCACAGAGTCCACGGCAAGCCCACCATCGAGCGGTGGGGCGCGATGACCCCGCCCCGGACCCCGCGTACCCGCAGGCCTTCGAGGCGCCGGGCCTGGGCCAGCGCGACCCGCGCGGACTTACCAGCCACGGAAGAGTCCCAGACTGACCCCGGTGCGGGTGTAGAACGGATTGTGATAGAGCTCGCCGCCCAGCACCAGTCCGAATCGGGAGCTCATCCACTGCCGCCAGGTGAGGCCGGCCTCCTGGCTCCGGAACCGGCGCAGAGTCGCGGCGACCCCGGTCAGCTGATAGCCCTCGGTGCCCGCGCCGGCGCGGATCGCCACCAGGCTGCGACCCGTCTTCCCCAGCGTGACCGCGCCGTTGATGCGCTCGGAGCGTACCGCATTCGGGTTGCTCCAGTTGATCCGGCCCGACAGCTCCAGGATGGCGGGCCCGGCGTACCAGACCAGACCTCCCGACACGGCGCGATCCTTGTAGATCGCCTTGGCCTTGACGAAGGTCACTCCCGCGGTCGCCACCACCGACCGGGCGGCGCCCAGCTTCACGGCGAGGGCCGCATCCAGCCGGAGATCGGGCAGCACATAGGTGCCGGTGCCGCCGCCCGCGCTCAGCTGGGTGTAGACCCGGCTTCCGAAGCTGTGGACATTCGCGAGCGCACCGTAGACCCCGCGGTCGTGGAACGCCTCCTGCCCCTTGGCATCCAGGTACCAGACATTGTGTGCCCCGCTGAACACCCCGCGCAGATACCCGCCCTTCCAGTCGCCGAAGCCGCCGGACACCCGGTGGTAGAAGCCGCCCCCTTCGACCCAGCTCGCGCCGGGGGCCGGAGCCTGGGCAACCGCGGACCCGCCGAGCGTCAGCAGGCCCAGCGTCATGGCAAGCCAGGGTTTCATCGGAGCCTCAGTGCTGGGGCACCGGCGATTCCACCACCGGGGCCGCGAACAAGCGTCCGGTCCGGAAGCGCTCGGCGATGATGTTGACGATGCGTTCCGCGGCATGCCCGTCCCCGAACGGATTCTCTCCCGAGGTCATCGCGCGGTATACCGCCGGATTGCGCAGCACGCGGAGGGTCTGCTCCACGATGGCATCGCGGTCGGTACCCACCAGCTGGCCGAATCCCGATTCGAGCACCTCGGGACGCTCGGTCACGCTGCGGAGGATGAGCACCGGTTTGTGCATCGCGGGCGCTTCCTCCTGAATGCCGCCCGAGTCGGTGAGCACCAGCGCGCTGCGGCGCATGACCTCGATCAGGTCGGCGTATTCCAGCGGCTCCAGGAGGGTGATACCGGGAACGTCCCGAAGCTCGGCGTGCACGGTCTCGCGGACCAGGGGATTGAGATGCACCGGGAACACGATCTCCAGTCCCTCGTCGACCTCCACCAGGCGGCGGAAGGCCGCGCACACATTGCGAAGACTCTGTCCCAGGTTCTCCCGCCGGTGCACCGTCGCCAGGACCACGCGCTTGACGTCCCAGGCCACCCGATTGAGCGCCGGATCATCGAACACGCCGTCGTGCCGCAGCGCGGCCAGCGCGTCCACGATGGTGTTGCCGGTGACGTAAATGTGTTCGTCCGCCACCCGTTCGGCCAGCAGATTCCGGCGGGCCCGTTCGGTCGGCGCGAAGTGAATATCGGTGACGCAGCTGGCCATCCGGCGGTTGACTTCCTCGGGAAAGGGCCGCCGCGAGTCGCCGGAACGGAGTCCCGCCTCGACGTGGCCGATCGGGACGCCGTTGTAGAACGCCGCAAGTGCCGCGGCGATCACCGTGCTGGTGTCGCCCTGGACCAGGAGCATATCCGGCCGCACCACGCGGAACTTCTCGGTCAGCTTGAGGAGCGCATGCGCCGTGAAATTGGCCAGGGTCTGGTTGGCATGGGTGAGCCCCAGATCGTGATCGGGGTCGACCTCGATGTGACAGGCATGCAGAGCCTGGGTCAGCATCTCCCGCTGCTGCGAGGTCGTGATGACGATGGTTTCGAATTCGTCGGCCCGGCGGCGGAGCTCCTGGATCACCGGGGCCATCTTGATCGCCTCGGGCCGGGTGCCCAGGACAATGGCGATCCGATGTTTTCGATCGGGAGTAAGAGGCATGGGCGTCGACGAGTGCAAATAAGAGGCCTGGCCACTCATCTATGTAAGTGATGACAGGCCCATTAGTTGACTCGATTCACCCTCCCTTCTTCTCGGGCCGGTACGCGATGACCCGCACCGTTTCGAGCGTTATCAGTCCTCCACCCATCATTTCGTCGAGCTCGGGCAGGATGGCGTCGATCTTCTCCGCGGTGTCCACGCACTCGATGACGATGGGCAGATCCACCGAGAGGCGGAGCACCTTGTCCGTATGCAGCTTGGCGGTGGCCCCGAACCCGGAGATGGCGCGAGTGACCGTGGCGCCGGCGTACTGGCGCTCCCGGAGCAGCCGCACGATCGCCTCATGGAGCGGCGTGCCGTGGAATTTGTCGCGCTCGCCGATGTGGATCCGCATCAGCACCCGCTCGCCGACCAGACCGTGCATACTGCCTCCCGTTATCTGGCCCGGATCAGCTCCCGCGCCGCCCCGATGCCCAGGACGGCGGCCGCCACCGTCAGGACCACGCTGAGTCCGGTGTACAACACCGCGTGGCGCCAGTCCCCGTCGTCCAGCATCCGCACCGTCTCGTAGCTGAAGGTCGAGAAGGTGGTGTAGCCGCCGCAGAAACCGA
>DASYPZ010000267.1:0-5878 GCA_036006105.1 Gemmatimonadales bacterium | reverse complement strand
GGGATCACCTGGCCGAGAATGATCTCGTCGACTTCGCGACCGTCGAGATTGGTGCGATAGAGCAACTCGCGGGCGGCGTGACGCGCCATCTGGACCGCGGTCGCGTCCTGCAGGACCGTCCCGCTCCGCGCGAACGGGGTTCGAAGGCCCGCAACCACCACCGGCCTGCGCCGGGGGGCGGAAAACAGGTCGAGGCTCAGAGCGGGCGTCCGGTCACGCCGTTACTTTCGCTGCGCCAGCGCGCTGGCGATGGCACTCCAGCGCGCACTGTCGACCGCTTCGACGACTTCCCGGCCATGCATCACCACGAGGGGCAGCACCAGCTTGAACAGCTCTCCGGTGCGCAGCAGGTGGTCATCGGAGGACGGCCCCCAGCCGAAGGCCTTCTGGGCTTCGAGGAAGGTCTCCGCCATGAGAAAACCGCCCGGCGACACCAGGTCCACCACCTTGGGCATGCGGCTGCGGTCGAGGTAATTGAACATGAGCACCGCGTCGAACTTCCCCAGGTCGGGCCAGGCCTTTTCGAGATCGGCCTCGACCCAGGTCACCGAGAGACCCCGGGCCTTGGCTTCCTTGCGCCCCTGCTCGAGGCTCAGGGGATCCTTGTCGATCGCCGTGACCTTCCCGCCCAGCGCCGCGGCCGCCAGGGCATGGCGACCCGAGCCGGAGGCCAGATCGAGGACCCGGCTGCCCGACTGGATGCGGTGGGCATGCCAGGCAAACCAGCTGCTCGGGCGTTCGAGCTCGGTCGCATCGGGAGAGTCGGAGTAAACTCCTAGCACATGACTCCTTCGGTTCGTGCCTCGCTCCGGGATCTCGGCGCCGGCGGTTTCGACCTGCTCGTCATCGGCGGCGGCATTACGGGCGCCGGGATCGCGCGAGAGGCAGCCCTGCGCGGCCTGTCGACCGCCCTGGTCGAGGCGCGAGACTTCGGGGAAGGAACCAGCTCGCGATCGAGCCGCCTCATCCACGGAGGCCTGCGATACCTCGAACAGCGCCGCCTCCACCTGGTTTGGGAGGCGCTGCGGGAACGGCGGATCCTGCTGCGCCTGGCCCCCCACCTGGTCCGGCCTCTGCCCTTCATACTACCGGTATTTCAGGGCGACCGGGTGCCCCGGTGGAAGGTTTCCGCCGGGCTGGCCCTGTACGACGTTCTGGCCGCGGGGGGTAATGTGCGCCGCCACCGGACGCTCGGCAAGCGAGACCTCCTTCTGGCCGAGCCCTTGCTCCGCGAACGGGGCTTGACCGGCGGGGCGATGTATTTCGATGCCCAGTGCGACGATGCCCGATTGGTGGTCGCCACCGTCCGGGCGGCGGCCGTCCACGGAGCCAGGGTAGCCAATCACGTCCGGGTCACCGGGCTGATTTCGTCGGGGGCGGGCATCGCCGGAGCCTTCCTGCGGGACGAGTTGTCCGGGGAGACCGGCGAGGTACGGGCCCGGGTGGTGGTCAACGCCACCGGACCCTGGACCGACGAGCTTCGCCGAATGGAGGACGCCAACGCCTCCCCCCTGATTCGGCCGACCAAGGGCGTCCATGTGATGGTTCCGCGGGCACGGATCGGAAACCGGAACGCCGTGATATTCACGAGCCCGGTAGACGGCCGGGTGATGTTCGTGCTGCCCTGGGGCGAGTGGAGCTACATCGGCACCACCGATACCGATTCGGTCCAGGGTCCCGACGCAGTGACCGCCGATGAGGGCGATGTGCTCTACCTGCTCCGTTCGGCCAACGCCCTCTTCCCTTCCGCGCGGCTCGAGCACTCCGACATCATCTCGACCTGGGCCGGGCTCCGCCCCCTGCTCGCGGCGGATCCTTCCGCCGCCGCATCGACGATCTCGCGGGAACACCGGATCGTGCGCGGCCCGGGAGGCCTCCTGACCATCGCCGGCGGGAAGCTCACCACCTGGCGCCGCATGGCGGCGCAGCTGACCGACCAGGTGGTCGCGATCCTGGGCCAGCGCCACGGTCCGGGACGAGCGGCCAGCGAGACCGAGCCGCTTCCCGGCGGGGAAACCACGGTGCTGGACGGGTTTCGGGGACCGGGACTCGAGCTGGGCTTGAGCGAGGCCACCGTCGATCACCTGCTGGCGCACTTCGGCGCCGAAACTCCCGCCATATACAACCTGTGCCGAGAACGCCCCACGCTGGCCCGGCCGCTGCACCCCGAGCATCCCGCGATTGAAGCGGAGGTCGTGTTCGCGGCGGAGCGGGAGTTCGCGATGCGCGCCGACGACGTCCTGGAGCGTCGGCTGCACCTCGCGACCGAGACCCGCGATCACGGCGCGTCGGCGCGGCCGCGAGTCACGGAGCTGCTGGCCGAGACCCGCTAGGCGGGCTTGGCGCCGAATCCGCGCCGCTCCATTCGGCCCCAGCCCTTGGCCTTGCGGAAGACCGTCACCAGGCCGCGCAGGCGCCACAGCGCCGTGAGCTGCCGATAGCCGAAGTTTTCGGCCACCGCCAGCCAGATCAGACGGTAGAGATCGGAGCGCTTGGGGTAGCGGCGGAAACCCAGCTCCTCCAGCGCGACCGCGGTGAAGGAAAGCCCGATGCCAAGCCCGATGGCCACCGAGAGAAAGGCGGTGGCATAGAGCGTCGAGACCCGTCCCAGCGCGAGCGCCACGAAGAATCCCACGTAGCCGAGCACCTCGATGAGCGGGCTCAGCATCTCGAGAAAGACGAAGTACGGGTAGGCCAGCATTCCGATGCGGCCGTACCGCGGATTCAGCAGCATCCGGCGGTGCCGCAGCAGCACCTCGACCAGACCGCGCTGCCACCGGTCCCGCTGGCGCCCCAACACCTTGAGCGTGCTGGGGCACTCGGTCCAGGCCACCGGATCCGGCACGAACCCGATGGAGTAGGGGATCTTGTTCTCCAGGCAATGCCGATGCAGCCGGACCACCAGCTCCATGTCCTCACCCACAGTATCGGTGGCGTATCCGCCCACCTCGACCACCAGCTCGCGACGGAATACCCCGAACGCTCCCGAGATAATCAGGGTCGAATTGAGCTCGTGCCAGCCCATCCGGCCGGCGAGGAAGGCGCGGAGATACTCCAGGACCTGGAAGCGCGGCAGCAGCTCGCGGGGGAGCCGCACATCGGTGACGGCGCCTTCCTCGACGGTGCATCCATTGATGATCCGGATGACGCCGCCGGCGGCGATGGTACTGGCGTCCTCCACGAACGGCCGGACGATCCGGGTGAGCGCCTCCCGCTCCAGGAGGCTGTCGGCGTCCATCGCGCAGAAGAGCGGGGTGCGGCAGAAATTGAGGCCGGCGTTCAGGGTGTCCGCCTTGCCGCCGTTGTCCTTGTCGATGACCCATAGCACGTGATGGACCCGGCTGCGATAGACGCCCCGAATGCCGGCGGTCGGGATGTCACCGGTCTGGAGCCGGAAGGCTTCTTCCAGGTCGAAGGCCTCGGTGAGGCGCTCCATGGTGCGGTCCTTCGATCCGTCGTTGCAGACCAGAATTTCCATGTCGCCGTAGCGCAGGGTCAGCAGCGAGCGGGTGGCCTCGACGCAGGTGGCCTCCTCGTTGAAGGCCGGGGCGATCAGGGTAATCGGCGGCATGCCGGTCGAGCCCAGGAGATCCTCGATATCGAGGGAGCGCAGCCGCCGGACGTATCGGCGCAGCGAGCGGAACGCGAACAATCCGGTGATGAAATAACCGGCACTGAGGACGACGAAGTAGACCAGCACCATCGCGTTGAAGGTGTCCAGCAGCCTGATGATCAGGCGGTAGATCACGCCGGCTTCCCCGCCAGCAGCTGCTGCGCCATCCGGGCCCCGGGAGTTTCCATGCGGGCCAGTGCCTCCAGCTTGTCGGTGGCGCCGGCCTCGACCAGCGCCTCGCCGGCGCGCAGCACCACCCACGACGACTCGTCATGAAAGGCCCCCACGATGAAGGGCAGATCCTCGGCCGCGCCGACGTGCCCCAGTGCGGCGATGGCCCGGGCCCGCACGATCGGCTCCCGGGACGCCGCGTGGCGACGGATGGCGGGCAGGTGCTCGGCGCGCCCGATGTGCGCCATGAGATTGAGGGTGGCGGCGATCAGATTGCGGTCGGTCGCTTCCTCCAGCACCCGCGCCGCGGTGTCGGCGGAGGGGTAGTCGTGCAGCTCGCGGAGCGCGTCCGCCGCCACCGAGCGCACCGTCGGGGCATACCCCGCATCGGCCAGCGCGCTGCGCAGCGCCGGGGCCACGGCCGGTCCCATGGTCGCCAGCATCGAGGCCAGAAAACTGGAACGCCAGGTATCGAAGCGATGCATGCGGCTCAGGATGCCCGCGGCGTACTCGGGGCTGCCGGTGCGGGCCAAGGAACGCGCCGCGACCATCGCCACCAGGGGCGAGGGATCGTCGAGCGAACGCAGGATCACATCGACATAGCGGCGGCTGCCCAGGGTGCTGAGGGTCTGGACCGCGCGGGCCCGGCGTTCGGGGGTCCGCCAGGCGAGCTGGGGGAGGAGCAGGTCGAGGTAGGGCGCGGCGAGATCATCCACGATCCGGCGTTCCGAGCCGGTCACCCGCTTGGCAAAGCGCAGCAGATAGTTGACGAAGCGAAGCCGGTCCCGGCGACCTACCAGGACCCAGAGCCGTTCAGGCGGAGCGAGGCCGACCACCACCTCGAGGCTGACCGGCTCCCACAGTTTTTCCAGGCGGGTCCAGCGTCTGGCCTTGGAATCGTTGGAAATCCGCAGCGCCACGGCGACCAGCGCCAGACCCACCGCGGCTCCGCCGAAGACGAGGTTGCCGAGAATCAGCAACGCCAGGTCCGAGTTCCGCAGATAGAAATCCCACAGCCGGGACCCGATCACCGACGTTCGAGCAGCCGCTCGATCCGCGCCATGAGCTCCGTCGGAGAGAACGGTTTGCGGATGCAGTCGTCGGCTCCCGCACCGAGCGCGCGAACCACTTCGCGCTCGCTCCCGATGTCGGAGAGGACCAGGATCGGGACTTTCCGGTAGCTGGGCAGCGCCCGCAGCCGGACCAGCAGCTCGATGCCTTCGATGCCGGGGGTCATCGCGTCGAGAATCACCAGCCCGGGGACCATGTTCTGGGCCGCCTTCAGCGCGGCGGTCCCGCTGGCGAAATGACGCACCACCATGCCCTCCCGCCCCAGCCGGTGCCGGATGATCTGGGCGGTGAGCGGATCGTGCTCGGCCAGGAGCACCTCGATCGGGCCAGTCCGGACTTCCGGCGCAGGCGCGGGATCGGGCACCGGGGCCGGCGCGGGTGCGGGCTCGGGGCGAGGCGCGGCCAGCAGCTCGGTCACCCGATCACCCAGGGCGATCGGGTCGAACGGCTTCTTCACGAAGGCGACGGCGCCCAGCGCCAGGCATTCCGATTCGACCCATTCCTCGTCCGATGCCGAGATGACCACGATGGGAAGCGTTGCGGTGAGCGGGTTTTTCCGGAGACTCGCCAGGACCAGCCGGCCGTCCAGATCGGGCAGGCCCAGATCGAGCAGGACCAGGTCCACCCGCTTGCTGGCCAGCGCCTCGAGGATGGCGACGGCGGTCGCCGCGACCAGCACGTGGCGGCCGGGCTTTTCCAGGATGGCGACCAGCAGCCGGTTGAGCGTCGGGTCGTCGTCGACCACGAGAATCGCCTGCTGGCGCATCCCGGGATGCACCCGCGCGGCCAGCATCGCGTTGAGCAGCCGGTCGGCGGCCTCGGGCAGGGCGGCCGGTTCCGCGGCGCGCACCGCTTTGGCCGCTTCCAGAATCGACATGAATCCATGCTGGGCACTGGACCGCTCCAGCATTTCGGCCAGCCGGAGAATCGTGAGACAGGCCGCCGGCTGGGTCGGGAGCGCCGAGCGGGCGATCTCCAGCGCGTCGATGTGGGGCCCGAGGGAACGGACGTACGGATCGGCCC
>DASYPZ010000266.1:0-2895 GCA_036006105.1 Gemmatimonadales bacterium | reverse complement strand
CGTCCGCGAGGTGCGGCTCGGCTTCGACGCCGACTCGGTCCTCATGGTGAATACCAGGATGCGCGACGTGCAGCTCGACAGCGTGCAGACCGCCGCGCTCCGGCTGCGGCTGCTCGGCGCGGCAACGACCGTGCCCGGCGTCCAGCACGCCAGCCTGGTGGTCGCGGAGCCTTTCGGCGGGATGACCAGCTGGCCGATCTGGGTCGAGGGGATCGACTCGGTGGAGAAGCTCGGCCGGTTCGAGCTCAACGCGGTCTCGCCGGATTATTTCGCGACGATGGGCACCCGGTTGCTGCGCGGGCGCGGCTTCGAATCGGGCGACGTCCAGGGTGGCCGGCGGGTGATGGTGGTTGGCGCGTCGATGGCCGCCGCCCTGTGGCCCGGCGCGGACCCGCTGGGCAAGTGCGTCCGGGTCGGAATGGTGGACACCGTCCCGTGCACCTATGTCGTCGGGGTGGCCGAGGATATCCACGCGCGGGGCTTCGGCCCCCAGGACCGCAACTTCTACTACTATCTCGCCGCAGCGCAGTTCCGGCCCCACCAGGGAGGACTCTTCGTCCGGGCCCCGGGGGACGCGCGCCTCTCCGTGGAACCGCTGCGCCGGAGGCTGCAGCAGGAGATGCCGGGCGCATCTTACGTCACCGTGTCACGACTCGGCGACCTGGTCGACAACGAGTCCCGATCCTGGGTGATGGGCGCGACCCTCTTCACCGCGTTCGGCGCGCTGGCCCTCATCCTGGCGGCGGTCGGTCTCTATAGTGTGATCGCCTACAATGTGGCGCAGCGGCGCCAGGAGCTGGCGGTGCGGGTCGCGCTCGGTGCGGCGGCGAGTGACATGATCCGGCTGGTGGTGGGCGAGGGGCTGCGGCTCGCGGTGATGGGAGTGGCCGTCGGCGCGGGGACCGCCCTGCTCGCGGCACCCCGCATCGCGCCGCTGCTCTTCAACCAATCACCGCGGGACCCGCTGGTCTTCGGCACGGTGACGGGTGCGCTGCTCGCCGTGGCCATCGGGGCGAGCTTGCTCCCGGCGGTGCGGAGCGCGCGGGTGGATCCCAACTCGGCGTTGCGGGCCGAGTAGGAGGCTCAGGCCGGCTTCGGGTCCATCGGCTGGTGCAGGAGCAGCCAGGCGGTGCCGAACCGGTCCCGGAGCATCGCGAACCGATTCGCGAACGGCATCTTCGCCAGCTTCATGAACACCTCGCCCCCGTCGGTCAGCAGGGCATAGATGCGCTCCGCGTCCTGCTCGGTATCCACGGTCAGGCTGAGATACGCACTCCGCATCGGCTCGGCGCCGGGAATGTCCGCCCCCATGACCACCGTGCCGGCAATCTCGATGCGGGCGTGGAGGACCTTGTCCTTCCAGTCGGCCGGGATGTTGGGGTTGGGCTGGCTGCCGTGCCGATCCAGCCCGGTGATCCTGCCGCCGAGGTGCTGCTCGTAGAAGCGGAACGCCTGCTCGCAGACGCCGCGGTAGTTGACATAGATGTCGAGCTGCATGGTGATCCTCCTGGTCACTGCGATCCCGGTGTCATGACCCAGTGCGTGTCGGTGGTCGGCCCGTAGGTGGCGCGATGCCTGGCGGCCGCGTCGATCCAGGCCTTGAGCTGGGCGGTCGCACCGGTCTCCGAGGGACTGGTTCCGCATTGGGCCGTGCGCTGGATCACCTTGTACATCGTACGGAGGAAACCGGCAAACCGCTTCGCCAGACTGTCCTTGTCGATGGTCCCGGGCAGCGCCATGACGCCGCTGACATAGTTCTTCTTCGCCCCATTGGGTCCCGTCGTCATCCGGCACACGGCCCACTGGGCCGGCTGCGCGGATGCAGCCGGTGCGGGAGCAGGGCTCGGCGGATTCGCCGGCGGAGCGGCAGCGGCCGCGTCGGGTGATCCGAAGGTCCAGCCGGTCTGCACGATTTTCTTGCCACTCTTTTCCCACTGGGCGTCCCGGGCCTTCCGACCTGCCTCGACTCCCGCGAGCGTCGAGCTGGCGATGTTCGCCCGGGAACAGGAGATCCGGTCCTTGTACCCGTACCGGCTCGCGAGCATCTGCGAGAACGCGCTCCGCACCTCGGCCATGGCCGCCGTCCCGTCCCACGCCGAGGTCACGTAGATCGGGTCGCTCTCGAAGGCCGAGAAACAGAGCCAGCGCCCCGCCGCCGGACGGTCATCCTGGGCGAGAACGGTGCGGACCGGAGCGAACGCCAGCAGGATCGCGCATGCGGTGACGAGTCTGGCGGGGGGTGTTCTCATGGGGGAGTCTCCAGGTCCAGTGGCCGGCGGCGGAGGCGTCCTGCCAAACATATCAGCGATCGACCATCCGCTCCGAGCCCTCGGAGTACCGGTGGCCCTGGACCGGGATTTCCGCCACCGCGCGGTCGATCTCCTGGAGATCTCCGGACGTGAGCGTCACGGCGGCGGCGCCGAGGTTTTCCTCCAGGCGGTGCAGCTTGGTGGTGCCGGGAATCGGCACGATCCAGGGCTTCTGGGCGAGGACCCACGCCAGCGCGATCTGCGCCGGGGTCGCTTTCTTCTCCGTCGCGATCCGGGCCACCAGGTCCACCACCGCCTGATTCGCCTTGCGATTCTCCGGCGAGAAGCGCGGGACCGAGGCGCGGAAGTCGTCGCTCGCGAAGGTGGTGGTCTCGTCGATCTTGCCGGTGAGGAATCCCCGGCCCAGCGGGCTGAACGGCACCAGGCCGATGCCCAGCTCCTCGAGGACCGCGAAGGTCTTCGACTCCGGCTCCCGCCACCAGAGGGAATATTCGCTCTGCAGCGCGGTGACCTGCTGGACCGCGTGGGCGCGCCGGATGGTCTGCGCGCCGGCCTCCGAGAGTCCCCACCGTTTCACCTTCCCCTCGCGGATCAGATCCTTCATCGGCCCCGCGACGTCCTCGAT
>DASYPZ010000265.1:0-5436 GCA_036006105.1 Gemmatimonadales bacterium | reverse complement strand
ATGTCGTAGAGACCCATGTGGGTCTGGCCGTCCTCGCCCACCAGGCCCGCGCGGTCCATGCAGAACATCACCGGCAGCTGCTGGACCGCCCCGTCGTGGATGATGTTGTCGTAGGCCCGCTGCAGGAACGTGCTGTAGATGGCGCAGATGGGACGCACGCCCTGGGTGGCGAGGCCGCCGGCGAACGTGACCGCATGGCCTTCGGCGATGCCCACGTCGAAGAATCGTTCGGGGAATTTCTTCTGGAAGATGCTGGTGCCGGTGCCCGAGGGCATGGCCGCGGTAATGACCGCGAAGCCGGGATATTCCTCGGCGAGGGCGGTGACCGCGTCTCCGAACACCTGGGTCCAGGTGGGGGGGCCGCTGGCCTTCTTGCGCGCCTCGCCGGTGACCGGGTCGTAGGCCGCCAGCCCGTGCCACTTTTCCTTGTTCGCCTCGGCGAGGGCGAAGCCCTTGCCCTTTTCGGTGAGCACGTGGACCACCCGCGGGCCGGTGAGCTTCCGGACGAAATGCATCGTCTCGCAGAGCTTCTGCACGTCGTGCCCGTCGATCGGGCCGAAGTACCGGAATCCCAGCTCCTCGAAGAACATTCCCTGGGAGAAGAGGTTCTTGGCGCTCTCCTCCACATTCTTGGCGAACTCCACGACCCCATCCCCGAACACGCCGCCCGCCTTGAGGGTCAGGTGCTTGACGATGTCCCGGACCTTGTTGGTGAAGGGGCTGGCGACCACCCGGCCCAGGGTCTTGCTGATGGCGCCGACGTTGGGAGAAATGGACATTCCGTTGTCGTTGATCACCAGCAGGATGTCGCGATCGGAATGGCCGGCGTTGTTCATCCCCTCGTAGGACAAGCCGCAGGTCAGGGCCCCGTCTCCCACGACGGCCACCACCTTGAAATGCTGGCCGGTCAGGTCGCGCGCAGTCGCCATGCCCAGCGCCGCGGACATGGCGGTGCCGGCGTGGCCGGCGCCGAAGTGATCGTGGGGGCTTTCGCTGCGCCGCAGGAATCCCGAGATGCCGGCCGTCTGCCGCAGCGTCTCGAAGACATCGTTGCGTCCGGTCAGGAGTTTCCAGGCATAGGCCTGGTGTCCCACGTCCCACACGATCTTGTCCTCGGGCGACTCGAATTCGTAGAGCAGCGCGATGGTCAGCTCGACGACGCCGAGACTGGCCCCGATGTGGCCCCCGGTCACCGAGCAAGCCTCGATCAGGCGGTCGCGGATTTCCTGGGCCAGCAGCGGCAACTGGTCGCGGCGCAGGCGCTTGAGGTCTTGGGGGCTCTTGATCCCGGCGAGGAGGGACATGAATTCCCGGTCGAATGGGCTCACGAACGACGTTGCACAATATAACCGGCGAGGGTCCGGAGAGCGGTCCCGGCCGACCCGAGCCGAATGAGGGCCCCCGTGGCCAGGTCGGCCTGGCGGCGGGCCTCTTCCCGGGCCGCCTGCACCCCCAGCACGCTTACATACGTCGCCTTGGCGAGGGTGGCGTCTCGACCGGCGGTCTTGCCCAGCTCCTCGGTGGTCGCCGTCGCATCGAGAAGATCATCGGCGATCTGGAACGCGAGCCCGATCGCCCGCCCGTACTCGGTCAATGCGGCGACGGTTTCCTCATCGGCGCCGGCGGCCAGCCCACCGAGCGCGCACGCGGCGGTGATCAGCGCTCCGGTCTTGCGGCTGTGAATCTCGACCAGATCATCCAGGCTGGATTGGCGGCCCTCGGCTTCGAGGTCCAGCCATTGACCGCCCACCATGCCGCAAATGCCACCCGCCTCGAGGAGAATCTCTCCCATTCGGCCCAGTCGCGCGGGAGGCAGCCCGAGCTCCTCGGCGGCGATCACCAGCTCCTCCACCGCCACCGGGACCAGAACGAACCCGGCGCGGGTGGCCGTGGCCACGTCGAACGCAATGTGGGTGGTGGGACGCCCGCGACGCTGGGCATCATCGTCCATGCAGGGAAGATCGTCGTGGACCAGGGAATAGGTATGGACGATTTCCACCGCCGCGGCGATCCCGGCGATCCCCTCTCCCTTCCCGCCGGCGGCGCGGTAGCTGGCCAGCACGAGCGCGGGACGGACCCGCTTGCCCGAGCTGCCGAGGGCATAGGCCAGGGCTTCGCCGTCCGGGCCGCCGGGGTCCAGCCGGAGCCGAGCCGCCTGGGCCGCGAGCCGGGCATCGGTCAGGTCACGGGCCTCCGCAAGCAGCCGATCGGGGTTCAGCAGCTGAGCGTCACGCGCCTCCAGAAAATGCCGTTGCGGTTTTATATTGGCCGGGTACCCCTGAAACCTTCACCCTGCAACCGAGGAGGTGATCCAGTGTCTCATGACCTTACGAAGGCGCGGATTGCCGGTCGCCGGTAGCACCAGTATGACCAGCTGACCGACGCAATTCCGCGCCGATCGGTCATGCAGTGCCGAGGTCCAGCGTGCCTAGGGGGCGCGCTGGACCTCTCTCATTCCTCGAAGTCGGAAAGGGTGAGGTGTCCCGCCGCGTCCTCAAGCACCTTCTGAACCCGGGCCTCCGCCTCCCCCAGTCGATCCCGGGCCGCGCGGAGACGCCCGACGCCCTCCTCGAACAAGGCGAGAGCCCGGTCGAGATCAGTGTCCTCGGATTCGAGCGAGCGGACGATTTCCTCCAGCCTCCGAAGGTCGGCGCTCAGGGTATCGGGCGTGTCGGCCATAGTGCTCTCGTCACTCGCTGAACGGTTCCCAATGATAAGGCCGAAGGCCGGCGAATCAGCCCGCCGGGTGTGCTCCGCGCGAACCCGATCAACCCGCGCGTGAGGGGACGTCTCCGTCGGACACTCGCAGCGTGAACTCGGTTCCCTCCGGCAGATCGGCCCGCCGTCGGGCCACCCTGCCATCGGCGAGCCGCGCCACACTGTAACCCCGTCCCAGCACCCGGAGCGGGCTCAGGGCCTCGAGCTGTCCGGCCAGCCGGTCCACCGAGGCCCGAGGCTCACGGATGCGTCGAACCATCGCGACCTCGATTCGGTCGCCGGTCCGGGCCAGCCGCTCCGCCACGAGACCAGTGCGGCGCCGCAGGCCGTGCGCCAGACGGGAGGAGAGCGACGCCACATGGCGAAGGCAGTCGGCCCGATCGGGCACCGCGCGCTCGGCGGCGGCCGAGGGCGTGGCCGCACGGAGATCGGCCACCAGGTCGGTCAACGAGGCGTCGGTTTCGTGCCCCACGGCGGAGACCACCGGCATCGTCAGCGCGGCGACCGCCCGGCAGACCTTTTCGTCGTCGAAGGCGTGGAGGTCCTCCCGGGACCCTCCACCCCGGCCAATGATGCAGAGATCGATTCCGGGCAGCCGGTTCACGACCTTGAGGGCCCGGCAGAGGTCCCGCGCGGCCCCGTCGCCCTGGACGGTAGCGCCCACGATCACCAGCCGGACGGAGCTCCAGCGCTTCCGGGTCACGATGATGATGTCCCGGAGGGCCGCGCCGTCCGTGCTGGTGACCACCGCGATCGCGCGCGGATAGGCCGGCAGCTGGCGCTTTCTGGACGGATCGAGGAGCCCATCCTTCTCCAGGGCCGCCCGGACCTTTTCCCGGCTGAGCTGCTGGACCCCGATGCCGGCAGTCGGCAACATGACCTGAACGGCGGCCTTCAGCTCTCCCTTGTCGGCCCAGACGGTTGGGGTGACGAGTGCATAGACTTCGGTCCCGTCCACCGGAGCGGTACCAACTTTCGTCGTGTTGCTTTTCCACATTACACACTTTATCGCGCTATCTGGATCGCGTAAACTGAAGTACCAGTGCCCACTTCCGTACGCCTTCATCCCGGCGATCTCGCCCTTGATCCACAGGGTTCCGGAGGCCTCCTCGACGACCCGACGGAGCGCGGAAACCAGCTGGGTGACGGAGAGCGCGGTGGGCGAAGGCGGTAAGGCGGTAGGGCGGGAAGGCGGTACGCCGGCCTCGCCGGAAGGGCTCTTGAACAGAGGGAGATGCGGGTCTTCGGGCGGCTTCTTCATACCGCCCTACCGCCCTGCCGCCCCACCGCTGTTCCGCGCCGCCTGCAGGGTATTCGCGAGGAGCATGGCAATGGTCATCTTCCCCACCCCGCCCGGCACCGGGGTGATGGCCGAGGCTACCTCGGCGACCGGGGCATAGTCGACGTCTCCCTCGATGCGGTAGCCCTTGGGGTTCCCGGCATCGGTCACCCGGTTGATGCCGACATCGATGACCACCGCTCCCGGGCGGACCATGTCGGCCGTGACGAATCGCGGCTTCCCGATCGCAACGATCAGGATGTCCGCCAGACGGGTGATGCTGGGGAGGCTCTTGGACCGGGAATGACAGACCGTCACCGTGGCATTCCCGCCCGGAGCGTCCTGGAGCAGCAGGCTCGCCATCGGCTTCCCGACGATGTTGGAACGCCCGACGATGACCGCGTGGGCTCCCTTCGTTTCCACCCCGGAGCGGACCAGCATCTGCTGCACGCCGAATGGCGTCGCCGGCCGGAAGGCCGACGGGTCACCGACCGAGAGCTTGCCGACGTTGACCGGGTGGAAACCATCGACATCCTTGACCGGCGAGATCCGGTTCAGGACCCGCTCGCTGTCGACGTGGCGCGGCAGCGGAAGCTGGACCAGGAATCCATGGATGGCGGGATTGGCGTTCAGCTGGTCCACCACCGACAGCACCTCGGCCTCGGAGGCGGTGGCCGGGAGCACGATGGTCTCGGAGTGCATCCCTGCCTCGCGGCAGGCTTGTCCCTTGGCCTTCACGTACACCTGACTCGCCGGGTCCTCGCCCACGATGACCACGGCCAGCCCGGGCGTGATGCCCTGCCCCGACAGGAGCGCCACATCGCGGGTGATCTCGGCGCGAATCTCTTTCGCGATCGCGGTGCCGTCGAGAATCCGCGCGGTCATTTGGCCAGGCCGGTGGCGCGGGTCTCCCGGATGACGGTGACCTTGATCTGTCCCGGATACTGCAGCTCGCTCTCGATCTTCCGCGCGATCGTCTCGGCCAGCTCGGCGGCCTTGTTGTCGTCGATCTTCTCCGGCACGACGATCACCCTGACCTCGCGCCCCGCCTGGATGACGTTGGTCTTCTCCACGCCGTCGAATCCCGCGGCGATCTCCTCCAGCTTGGTGAGCCGCTTCACATAGGTCTCGAACGCTTCGCGGCGGGCGCCGGGACGGGAGCCGCTGATGGCGTCGGCGGCCTGGACCAGCACCGATTCGATCGTCTCGTGGGGCACGTCGTCGTGGTGGGCCGCGATCGCCCCGATGACCGCGGCGCTTTCCCGGTACTTGCGGGCCATCTCGACGCCCAGCTCGACGTGGGTGCCTTCGCTCTCATGGGTGAGCACCTTGCCCACGTCGTGGAGGAGTCCACCCCGTTTGGCCAGCGCGACATCGAGCCCCAGCTCCGAGGCCATCATGCCGGCCAGCCACGCCACTTCCTTGGAGTGCTGCAGGCA
>DASYPZ010000264.1:0-3359 GCA_036006105.1 Gemmatimonadales bacterium | reverse complement strand
TCACCACGCCGTCGTCGCCGATCACGAATCCCGCGTTGGCGCCGGCGCGGGTGTCCCGATCGATAGCGGCGTAGATCCCGGGGGCGACCTGCTTCAGGGTAAACGGCGGACCCGGAGCGGGCGCCGCACCCTGGAAGGCCGCGGCGAGGAGGGGAAGGGCAACACTGATGCGAATCACGCGGGACTCCTCCGGGGGCGGAAGGACCCAATTGTCGCCTTGCCGGTGGTCAGCACCAATAGCCATTATGTAGCTGTTTGACATAGCCAGTTTGCCAACCCTCGCGAGGACCGGGTCGCCATGCAGCTCGTTCGGCAGGATCAGCTTGAAACGTTGAAACGCCCCGGCGAAACTCCCCGGCTCCATCCCGCGTCAAACAATGGCATCATATAGGTATCCCATAGGAGAACGAACGGAGCGCCGTTCATGAAGGCGATCGTGTATCACCGCTATGGCGGGCCCGAGGTGCTCGGGTGTGAGGACCTCCCGAAGCCCGAGCCGGGCGACGACGAGGTCCTGATCCGGGTGCGCGCCGCCAGCGTCAATCCCATGGACTGCAGCTTCCTCACCGGCGTCTACCTCATGCGTCTGATGACCGGGTTCCGCCGGCCCAAGCTGACTCGACCGGGCGTCGACATGGCCGGCGAGGTCGAAGCGGTGGGCCGGAACGTCACCCGGTTCAAGACCGGAGATCCGGTCTTCGGCGCGGCGCGGGGCGCCTTTGCCGAATACGTCACGGCCGCACCGGATCGCCTGGCCCTCAAGCCCGCGACGCTCGGCTTCGCCCAGGCGGCGGCCATCCCGGTGGCGGGGATGACCGCGCTGCAGGGATTGCGCGACAAGTTGCGGATCCAGCCGGGGCAGAGGATCCTGGTCACCGGATCGTCGGGCGGAGTGGGGAGCTTCGCGGTGCAGATTGCCAAGGCCTTCGGTGCCGAGGTGACGGCACTGTGCAGCACCCGGAGCGTGGAGCTGGTCCGCTCGCTTGGCGCCGACCACGTCATCGATTACAGCCGGGAGGATTTCACCCGGAGCGCGAGCCGGTACGACCTGATCTTCGATACGGTGGGGAACCGGCCCTTGTCGGCATGCCGGCGGGTGATGACGCCGAAGGGGACCTTTCTCGCGGTCGGAGCCCGGCCCGGCGGCCGCTGGATCGGACCGCTGCCCCACTTGCTCAGGCTGTTCGCCTCGCGTCCGTTCGTGAGCCAGCGCGTGGTCTTCTTCGTGGCCCGCGTCACTACCGAGGATCTGAATGCGCTGACCCGGCTGATCGAGTCGAACCAGGTAACGCCCGTGGTGGACCGGGTCTATCCCTTCGCCGAGGTGGCCGACGCGTTTCGCTATCTCAAGGAGGGGCATCCGCGGGGCAAGGTCGTGGTCCGCATTCAGGATCCCTGAGTCCGTTCGCAACAGCATTCGACCGTTCGGCTCCGCCCTGGTTGTTCCCGCGCGCCGGAAAGGCGTTCGTGGCTCAACCTCAACTCCGGAGCCCTCCATGCTGTCCCTGCTCGCCACCCTCGCCGTCGCGGTCCAGGCCGCCGGCGCCGCACCCCCGCATGAGCTCCGCCGCGAAGAGCTGATGAGCGCGCTGCGCTCCGGCGGGTACACCATCCTGGTGCGCCACGGCCGGACGCTCAAGCTGCCCGACAGCAAGGAAACGCCGAGCTACACGCCCGCCGCGCGCTCCGAGCAGCGCAACCTGTCGGACGACGGAGTGAAAGACGTGCGCCGCATGGGCGAGGTGTTCCGCAAGTACGCCATCCCGGTCGGCGAAGTCATCGCCAGTCCGCTCTATCGCACCATGGAGACTGCGGAAGCCTTCGGCACGCCGACTCCCAACATGGTGCTGCGGACCTATCCCACCACCGCGGAGACCCAGGCCCTGGTGGCCGCGGCGCCGAAGCCGGGCACCAACCGGGTGCTGGTCACCCACCACTTCGTGATCGAGCAGCATGTCCCGGGGATCAATCCCGGCGACATCGCCGAGAGCGAGGCGGCGGTGGTGCGTCCCACCGGGGACGGGAAGGTGACACTGGTCGGGCGCATTTCCCTCGGTGACTGGGAAGCGCTGGCCGGCCCATCCGTCGCGGCTTCGGCGGCGGCGATGCCCGCGGCGCCCGCGACGACGGTGGCCTACCCCGCCCATGGCGCCCAGACCGGACCCGCGCTGCCCGAGACGCGCGCCGGCCGGCTCGCCGCCCGCTACATTGAGGCGTTCAACTCGGGTGACACCACGCGCATGCGCGCCTACATCGAGAAGTCGCTGACCGACGCGCCGGATCGCCCCATGGAGGCCCGCCTGAAGACCTATGCTCAGCTCTTCGCCCAGCACGGGCCGCTCTCGGTGCTCGGGGTCGCGAGCTCCCAGCCTGATTCGCTGGTGCTGGAGGCCAGGACCCGGGATGCCGACGTCACCATGACGGTGCGCGCCGCGCCGGCGCCCTCCGACCGAATCCAGTCGGTGACCTTCGCCATCAAGAGCACGAGCACCGGGCATCCATGATGTACCGCCGGGCATGACACCGGACGATTCCGCGCCAGAGGCGCCGCGGCTGCGCGGCGCCACCCTGGCGCTCGTCTCGGTCTGCCTGGCGCTCGGCGGGGTCAGCGCCCTCGAGGCCCGCCACGTGTCCGTGGTGCACGGCTTCCCGCTGACCTGGTCCCACGTGTTCGCCACCACGGGACCGCCCTGGCTGCTGCTGGCCGTGTCGCTCCCCCTGGCGCTGCGGCTGGCCTCGCTTCCCTCATTGCGGTCGCGGCGCGGGCACATGGTGCTGGTCCATGTGGCCGTCTTCGCGGCGATCGCCTGTGCGCACGCCGCGTTGCTCACCTGGATCATGGGGCTGGAGAACCCTGTCGCCCTCATGTTCACCCTGACCGCGCGGTTCGAGCGGTCGCTGTATAGCGCGATGCCCATCACGGTCCCCATGTACGGCGCGGTCCTGGCCGCCGCCTGGGCGATGGCCGAGGCGCGGGAGCGCGAGCGCCGCTCGATCCGGGCGTCGCAGCTCGAGGCCCAGCTCCAGACCTCGCGCCTGGCGTCGCTCCGGGCCAGGCTCCAGCCCCACTTCCTCTATAACACGCTGCAGGGCATCGCCACCCTGGCCGCGGATCACCAGCCGCAGCAGGCGGTGACGGCCATCGAGCAGCTCTCCGAGCTGCTGCACGCCTCGCTCCGGGACGACGGCCGCGACGAGGTCCCGGTCCGCGAGGAAGTTCAGCTCGCCGAGCGCTACCTCGGCCTGCAGCAGATGCGTTTCGGGGAGCGGCTCCGGTACGAGGTATCCGTCACGCCGGCCGTGGCCGAGTGGCTGGTGCCGGTGCTGCTGCTGCAGCCGCTGGTGGAGAACGCGATCCG
>DASYPZ010000263.1:0-9333 GCA_036006105.1 Gemmatimonadales bacterium | reverse complement strand
GGTGCGGGGTTCCTCGGCGCCGTCCTTCACCGCGGCCAGGTCACCCAGGCGAATGAGCCGCCCGTTGCCGCGATCGGCCACGATGAGCTGCTCGAATTCGGCCGGAGTCTGCAGCCGGCCCTTCAGCCGGATCGAGCGCTCGTCGAGCGTCCCGTCCAGGCGCCCCACCGGTGCCGCCAGGTTCTGCAGCGCCAGCGCCTGGACCACCTGCGCCACGCTCGTGCCGGTAGCCTGGAGCGCGTCGGGCTTGAGCTCGACCGTGAGCTCGCGAACCTGCTTGCCGGACACGTCGACCTCGGCCACCCCGGGAATCGAGCGCAGCTCTCGGGTGATGCCCGGGTCGGCAATGCGGGTCAGCTCCCGGGGTGCCAGCGTCGCCGACGACAGCGCGATCGACACGATGGGCCGGTCGGTGTCGTTCGCCTTCCGGATGATCGGCTCCTTCATTTCGACCGGCAAGTCGTTCCGGATTCCGGAGATGGCGTCCCGGATGTCCTGGGTCGCCTCGTTCAGGGGCTTGGTGAACTGGAACTCGATCAGGATGGTCGCGAACCCGTCCATCGCCTGTCCATTCACCTTCTTGACGCCGGTGATCGACGAGATCGCTTCCTCCACCGGGTCGAGTACTTCCTTCTCCACGGTTTCCGGCGAGGCCCCGGGGTAGGGCAGCGCCACGCTCACATAGGGCGGGGCCACATCGGGGTACTCATCGGTCTTGAGCGTGAACAGCGCGAAGAGGCCGAAGATCACCAGGGCCATCATCACCACGACGGTGATGACGGGACGGCGGATGGCGCTATCGGAGATGAACATGGGCCATCACTCCTTGGTGATCCGGACCGGCGTGCCGACGGCGATGCCCGCTCCGGGGCCCACCAGCACCGTGTCTCCCGGAGCCAGGCCCGAGAGAATCTCCACCAGCTGCAGCACGTCATCCTGCATGCCCAGCTCCACCGCCACCAGCTCCACCCGCCCACCCCGCAGCCGGCGCACCGAGGTGGCGGTCGTCTTGAAGTCCACGCCGTTCAGGGGAATGGCCAGGGCCTGGCGCTGCTCGGTGGCGACCCGGCCCTGGGCAAAGAGCCCGGCCACCAGCCGGCCGGCGTTGTTGGGAATGCCGACGTAGATGCGCACCTGGCGAGTGGCGGGATCCACCGCCGGATTGATCCGCTCCACTCGCCCGGTGAACGAGCGGCCCTCGTACCCGCTCACCTCGAAGTCCACCGACGTGCCGATCTTGAGGACCGCGAGCGCGCTCACCGGCACGTTCGCTTCCAGCCGCAGGCTCGCGGGATCGACCACCGAGACGGCGGGATTCCCCAGCTGCAACACATCGCCGGCATTGGCCTGGCGCTCGCTGATCACCCCGTTGAACGGAGCGCGGATCGCGGTCTTCTCGAGCTGCTTGCTGGCGTTGGCCAGCCTGGAGCTGGCATCGGCAAGCATGCCCTCGGCATTGGTCACGGTCCAGCGGGCCTGCTCCAGATCCCGTTCCGCCAGCGCCCCGGCCTGCGCCAGACGCTCCGAGCGCTCGGCATTCCGCTTCGCCACGACCAGGGCACCGTTCGCGCTGCGCTCCTGGGACCGGGCGGAAACGACCGCGTCGCGGATGGCGGAGTCGTCGAGCCGAATCAGGACCTGTCCGCTCTTCACCGTCTGGCCCTGCTCCCCCAGCACCTGCACCACGGCCCCCGCGACTTCGGCACGCAGCGTCGCCTGCCGCTGGGCGATCAGGGTGCCGGAGATCGAGGGTCCGCTGGAGATCTGCCGCGACGCGGCCACCGCGATGTTGTCGGCCCGAAGCGCCACCGCCGGAATGTCCGCCGGGGTCTTGCCCGTCTCGGCCTTGCTCCGGTCGCAGTCGGTGGCTGCGGCGCCGAGCCCCGCGAGCAGGATCAGGGAGTTTCCGAGACTGCGGCGATGCATGACGCTCATGGAATACCGAATCCGGACGTGGCCGAGGACTGAGTCTGTGCAGCCGGACGCCGGGTCGCCGTCGCCGATGACGGAGTGACCTGAGTGGCGGCGCCGGCGAGGGGCAGCTGGGCGATGAGCGCCATCCGCATCCGCGCGACCAGAGCGTCACGTGCGGCCTGGGCCCGATTGGCCCGGGCCTGTTCCAGCGCCAGCCGGGCATCCAGCAGCTCGGTATGGGTGGAGATCCCCTCGCGGTAGCGGATCTCGGCGATGTCGTACGCCCGAACGGCCTGCGCCGTGGTGCCTTCGCTCGCCCGGAGAATCTCGCGGGCGCTGGCCAGCTGCTCCAGCGAGGTGCGGGCGTCGAGCTGGGCGAATTCCGAGCTCTGGCGGTACCGGAGTCGGGCGTCCTCCAGGTTGGCGCGCGCCACGATCTTGTCTCCGGAGATCCGGCCGCCGGTGAACAGCGGCACGGTGAGCCCGACCGCCATGCTCCAGTTGGTCAGGAACTGTCCCCAGCTGGGCAGCCCCGATCCCGGATAGGCCACCCGCCCATACGCCGAGGTCAGCGCGACCGAGGGAAGATTCTGCGACCGCGCCACCTTGAGCAGCCCCTCTTCCGCCCGGATCGCGAGGGCCGCCTGCCGCACCGGGGCCCGCTGCTCGGAGCCGGTATCACCCTCGGCGGCCAGGAGTGCGGCCAGGGAAGGCACGCCCGCCATCGCAGAATCGTCCGGCACGGTGGTGAGGCGGAGGGCGGTATTACTCGGGAGATCCAGCAACTGTTTGAGACGCAGATAGGCCAGCTCCCGCTCCGAGGCGCGCTGGATGGCCTGGGACCGCTGATTGTCGCGGGTTACCCGGGAGCGCAGGAGATCGAAATCGGGGACCGTGCCGAGACTCCGCCGGAGCTCGGTCTCCCGGAGCGTTGAATCGGCCTGTTCGAGGGCGGTGACCGCGATGCCGGAGAGCTGGTCTCCCAGCGCCGCGTCGAAGTACGCCTGGACCACGTCCAGCGTGAGCTGGGCCTCGCTCTCGCGCAATCCGAGCTCCGCGCTCTGGCGACCGGCATTGGCGGCCTGGATCTGACCCCCCAGGCGGCCCCCGCTGAAGAGGGTCTGGGAGAGCGACAAACCCAGGTTATAGGTATTGGCCCGTCCAAACGGCAGGCTGCCCAGGTTTCCGAAGGGATTCAGGGCCGAGACGCACTGGAGCGACTTCTCCAGGGAATCGACCCGGGCCCCGATCGGAAGCGAGGGATCCGCCAGGAACTTGTTGCAACTGGTGGGTGCGCGCGATGAGGTCGTGTCGGTCGACGCAAGACTCGAAAACTGCGACTTGATCAGCCGGGAGTAGGAGGCCGAGCCGGTCAATTGCGGAAACAGCTCGCTCTTGGCCTTGATCTGCTCGCCGCGGGAACGGTTCACCGCCGATCGTGCCAGACCCACGACCTCGCTCCCCGGTCGAGCCAGCTGGAGCGCGTCCTCGAGGGACAGCGGGCGCGGTTCGCCCGGCGTCTGGGCTCGCGCGGGCGTTGCGCCGCCGAACGCCAGCAGGACGACAAGAACCCCGGCGGGGAACCTCATGCCGGTTCCTCCGCCCCGATCGCCCGGACGAACAGATCCACGTATTGCTCGATCGCCTCCTTCGGCTCCAGCCGGTAGGCAAACGGCATGACGTCCCGGCTCATCGCATCGGCGAACAGCGTCCCCATCAGGGTCATCGCCGCGGCCGGCGTGGCGAACTCGGCACGGGCCAGCCCCTGGGCGCGGAGCCGCTCGATGTAACCCGCCAGCTCCCGGCCGGCACAGGCGGACGCGCTGCTTTCCTTGGGCAGGAGGCCCGGGTGCTCTTCGATTTCTCCCATCGCGGTTCGAATCACCGATCGACGAGTCCACAGTTCCTCCCAGTGCAGCCTGGCCCAGGCCAGCAGCTCGACCCGAGGATGAGCCGGAGTCACGGGGAGCACGCCTGGTCCTGACGTGGCGCAGGCACAGCGAATGGCTTCGTGCAGCAACGCGGTCTTGGAGCCGAAATGCCGGAACAGGGTGACTTCGTTCACCCCGGCGAGCTGCGCAATTTGTCGAGTGGTCGTCCCTCGAAAGCCGGTCTCGGCGTACAGCTCGGTCGCGGCATCGAGGATTTTCTGGCGGAGATCCATAGGGCGCCCAAGCTAGTCGAGACCCCCCGACCCATGCAAGCGGGCACTTGCATACGTTCCGATAGCTTAACCAATTTCAGGCGGGAAAGTATAGGCTAACCCGTTTGCACGTATTATCTTGGAGGTAGTGAAACCAGCCATTCCACTGCTGATTTTTGCTTCGGCCGGAGCCCTCCCAGGGTGCCGGTCCGAGACACCTCGTCCCTCGGCGAAGGTCCCGGTCCCGGTCGAGGCGGCCGCAGTCGTTCGCAAGTCGACTGTCATTGCCTTCTGGCTCCCCGTTGCGGATACCCTGCGCCCCAAAGAGCTCCGCCGCGCCCGCGAGCAGTTTCGCCGATCGAACCAGGTGGTGGCCAATTATCTCCAGGACACCGACATCACCCTGATAGCCACCGTCAAGGACACGGTCGTGATCCACCTGCAGGGTGGCGCCACCCGGTTGGTCATGCTTTCCGGTCTCGACTTCCCCTACGGCTATCTGTTCATCGAGCCGGGTTACGCGGAAGAATTCCACACGGGACCGACCAGCGAGGACGACATCGAGAACGCGCTGGACGACTACTTCGGTCTCGAGCCACCCGATTCATCCCCGCCCCATCGAATCGCTCGCGCCGCCTTGATCGCTCAAGCCGCCTCGTTTACGCCCGGTCCTCGGCGCCGAATTCCGTAGCGCCGCTGCGGCTTGACACCCGCCGATCGACGGGTGAACCTACGACCCCTTCATGAGACGCATACTGCTTTCCCTCGTGGTGCTCGCCGCGGCGATGTACGTCGCGGCGCGGCCGGTCGGTCCCGCGCCGGCACTGGGAGCCTTCCTCGATCCGGCCAATGGCGTCTGGGCCCTGGCGCGCACCGCGAACCCCAGGCCTCGTGCGGCGGCGAATATTCCCGGGTTGCGCGCGCCGGTCGACGTCCTGATCGATGACCGGGGCGTGCCCCACATCTTCGCCGCATCGGAGGAAGACGCCTGGCGAGCTCAGGGCTTCCTGGTGGCCCGTGACCGGCTGTTCCAGATGGAGCTGTCGACCCGCGCCGCCAGCGGAACCTTGTCGGGGCTGGTTGGCGCGCGCGCGCTCGAAGTCGATCGGATCGCGCGGCGACGGGGCCTCGCGTGGGGCGCGGAGCGCCTGGCGGCGGGCCTGGACAGCAGTGGCCTGCTGTCGCGGGCCGCGCAGGCCTATGCCGACGGGGTCAACGCCTGGATCGATGCGATGCGTCCCGCGGATCTCCCGCTCGAGTATCGGCTGCTCGGCGTCCGGCCCCGGCGCTGGGAACCGCTCATGACGTACTACTTCTTCAGCCAGATGGCGCTGACCCTGGCCTACGAAGACCCGACCCTCGACCGGCTCCGGGTGCGATCCCTGGTCGGCGCGGCGGCAACCGAAGCCCTGCTTCCGCTCAATAGTCCGATTCAGGAGCCGATCCAACCCAACGGCCAGGGCGCGCCGCGGTATGACTTCGTTCGCCCGTTTCCGCCTCCCGGCGCGCCCGATACGGCCGCCGCGGTCGCGCTGGAGGAGCGGGCCGCGGTCGCGCTGGCCCTGGGCCTCACCCCCCGGACTCCGGGCGACGGGGATGCCATCGGAAGCAACAACTGGGCGGTCGCTCCGGGGCGGACCGCGGCCGGCCACGCGCTGCTCTCCGGCGATCCGCATCTCGAGCTCAGCCTGCCTTCGGTGTGGTATGAGATCCATCTGCACGTGACCGGAGGGCCGGATGTCGCCGGCGTGTCCTTCCCCGGCTCGCCTGGCGTCGTGATCGGATTCAATCGCAACGTGGCCTGGTCGTTTACGAACACCGGCGCCGACGTGCGGGACCACTACGCGGAGACGGTGGACGATTCGCTCGCGCCGAACCGGTATCTGCTCGATGGGGCGTGGAAGCCGCTGGAGCGCCGGGTGGAGATGTTGCGGGGCCGGCGCGGCGAGTTGCTGCGGACCGATACCCTCTACTTCACCCATCGCGGTCCGATGGTGAAGGATCGCGGTCGCTGGATTTCCGTCCGGTGGACTCCCTTCGAGTCGCTGGGGGGAGAGGATTTCCTGCGACTCGACCGTGCCGCCAGTGTGTCCGAATGGCTGGACGGCTGGAAGGACTTTGTCGCCCCGGCCCAGAACGGGATCGCGGCCGATCGCGCGGGGGCGATCACCATTCGCTCCACCGGGCACTTTCCGATTCGGCCCGAGGATGGCCGGGGCGACGAGATCCGGGACGGCAGCCGGAGCGCGAGCGACTGGACCGGCTATCTGCCGCTCTCCGCCTATCCGTTCGCGCTCAATCCGTCCCAGGGATTTCTCGCCTCCGCCAACCAGCAGCCCCTGGATCCGCGAGCGAGCGCGAGCTACTTCGGCTCCGATTGGTATTCGCCCTGGCGCGCGATGCGGATCAACCAGCTGCTTCGCGCCGACGCTTCGGTCACCCCCGACGACATGCGGGGATTCCAGACCGATCCGGGAAGCGCGCGCGCGGATGCCTTCGTGGCGGCGTTTCTCGCCGCGGCCGCGGCGCTGCAGAATTCCGGGAGGAGCGACGACACGCTGCGGCGGGCCGCGGCGCTGCTGGCGGAGTGGGACCGTCGCTATACCCGCGACAATCGTCGTGCGGTCCTCTTCGAGGCGGCCATGGGAATGCTCCCCGGTCTGTTGTTCGACGAGCTGATACCGGCCTCGGCTGACAGCGCCCGGGGACCCGTGGCCGTGCCGCAAGAAGCCGTGGTCCTGGAGCTGATCGCCGATTCGAGCAACGCCTGGTGGGACGATCGCCGGACCCCGACCGTCGTCGAAGGCCGGAATGAGACCCTGGCCCGCGCCCTCAGGAGCGGACTCGCTGCCGCCCTTCGGGATCATGGCCCCTCCGACGGCGAGGGCTGGATCTGGGCCAACGCGCACCACGCCAACATCTACCACCAGTTGCGCATACCGGCGCTGTCCGCGCTGGGGCTCCCGGTGCAGGGGGGACCATCGACCTTGAGCCCTTCGCCGGGGTCCGGCACGCACGGTCCCAGCTGGCGCATGGTGGTCGAGCTCGGACCCGAGGTTCGCGCGTGGGGCACCTATCCCGGCGGACAGTCGGGCAACCCGGCCAGCCGGTGGTACCTGGACCGCGTGCCGGCCTGGATGGCGGGGCAGCTCGACACCCTCCTCTTTCCGGCGGCGCCCCAGGACCTCGCGGGTTCCCGGGTGCGGCAGCGACTGACCCTGACCGCCGCGAGCCCGCGATGAAACGCTGGCTCTCGTTCGCCGCGCTGGTCGCCGCCTTCGCGCTCGCGACCCGCTACGGCTGGTGGGCGGTGCCGGTCGTCGCCGCGCTCTGGGGAATCCTGCGGCCCATGGTCAATGCTCCCGCCGCCACCGCCTCGCTGGCCGCCGCCTCGGCCTGGGGCCTCTGGCTGCTGGGCGACTGGCAGACCGACCATGATGCCATGACATTGCTGACCACCCGGCTCGGCGGGGTGATGGGCGCGCCGCCGGCCGTGCTGATTCTGCTCACTCTCGTGCTCGCGGCGGTGCTCGCCTGGAGCGCCGCCGCGCTGGCGGCCGGTATCGCCACGACAATCGTCCCCCGTTCCGGAGACCCCCGATGATGTCTCGATCCGTACTCGTGTTCACCGCGGTCCTCGCTGTCGCGGCGGGTCCGCTGGCGGCCCAGCAGGCCAACTATGACTCGGTCAAGGTCCAGGTCATCCCCGCCGGCCGCGGCGTGTACATGCTGATGGGAGCCGGCGGCAACATCGCGCTCAATGCCGGTGATGACTTCGCGTTCCTGGTGGATGATGAGTTCGCCCCGCTCAGCCAGCGCATCCTCGCGGCGGTGCGTCAGGTCACCGACAAGCCGATCCGTTTCCTGGTCAACACCCATTGGCATGGCGACCACACCGGCGGCAACGAGAACATGGCCGGTGCCGGCATCATCATCGTCGCGCACGACAACGTGCGCACCCGGATGAGCACCGACCAGTTCATCGGGGCCATGAACGCCAAGGTACCCGCCTCGCCCCGCGCCGCCCTTCCCGTCGTCACCTTCATGGACGGGGTGGCGTTCTACAACGGCGACGAGCAGATCCACGTGGTGCACGTGCCGCCGGCCCATACCGACGGCGATGCCGTCGTGCATTTCACCCGGGCCAACACGATTCACATGGGAGACACGTTTTTCAACGGCTTCTATCCGTTCTTCGACCTGTCGAGCGGTGGGTCCTACGAGGGGATGATCAAGGCGGTGAACCTCGCCCTGGCGTACGTCAACGACAGCACCAAGGTGATACCGGGTCACGGCCCGCTGGCAGGCAAGAAGGAACTGCTGGCCTACCGGGATGTGCTCACCGGCGTCCGGGATCGCGTGGCGGCGCTCATCAAGCAGGGCAAGACGAGGGAACAGGTGATCGCGGCCAAGCCCGGGGCCCAGTGGGACGCGACCTGGGGGACCGGTTTCATGAAGCCGGACGCGTTCATCGGGATGGTCTACGACAGCATGACCAAGAAGTAGCTCGCTAGAATCTCACCCCCGCGCCCAGCCGGAAGGTGCGGGGCGGCACCCGCTGGAGAGTCTGCCGGTAGGCGGAAAAGTCCTGGGGATCGAAGTTGCCGTTGACGGAGGTCTGGATCTCCGAGACGGTACTCGCGCCGAGCGCGTTGAACGCGTCCAGGGCCAGGCTCAGCTCCGCGCGTCCCACTTGGAACGCGCGTTCCAGGTGGAAGTCGAGCGAGGTTCGGGCCGGGTAATGGTAGGTGCCGCGCGGCTGTACGAAGATGCGCTGGCCCGCGATGGTCTCGAAGAACAGGCCCCGCAGCTTGACCGGTGGCTGGCCGGTGGACGAGGTATCGGGCAGCGCGAATTCCAGCAGAAGGTCCGACATCGTCAGCGTCGGGGTCACCCGATCGCCCGAGAAGAAGGTCGCGAACACTCCACCTCTGAAGCCGTACTTCAGGTTGCCCGCCGCGGACAGCTTCAGCTCGATCTCGCTCTGATTGTTGAGGTCGCCGTACGAATTGAACTGTTCGTTGAGGCGCACATAGGGCCCGGCGCCGCTGGTGGTGTAGTCGTCGGTGCCGGTCAGACTGTTGAGATTGCCCTTGAGATTGGTGTAGGTACCCGAGACCTGGACCCACCAGCTCGGATAGCGGGCCGTGGCCGAGAGCTGAAGCTGGTCGAACCGTCGAGTGGCCTGAGGCACATTGGTGAGCACGTTGTCGGGCTCATAGGTGAGCGCCGCCCATCTCGCCATTCCGGCGGGTCCCTCGAATCCGGGGGGTATG
>DASYPZ010000262.1:0-5889 GCA_036006105.1 Gemmatimonadales bacterium | reverse complement strand
GGAGAGCTTCTTGCCGCTCCCCGCCGTGGCGATGCGGATGATGCGCCCCACCTCCGTCGATCCGGTGAAGGCGATCTTGTCGACCCCCGGATGATCCACCAGCGCGGCGCCGGTCGAGCCGTCACCCGTCACGATGTTGACCACGCCGGGCGGCAAGCCGATGGCGTGGCAGCAGTCCGCGAAGAGCAGGGCGGTGAGCGAGGTGAACTCGGCGGGCTTCAGGACCACCGTGTTTCCCATCGCCAGCGCGGGCGCGATCTTCCAGGCGAGCATGAGCAGCGGGAAGTTCCAGGGGATGATCTGGCCCACCACGCCCACGGGCCCATAACCCGCCAGCTCGGTGTCCATGAGCTGGGCCCAGCCGGCGTGGTGGTAGAAGTGCCGCGCCACCAGCGGGATGTCGATGTCCCGCGACTCGCGAATCGGCTTCCCGTTGTCCAGCGTCTCCACCACCGAGAACAGCCGGTTGTTGCGCTGGATCTGGCGGGCCAGGGCGTAGAGCCAGCGGGCCCGCCCGTGTCCGCCGAGCGCCCACCATCCCGGCTGGGCCGCGCGGGCCGCGGCCACCGCCGCGGCCACGTCCTCGGTGCTGCCCACTCCGATCCGGGCGAGGACCGCGCCGGTGGCCGGGTTGATGGTATCGAACCGCGCATCACCACCCGGCGGATGCCATGCTCCACCGATGTAATGCCCGAACGCCTTGCCGTGCTGCGCGAGCCAGGCCTCGGCGCTGGCGGCGGATTCCGGCGCCGGACCCCACGCCATTGATTCGAATGCATCGCGGACCGTCGTCATCTCAGGCCAGGGGATGGCGGTGGGCCGCGGAATAGCGCCCGGTGGCGAAGTGCTCGAGCTGCCGCTCGATGTCGGTGAGCAGGCTGCTGGCTCCGAAACGGAACAGGTCGGGGCGCAGCCACCGGTCTCCCAGGTCTTCCTTGATCATGGCCAGCCAATCCAGTGATTGCTTGGCGGTGCGAATGCCGCCGGCGGGCTTCAGGCCCACGAAGAACCCGGTGCGCTCGCGGTACTCCCGGATCTGCCGCGCCATCACAATCCCGAACGGCATGGTGGCGTTGACGGCTTCCTTGCCGGTGGAGGTCTTGATGAAGTCGGCGCCCGCCATCATGGCCACCACACTGGCGCGGGCCACTTCCCGCAGGGTCCCCAGCTCTCCGGTGGCGAGGATGGCCTTGAGGTGCGCCGGTCCGGCCGCGGCGCGAAAGGCCTTCACCTCGTCGTAGAGCGCGGTCCAGTTGGCCGTGAGGACATGCGCCCTGGTAATGACGATGTCGATCTCCTTCGCCCCGGCCGCGACCGACGCCTCGATCTCCGCGATCCGGAGCGGAAGCGGCGACAGACCGGCGGGGAATCCGGTGGACACGGCCGCGACCGGGATCCCGCTGCCCTCGAGGGCTCTGACCGCGGTCTCCACAAACGCGTGGTAGACGCAGACCGCGGCCACCGTGAGCCCGAGATCACCCGCGCCCAGCGCGTCCAGCAGATCCTGGCGCACCGGCCGCCGCGCCTTGGCGCACAGCCGCAGCACCCGTCCCGGGGTGTCGTCGCCGGACAGGGTGGTGAGATCCATGAGGGAAATGGCCCGGAGCAACCAGCCGGCCTGCCACGCGGTCTTCACCGAGCGCCGGGTCGGGATGGTGGCGGCTCGGCGCTCGACCGCGCTCCGGTTGATCCGGATATCCCGGACCCACCCGAGGTCGAGGGGCATGCCGGGATTGCGGGGGAACGTCGCCGAGGGCTGCGGCGGAGCCGCCGGCCGCTGCTGCGAGGTGCCGTATCGCGAGGCCTTCGTCGGGGCGGGCATGTCCCCGAAAAGGTAGCGTCCCGTCCATCCGGTGTCACTGTCGGATAGGCCGGGCCGACCCGAACCATGACGGCAGTATGTTTCGCCGGTGAGGATGGACCGCCTGCGCCGACGCCTCGGGGTGATTGTCGCTCTCCCGTTCCTGGCCGGTACCACCGCCGGCGCGGAGGTCGTGTACCGCCTGCAGGGGATGACCACCGCGGCAGTTCGAGGCACGCTCCGAATGCGCGACGGCGGCGACCCGGACGGCACACGGGTTACGGTGCGCAACACCGCGACCGGCTTCGTGGTCGAAGCCGAAGTGCGGAACGGCCGCTTCCTGGTTTCGGGGCTCGAGGTGGGAGGCCCCTATACCGTCGCGCTTCGCCGGATCGGCGCCCGGCCGGAGCGGCGTGACATCGGGATGCTCTCGCTCGGCGAGCCGTACGAGCTCCACCTGGTGCTCGAGCCGGCGCCGGTTCGTCTCGACAGCCTGGTGGTCCAGTCGCCCGACGCCTTCCGCAGCACTTCCGTGCACGGCGGAACCGCCGCTACCATCGGCGACTCCCTGGTCCATCATCTGCCCAGCCTGGACCGCAATCTGTACGACTTCGTCCGGCTGGTCCCCCAGATCTCCACCCGGGTTGGCCCCGGATTCAGCGGCATCTCGGGAGGGGGCGTGGGCTTCCGGTTCAATCATTTCCTGACCAACGGGGTCCCGGAGCGATCCCTCGCAGGCGGCCAGCCACCGGAATTCGCCGGGGGGAAGTCGCTGCCGCTCGAAGCGGTGGGCGAGTATCAGGTGCTGCTGGCCCCCTTCGATGTCCGCTACGGCGACTTCGCGGGTGCTGCCGTCAATACCGTGACCCGGGCGGGCACCAACCGGCGTCATGGATCGCTGTTCGTCCAGTTTCGCAATGACGCTCTGGCCCGAACCGATACGCTGCCGTACCAGCGCGGGCTCCTGGGCTTCTCGTTTTCCGGTCCGGTGGTGCGAGACCGGGCCCACTTTCTGATCGCCGGGGAATTCCAGCGGCTGACCTCGCCGATGGCCGGCCCTTACGTCGGTCAGCCGGCGAGCGCGAGCGCACCGGTCCCGGTGCGGGAAGCCGATCTGGAGCGGCTCGGCTCGATCATGCAGAGCTACGGGCTCACGGCGGGGTCCGGCGAAGCGGTCCAGAACCGTAACCCGCTGCGCAACGTCTTTGCACGCCTGGACGCCGCACTCCCCGGTCTGAAGAGCCGGGCCGTGCTCTGGCTGAGCGATGGCGAGAGCGAGAGCCTGTTCTTCGCGCGCCAGGCGCGAGACACCACCTTCGCGCTTTCCAGCCAGGCGACCACCTCCCGGGGCCATTTCAGAACCGCGGCGCTCCAGGTCCACACCGCCCGGTTGAGCGGCGGGGGAGGCAACAACGAATTCTTCCTGTCCCGCCGCGCCATCAGCGCGGGCAGTGTGCCGGCGGTACGCCAACCGATCGTGACGGTGACGGTCCCGGCAGTCACCGGCGGAGGAACCGTTTCGCTGCTCACCGGGACGCCGGTGCAGGCGCAGGGAGCGGACGCCCGTGGTGGAAACATCGACCTGCGCGACAACCTCACCCTGCTCCTCGGGCGGTCCCATGTCGCGAGTGTCGGCGTCGAGGCGGAGTGGTTCCGGCTGGACCCGTCCGGACTCCTCAACAGCTACGGAACCTGGAGCTTTCCCAGTTTGGACGCGCTCCAGGCGGGCCTGGCCGACCGTTTCGAAGTCGCTCGCGACTTGGGCGGTGCGAGTGTGCCGCTCACCGGCGGACAGTACGGCGCCTACGCCGGAGACCAGTGGCAGCTCGGCGAACGACTGTCGCTGACGCTGGGAATCCGGATGGATCTCCTCGACCTTCACGGGACCCCACCGTATAACCGCGCGGTCGATTCGATCTTTGGCCGGCGCACCGATCGGCTACCCGGGGCGCACCTGCACTTCTCCCCGCGCGCCGGTTTCACCTGGACCCCCGACGGGACGGGTCGGCACCAGCTGCGGGGAGGAGTCGGCATCTTCACCGGCCGGCCACCGCTCGCATGGATCCACACCCCGGTGCGGACCTACGGGTTCGGCAGCGGAGTCCTTCGCTGTACTGCGGTGCAGGGCCCTCCTCCGTTCGAGCCCGATCCGCTGGCACCGCCGGTGTCGTGCGCAAGCGGTTCCGGCGGAACACCGCCCGGAGACGTCGAGCTACTCGACCCGCACCTCCGGATGGCCCGCACCCTGCGCGGTGTCGTCGCCGGGGACTTCCGGCTCCCGGGCAACCTGGTGGCGACGGCGGAGGCGTTGTTCACCCGGAACCTGTCCGATTTCATGTTCGTCAATCTGAACCTGGTGGGTCCCCAGTCCACCGATCCGCACGGCCGCACGCTCTACGGGACCATCGCGAGCAACGGCACAGCCTCCCCGGCCCGTCGGACCACGGCCATCCCCAGTGTGATCGAGCTCCAGAACGTCTCGGCCAACCATTCGGCCCAGCTCGCCGCGCGACTGGAGCGGCATTTTTCCGGAGGGTTGTCCGCGGTGGCGGCCTATACCTGGTCCCGCGTGCGGGACGTGCAGACGCCGCTGCGGGTGAACAACCGCGGTGTGGTCAACTGGTCGTCCCGTGCGCTGTCGGGCCGCCACGAGGATCTGCGGGCGGGGATCTCGGGCAACGACATCCCGCACCGGGTGATCCTGGCCGGCACCTGGCGGGCGCCGTGGCCGCGCTGGACTACGGAGCTGTCTCTGCTGTATGTGGGCGAATCGGGCGCCCCGTTCACCTATCTGGCGTGGGGCGTTGGCGGGTTAGGGGATCTCAACGCCGACGGATCCAACACCAATGACCCGATCTACGTTCCGCGAAACGCCATCGACCCGCAGGAGATTCGGTTCAGTGATCCCGCGCAGGGGACAGCGTTCGAGCAGTTCGTCGCATCCACGCCGTGTCTCCGGCAACAGCGCGGGCGGATCCTGGAGCGGAACAGCTGCCGGGAGCCCTGGTCGCACACCTCCGTCATCTCGCTCCGCCAGCGGGTGCCCCTGGGGAGCGGCGGCCTGGAGGCCCAGCTCGACCTGCTCAATCCGCTGAACCTCCTGAATGGCCGGTGGGGTCAGCGCCGGATCGCCGCGCCTGCGCTGCTGGAGCAGGTTGGTGAAGCGGTGGGCCTGACGGGATCGCAACCGGTCTTCCGCTTTCAATCCGTGGCGTCCCCCTGGACCATCGTCCCCGCCGAGTCGTCCTTCCAGCTCCAGCTCGGCGTGGCCTACCGGTTCTGAGGTCCCGGTGCCCCGGGACGGGGCGCGCGTGGTGCGGTCGCAGCCCTAGCGGTTCTGCAGACCGAGACGCCGGCGGAGCCGGGCAATACGCGCATCCCCGCGCAAGGAGTCGAGCAGGCTGGCCGCCAACGCTGCCTGCTCGGCCATTCCTGACAGGAGTGCGGTCTCCCCCGCGCTCTCCAGAAAGGGCACGGCCCGGTCGAGATCTCCCAGGCCGAGATATACCAGCGCGATCTGCAGACTCAGCCCGCCCCCATGGTGCTCCCGCTCGAGCATTGAGTTGAGTACCCGAGTCGCCTCCTCGCGCTGTCCGGCTCGCGCGAGCGCGTACCCGAACGTGCCCAGCGCCAGGACCGTTCCCTGCTCCGCCTGGGGTCGCACCGCCGCGATGGCCTCGCCCCACATTCGCTTCTGGATATAGCACTGGGCCGTGAGCGCCGGCACCCGCGCCAGCGGAGGCTCCAGACCGGCAAGCTTCCGGAGCTGACTCAGTGCCTCGTCGCAGCGCCCATTCGCCAGCAGGGCACGAGCCAGCTCCGCGGTGGCACTCGGCGACAGTGGCGCGAGCCGCACCGCGCCCTCCGCTTCCGTCAGCGCTTCCTGTGCGCGTCCAGACCAGATGTAGACCTTGACCAGCCATTCGCGGTACAACGCGACGCCAGGATCCAGCACGGTGGCACGCCGCAGCGACGCTTCGGCCGCGGCGAGGTCGTGTTGGCGCATCCGGACCAGGCCCAGGGTGGCGTGGGCGTCCGCGAGGGAATCGTCCAAGGCGATTGCCCGTCGGGCCGCCGCCTCGGAGACC
>DASYPZ010000261.1:0-6236 GCA_036006105.1 Gemmatimonadales bacterium | reverse complement strand
CTCCCGTTCGTGCTCCGGCAGCTCCCCCGGTCCGACCGCAGACGCCTCCGCTTCTCCCTCGACGTGCACGGTGGCCCCCACGCGGGTGGCGTCGATCCGGTCGACCCGGACCGCGACCGACCAGCAGCGCCCGGTGCGACGGTGCCGCACCTGCAGCGTGTCGTGCTCTCCCGGTCCCACCAGATAGGCCCCGATGGTGGGGCGGACCTTTTCCGGTGCCAGTGCCAGGAGCGATGCGTAACCCGCGGCGGCGCGCACCTCTCCCGGATGCGCTGGCTTCACCCGGGTGTCGTACACGTCGCGACCGGTCCCCCGGGCCGGGACGTTGCTCAGCGCCGGGAGCAGCCGTTCCCGGAGCCCGGACTCGAGCCGCCCGGCCTCCGGCCCCGACAGCTCGATGGCGCGCGCGGCGTAGCGGAGGCAGACCACGGTCTCGAGGCCGGCGACATCATCGAAGAACCAGCCGCAGGACGTGAACATCCGGAGCGTGTTCCGTTCCATCTCCAGCAGCTCCCGGGCCCGGACCGGGAGGTGGGACGGCGGTCCGATGGCCGCGTAGGAGTCGCGCGCCGCCCAGGGATCGGGGAAGAACTCCGCCGCCTCCGTGGCAAAGCGCGCGTGCAGCTCGGCCGCCAGCCAGTCCAGCCCATCCCGAAGCGGCGTTCGCCAGGCCTGGCTGGTGCCCCCGTCGACCCGGCAGCCGCAATTGGATCGCCAGCGCTCGATCCCGTGGGCGCAGCTCCACGAACTCGGTTCGACCAGCGTCACCGGGTGGGTGGCGGGATGGCGCGCCAGGAACGAGGCGAAATTCTCCACCCGCATTTCCGGATCCGATCCCAGCCGCGCGAGGACCGCCGCCAGCGCCATTTCACCGAAGCGATGGTGGTGACCGTAGGTCTCTCCATCGGTGGCGATCGACACCAGCTCCGCGTCCGCGCCGGTTCGCGGCGCGGCCAGCATCGCCCCGGCCCAGCGGGTGGCGTCCTTCACCAGCGGTCCGAACGCCACATCGTGGGAGAGCGGGCCATCGTACAGGAACACCGCGATGGAGCGTCCGCCGCCGGTGGTGTACTTCCCCGGAAGGCCCGCGGGCGGAACCTGAACCACCTGGTGGGGAGCCAGAATCGTGAACCGGATACCCTCGGCGGCCAGCACGTCGAGGGTTTCGTCGTCGACCGCGGTTTCGGGCAGCCACATCCCCTCCGGCTCGCGGCCGAAGCGGCGCCGGAAATCGGCGATGCCCCAGCGGACTTCGGTCGTCTTGTCCCGCCGCGTCGCGAGCGGAAGAATGATGTGATGGAACGGCTGCGCGATGGCGTTGCCGTGGCCGCCCAGCCGGGCGCAGCTGACCCGGTCCGCGGTCAGCATGGCGTGCCAGGTGTCCGGCGCTTCCCGCTCCAGCCATTCGGCGAGAGTGGGTCCGATGTTGAAGCTGATCTGCTCCAGCGTATTGGCGATGCGCTCGATCCGGCCATCCGCCGCGGGGAGCCGCGCCGCCACGACGGCGCGATAACACTCCCGCTCGATCCGCCGGTTCCAGTCATGGAACGGCGCGGCGCCGGGCTCCCGCTCGATCAGCTCGAGCCAGGGCTCCTCTCGCGGAGGCTGATAAAAATGGGCGTGGATGACGGCCGAGCGCGTGGCGGCCGAGCCAGACCTCATCGGGATGACCGGACCGCCTCGCTCCGCTCCAGCACCGTGGCGAGCACCGGCAGGATTCCGGGGAAGACGTCATCCACCACGCGCATGGCCAGCGCGCGGCGGCTGGCCGCATCCAGCGAGGCCCGCGCGCCCGGCTCCAGGGCGTCGAGCAGCTCGGTCAGATCATCGGCGTGGCCCAGGAACCGCTTGGTGGCGTAGTCGCCCGCGGCACCGGTGGAGATGATGAACTGCCAGTCGCTGGCCTGCAGCAGCAGGAGCTCGCGTGCGGCCTGGGCCAGCACGGTGGCGGCGGCGGGATTTTCGATCGCGCCGGCCGCCAGGGACCAGAACCGTTCTTCCAGCGGCCAGAGCCGCTCCCAGGTCCACCGGGTTCCCTCGTTGAGCCACATCGAGAAATCGCCGTTGGCGCCCCAGGAGCCGGCGGTGAAGGCCACCGCCGCGCTGGGACGGTGCGCCGCAAGATGGGCCGACGCAGTGCGCGGGTCCGGCCCCCCCGATTCGCCGATCCGGCGGTAGAGATCCGCGATGAAGTCCACGCCCTCGAACCACCAGTGACCGAACAGCTCGGTGTCGAACGGCGCCACCGTCACCGATTCGCCGGGCGAGGACAACCCCGCGGCATGCTGCCGGAGCAGCCAGTGCAGATTGCCGGCGTGGCCCCAGGCCCGGGCCCGCGCGGTGTTGGGCTCATAGGCCAGCTTGAGACCGAGATCGGCGTCGGGATGGGTCACTCGCCAGAGCTTGAGCCCTCCGGGATAGCGGATCTTGTGGAACTCCAGATAGGCGCCGTCGCCGGGATACCCGCCGTGCCGGCTCCAGACCTGCCGGGTGGTGTGGGGATCCCGCACGAATGCCACCACCGTGGCGCGGCCGGGCCGCGGCGACACCTCGTAGGTCCGGTGCGGCGAGCGGCGGATGGCGATCTCGGACCACTCGTCGTCGGTCAGCGGCAAGCCGTCCGGCCGGCCGGTTTCCCGGTAGAGTCCGAGGGGCCGGCCCGCTTCCGCCAGATGGGCATCGACGAAGAAGAACTTGAACCCCTGGGTGGCGAGGTGTTCCTCGATCCCGGCGCGGTCCGGAATGAATGGCGCGGCGCGATCGGGATGCCAGTCCCCCCGCGGGCGATAGGCGCATTCCGGCAGCCAGCATCCCGCCGGCGTCCGGCCGAACAGCCGCTCGTGCTCGGCCATGCCGACCGCGAGCTGCAGCGCGATGCTTTCATCCCGGGCCAGCAGCGGAAGGAAGCCGTGAGTGGCGCCGGAGGAGAGCAGCTCGATGCGGCCCGCGTCGGCGTGGCGACGCAGCTCCCCCACGATGTCCCCGCCGCACCGCTCGAACTTCCGGGAGAGTCGGAGGTAGCGCTCCCGCCAGTAGCGGAGCAACGGCACCAGCTCGTCCTCCCCGCTCTTCGCGAAGTCCGCCTCCGCCTCGTCGCAGGCCTGGAGCCGCTGCGCCAGGAACGCGGTGAGCTCGGTGGCCAGCATCGGGTGGGCCAGTTGATTGGCCAGCACCGGCGTGACGCCCAGCGTGATCGGAGCCGGGACTCCCTCGGCCTCCAGGGCGTCCAGCGCCTCGATCAGCGGGAGGTAGGTGTCGACCGCCGCCTCGCAGAGCCAGTCGCTCCCGTGGGGCCAGCGCCCGTGATTGAGGACCCAGGGAAGGTGGCTGTGCAGCGTCAGGACGAAATCCATGATCAGGCCAGCGCCAGGCGGTAGACTTCGAGATATCGCTCGACCGACAATTCCCAGCTGAAATCGCGCGACATCGCGTTCCTCCCGAGCCGGGTCCACTCCTCGCCGTTGGCGTAGCAATCCAGCCCCCGCAGGGCCGCGCCGAGCAGGGCATCCGCGTGATAGGGCTCGAACACGAACCCGGTGACCCCATCCTCGACGGTATCCGCCAGCCCGCCGACCCGGCGCACCACCGGGATGGCCCCGTAGCGCTGGGACCGCATCTGGGTGAGGCCACAGGGCTCGTACTGACAGGGCATCAGCAGGAAATCCGCGCCGGCCATGAGCAGATGCTCCAGCCGGTCGGTGAAATCGGTATTGACCGCGATCCGCTCCGGATAGCGCGCGGCGAGCGCGCCGAGGGCCTGCTCGAACCGCGCTTCTCCGGCCCCGATGAAGATGAACTGGGCCCGGAGCGAGAGCACGGCCGAGCTCTCGATCATGAGGGAGATCCCCTTCTGGGTCACCAGTCGCGCGGCCATGGCGAAGAGCGGCAGGCGCGGGTTCTGGGCCAGGCCGAACAGGCGTTGCACTTCCCGCTTGCACGCGGCCTTGGGTTCCGGGTCGGTGATGCTGAACGGAGCCGGGATCAGGGGATCGGTGGTGGGATCCCACGCCTGCTGATCGATCCCGTTGAGGATGCCGCTGAATCGGGAGCCCAGGGCCTCGAAGACCTCCTGCAATCCGAATCCGCCGGCCGGTGTCCTGAGCTCCTTCGCATGATTGGGGCTCACCGTCACCACCCGATCCGCGAAGACCAGACCTCCCTTGAGAAAATTCACCTTGCCGTACCACTCGAGCTGGCGCCAGTTGAACAGGTTCCACGGCAGGCCGAGCTCGGGCATGACCGACGGGGGATAATGACCCTGGTAGCCGGCGTTGTGGACCGACAGCACGGTCCGCACCCGGTCGTAGAACGGCCTGCCGGCGTAGCGGGTCCGGAGATACACCAGGGCGAGCGCGGCGTGCCAGTCGTGGACGTGGAGCAGCGCCGCACCGTCCACCATGTGCGGCAGGGCCTCGAGCGCCGCGAGGGTAAAGAAGGCGTAGCGCTGATGGTTGTCGGCGTAGTCGCCCTGCGAGTCCCCGTAGAGCCGTTCGCGATCGAAATACTGATCCGCCTCGATGAAGTAGACCCGGGTCCCGGCCCGAGGATCCCGTTGCTGCATCAGCCGGGCCCCCTGCTCGGTGCCGTTGAGGCTGACCCGCAGCGGCGGCCCCACCTCGACCAGCGGACCCGCCGCATTGCGGGCGGACCGGTAGAGCGGCAGCACCGCCAGGCTTCGGACCGACGAATTGGATTGGAATCGGGCCAGGTTGGCGACGGCTTCGGCCAGCCCCCCGCTGCGGGCGTATGGATAGTACTCGGCGGCCAGGTGGATGACCGTCACCTGCTCCCCGGCCGCATTCTGCAGGGCGGAATGCGGAAACTGTCCGCGAGCTGGGGAGCGACGTTCATCCATGGACCCTACCCGCGCGGGGGATCGTCGGTGAATGGATCACCGCGCATCGAGGGAACGTAATACTTCTCGGTGTATTCCAGCATCATCCGCCGCGCGGTAAACCGGCTGCCCGCGACCCGGATCGCATTGCGCATCCGATCGGTCCACTCGACCGGCACGCCCCGTTCATCCCGCGTGTAGTAGAGCGGCACGAGTTCCTCCTCGAGAAGACGGTACAGGTGCTCGGCATCGTGGGCGTCCTGCGCCTCGGCGTTCTCGGCGTCGGGGGCGAGGGGAATCGCCCAGCCGTTGGTTCCATCGTACCCTTCCTCCCACCAGCCGTCGATGGTGCCCAGCTGGGGCACGCCATTCAAGGCCGCCTTCATGCCACTCGTCCCACTCGCCTCGAGGGGCACGCGGGGCAGGTTCAGCCAGACGTCGACACCCTCGACCAGCGCCTGGGCCAGGTACATGTCGTAGTCCTCGAGGAAGGCGACCCGGCCCTGGAAGAAGGGATCGTGGGTCCAGCGATACACCGCCTGGAGTATTTCCTTGCCCGGCCCGTCCGCGGGATGGGCCTTGCCGGCGAAGATGATCTGCACCGGCCGGCGGCGATCGCAGAGAAGCCGCTGGAGCCGGTCCACGTCGTGGAAGAAGAGGGACGCCCGCTTGTAGGTGGCGAACCGCCGGGCAAAGCCGATGGTGAGGGCACTGGGATGCAGCAACGTGCCCGCGGCCACGACCTGGCTCGCTTCGGTCCAGTGATCGGCAAACCGACGCCGGGCCTCCTCGCGGATGAATCCCATCAAGGTGCCCTTCTGTTCCTGATGCACCGCCCAGAGCGCCGCGGGGTCGAGCTGCCGCAGCGCGTCCCACAGGGATGGGTCGTCCAGTCTAGACCCCCAGTCCGGCCCGAAATGCCGGTCCAGCAGGCCCATCATCGGATTGGCCATCCAGGTGGCCAGGTGCACGCCGTTGGTCACCGAACCGATCGGGACCGCGTCCTGGGCACGATCCGGCCAGAGGTCGTGCCAGATTTCCCGGGAGACCTGCCCGTGCCGCTCGGAGACGCCGTTGACCCGGGCGGCGAGGTTGATCGCCAGCACCGTCATTTGAAACCGTTTGTCTTCGCTGGCGGGGTGCTGGCCCAGCGCGAGCACCTTCTCCGGTCCGACGCCCATCTCGTCCCAGATGGGACCGGTGCATTGCACCAGCTGTTCCAGATCGAAAGCGTCGTGACCCGCCGGCACCGGAGTGTGGGTCGTGAACATGGTACTGCGACGCACCTCGGTCACGGCCTCGTCCCACGACATCCCCTTGACCACCAGCTGACGAACCCGCTCCAGCATCATGAACGCGGCGTGGCCCTCGTTGGCGTGCCAGACGCCCGGATCGATCCCGG
>DASYPZ010000260.1:0-8251 GCA_036006105.1 Gemmatimonadales bacterium | reverse complement strand
TGATTTCATGCGAGACCAGGAGCCGCCCGCCTGGAACCAGTGGCCCGAGGTGGTCTGGCGCGACCGCAGGGCCCCGAAGTTCATCGGCGACCTGCCGCACACCTGGGTCGGATCGGATTTTCTGCGCAGCATGTCCGATCTGTTCGCCTACGAGCGCGAATCCGACAGCGCGCTGGTGATCGCGGAGGGGATTCCCGAGGCGTGGCTCGCCGACAGCGGTGTCGCGGTGAACCGGCTCAGCACCTGGTGGGGGTCGCTGTCGTACACCGCCCGGCGGGAGGCAAATGTGGCCACCGTGTCCCTGGCAGACGGACTCCGGATCCCGCCGGGCGGCCTGGTGGTGTATCCCCCCGGTTCCGGGGCGGTCTCCCGGGTTACCGTCAACGGGACTCCGGTGGTCCCCGACGCCGCCGGATCGGTCGTGATCCGCTCGTTACCGGCACGGGTCAGCTTCGAGCGATGACCTCGCCACATCGGATCACCAACGGGCGCTATCACGTCCTGGTCACCCCATCCGGGGCGGGCTACTCCGCCCTGGACGATGTGCTGCTGACGCGCTGGAGCGGCGATGTCACCCGCGAGGCGGAGGGGTGGTTCCTGTACGTTCGGGATCTCTCCTCCGGCGACCTCTGGTCCGCCGGTTATCAGCCGATGCTCCGCCGTCCGTCCCGATACGAATTCCGCACCGCGCCCGGCCGGGTGAGCCTGGTCCGGGAGGATCAGGGCATCGAGCTCCGCACCGACATCGCGGTGGCCGCTGATGCCGACCGCGAGTGGCGCCGCTACACCTTCACCAACCTGACCGGACAGCCCCGCCGGCTGGAGGTTACCAGCTGCATCGAGGTGGTGCTGAACACCGCCGCGGCGGACGCCGGGCACCCGGCCTTCTCGAAGCTGTTTGTGCAGACCGAGTATCTGCCGTCGAGCTCGGCGCTCCTGGCGCGGCGGCGGCCGAGGAGCCCGGATGAGCCCGCGCTGGTCATGGGGATGGCGCTGCTCGATGGGGCCCCCGGCGGGGCGGGACTCGAATGGGAAACCGATCGGGCCCGGTTCATCGGACGGGGTCGCACTCTGGCCAACCCCCAGGCCGTGAGCGCGGTGGGGCCGCTCTCGGGAACCGTCGGCAATGTGCTGGACCCGCTGTTCGCGCTCCGCCGGATCGTCGAACTCGCGCCGGGAGCGTCGGTCCGCCTCGAAGGGGTCCTGACCGGCGGTCCCGATCGCGAAGCGGTGGAGCAGGCGCTCGCGGCCGCGTGCCGGGCCGGCGCCTCCGATCCCTGCTTCGCCGAGGTTTCCGAGTTCGGCCCGGCCCAGGGCCTGCCCGACCCGGTGCCGCATCGCTACCGGCCGGTCCCGGGCTCGCCCGCCCGGTTCGAGACTGGGGAATCGCTGCGATTCTCCAACGGATACGGGGGCTTTACCGCCGCCGGTGACGAATACGTCATCCGGCTCGACCGCACGCCCGACGGACTCCGGCTGCCGCCCCTGCCGTGGACCAACGTCATCGCCAACCGGCACACCGGATGCATCGCCTCGGAGAGCGGGTTAGGGTCTACCTGGAGCGGGAACAGCCGGGAGAATCGCCTCACCCCCTGGTTCAACGACCCGGTCTCCGATCCCGCCGGCGAGGCGCTCTACATCCGCGACGAGGACGCCGGACTGTTCTGGTCACCCACCCCCGCGCCGGCTCCCGGTGCCGGCGGCTACGAGGCTCGGCACGGCTTCGGCTACACCAGCTGGCGCCACCTCAGCCGGGATCTGGAGCAGGAGGTGCTCTGCTTCGTCCCGCTGGAACAGCCGGTCAAGATCGTCCGGCTCCGGATCACCAATCGCGGGATGGGAGCCCGTCGCCTCTCGGTCTACTTCTACGCGGAGTGGGTACTCGGGGCGTTGCGCGCCGATGCCAAAGGCGCGGTGGCGACCTCCAGCGCGGAGTCGGGGGACGTTCTGCTCGCGGTACATCCGGGCCGCGCCGATTTCGGCGGGACGGTGGCCTTCGCGAGCGCTCATGGGCCTATGGGCGAAGCCCGCCACTTCACGGCGGATCGGTCGGCGTTCCTGGGACGCTACGGGAGCACCGAGCGACCCGAGGGCGTCGCGACGGGTGCGGCGCTCGACGGACGCTCCGGCGCCGGCCTCGATCCCTGCGCCGCCTTCCAGCGGACCGCCACCCTGGAGACCGGCGCCACGGGGGAATGGGTCTTCCTGATCGGGCAGGCCGATTCCAGCGCCGCGGCGGTGGAGCTCACCCGCTCCCTGGCCGGCAGCACGGCGGTCGAGATCGCGCTTGCCGCGGTCGTCGCCTTCTGGCGGGAGCTGCTCGACGCCGTACAGATCGAGACGCCGTCCCCGGCCATGGACATCATGGTAAATGGATGGCTCACCTATCAGAACCTGAGTTGCCGGATGTGGGCCCGCTCCGCGCTCTATCAATCGGGCGGCGCGTTCGGCTTCCGGGACCAGCTCCAGGACGCGGCGGCGCTGCGGTACCATCGCCCGTCGCTCACCCGGGAACAGATCGTCCTGCACGCCGGGCACCAGTTCGTCGAGGGAGACGTGCTCCACTGGTGGCATCCGCCCTCCGGCCGGGGCATCCGGACCCGGTTCTCCGACGATCTGCTCTGGCTGCCCTTCGTCACCGAGTTCTACGTTGGCTCGACCGGAGACGCGAGCGTGCTCGAGGAGCCGGTCGGGTTCCTCACCGCCCGCGCGCTCGAGGAGGGAGAGGACGAGGCGCTGCTCGACCCGCTCGAGGCCGGGGTCACCGCCGATGTGTATGAGCATTGCTGCCGGGCCATCGATCGTTCGCTCACCCGGGGCGATCACCGGCTGCCGCTCATGGGGACCGGGGACTGGAACGACGGGATGAATCGGGTGGGGCGGCTGGGGCGCGGGGAGAGTGTCTGGCTGGGCTTCTTCCTGTTCACCATCCTCAACCGATTCATCCCGCTCTGTCGCATCCGCGGAGACGCGGACCGGGTGTCTCGCTACGCCCGGTATCGCGACGAGCTGCTCCTCGCGCTCAACCAGGCGGGCTGGGACGGAGAGTGGTACCGTCGCGCCTATTACGATGATGGTGCGCCCCTGGGCGGCAAGGCGAGCGATGAGTGCCGGATCGACGCACTGGCCCAGGCCTGGGCCGTGCTGTCCGGTGCCGCTCCCGCCGATCGCGCCATCCAGAGTCTCGATGCGCTGGATTGCCAATTGGTGGATGAGCCCGCCGGGCTGATCCGGTTGCTGACCCCGCCATTCGACCGCACGCCGCGCGACCCCGGCTACATCAAGGGCTACCTCCCCGGCGTGCGGGAGAACGGCGGCCAGTACACCCATGCCGCACTCTGGGCGGTGCGCGCCATGGCCGAAGCGGGACGCACCCAGCGCGCCGCCCACCTGTTCGATCTGCTCAACCCGGTGCGCCATGGCGGCTCCCCCGACGCGATCGAGGTCTACCGGGCCGAGCCGTACGTCGTGGCGGCGGATATCTACGGGGTGGCGCCGCACCTCGGGCGGGGAGGATGGACCTGGTATACCGGATCGGCGGGCTGGATGTTCCGGGTAGCGCTCGAGTCTCTGCTCGGCTTGACGCTGGAGCCAGACACGCTGGTGCTTTGCCCCTGTATCCCGGCCGAGTGGCCCGGCTTCTCGGTTCGGTACCGGCTGCCCGACGGTCGGACCCACTACCACCTGGTGGTGCGTCGTGGCGCCGGCCTCACCGTGGCTCGCGCGACCGGCCTCGACCCGGTAGTGGTGCACGGCGCGGTGCGAGTGGCGCTCCGGAGCGACGGGGAAACCCACAGGATCGAGGTGGATCTGGGCGCCGATGCCGTTCCGCGCTACCGGCCCTGGGCCGGGAGCTGAGTCAGTGTCCCAGCGCCTCTCCGTGAGATTCGATGACCCGGGTGTAGAACCCGGCGCTGGCCTTGGGGGTGCGGACCTGGGTGTCGAAATTCACATGGTAGAGGCCGAACCGCTTGGAGTATCCCGCGCTCCACTCGAAATTGTCCATCAGCGACCAGGCGAAATACCCGCGCAGATCCACCCCCTGCCGGATCGCCTCGTGCGCCGCGCGCAGATGATCCCGCAGGTACGCCACCCGCAGGGGATCATCGAGCACCGGTCCCTCGGCCACCGGTGGATCGTCGAACGCCGCGCCGTTCTCGGTGATGTACAGGGGAACGCTGCCATAGCGCCGCTGGACCCACAACAGCACGTCGGTGAGCGCGGGGGGATACACTTCCCAGTCCAGCATGGTGTGGAGGTGCTGGTCCTGGCGCACCCGGATGGCCTGGAGCGGGAGCACGGCGGCATCGTGGCCGGTCACGTTCCGGGTGTAGTAGTTGATGCCGAGGAAGTCGAGCGGTTGCCCGATCAGTTCGAAGTCTTCCGCCGGGTGCGCCGGCCAGGCCGGCCCGTATGCGAGCGCCAGCTCGTCGGGGTACTGGCCCAGGAAGACCGGGTCCAGGAACTGGCGATTCATGTAGGCCTCGGCCCGGCGGGTGGCCGCCAGGTCCGCGGGACGGTCGGACGCGGGATACTTGGGCTCCAGATTGACCACCAGCCCGGCCTGGCGCCCGCCTTCGGCGCGGATCGCCTGCATGGCGGCCCCGTGGGCCCGCAGCAGATTGTGACTGGCGTGGGCGGCCTCGGACAGGCTGGCGTGTCCCGGCGCGTGGGTGCCGTGGAGATATCCCGCGTCGCTCACGACCCAGGGTTCGTTGAGCGTGGTCCAGAACGCCACCCGGTCCCCCAGCTTTCGGACGACGACCGCCGCGTAATCGGCAAACCAGCCGGCAATGTCGCGGTTGAGCCAGCCGCCCAGGTCGTCGAGCGCGGCCGGCAGGTCCCAGTGGTAGAGGGTGACGCTCGGCGCGATGCCGTGCTCCAGGAGCCGGTCGACCAGCCGGTCGTAGAAGGCGAGCCCGGGGAGGTTGACCGGCGCCCGTCCCGACGGGAGCACCCGCGCCCACGCGATGCTGAACCGATAGGCGGACAGGCCGAGATCGCGCATGAGCGCCACATCGCTTCGGGAGCGGCGATAGTGGTCGCACGCCACGTCGCCGGTGTCGCCGTTCTCGGTGGCGCCCGGGGTGTGCGCAAAGCGGTGCCAGATGCTGGGGCCGGCCCCGTCCGCCAGGGGCGACCCCTCGATCTGATAGGCGGATGTAGCGGCACCCCAGAGAAACCCGGGCGGGAACCGGTAGCTCGAAGACATCGTCGAAGGGCATCCTCATGGCCAGGGTAGTGCTGGAAGGCGTCCGGAAGATATACCAGGAGCGCGGCACGACTCACGTCGCGGTGCACGGCATCGACCTCGAGGTCCGGGAGGGCGAATTCCTGGTGCTGGTCGGGCCCTCGGGCTGCGGCAAGACGACGACTCTTCGGATGGTGGCCGGACTGGAGAGCATCTCGGAGGGTACCATTCGGATCGGCGACCGGGTAGTGAACGACGTGCCCGCCCGCGACCGCGACATCGCGATGGTGTTCCAGAACTATGCCCTGTACCCCCATCTCACGGTGCGCGACAACCTGGCCTTTGCCCTCGAGCTCCGAAAGGAGCCGGCGGCGACCATCGAAGCCCGGGTCCGGGAGGCCGCGGCCCTGCTCAACATCGAGGATCTGCTGGGCCGGAAGCCGCGCCAGCTATCCGGCGGCCAGCGCCAGCGGGTGGCGCTGGGGCGGGCCATCGTGCGGCATCCCCAGGTGTTCCTGTTCGACGAGCCGCTCTCGAACCTCGATGCGAAGTTCCGGGTCCAGATGCGCCGCGAGCTGGCCGCGCTGCGCCGGCGCCTGGGGACGACCACCATTTACGTCACCCATGACCAGGTGGAAGCGATGAGCCTGGGAGACCGGATCGTGGTGATGCACCAGGGGCGGGTGCAACAGATCGGGACTCCGCTGGATATCTACGATCGCCCCGCCAATTTGTTCGTCGCCGGGTTTCTCGGCACCCCGCCGATGAACCAGATTCAAGGACGATTGACGGCGAGCGGAGGGCCGGTCTTCGAGGCCGCGGAGGGAGAGCTCAAGCTCCCGCTGCCGGTCGCCCTGGTGACTCCGGCCGCGATGAACCAGAACGTGGTGCTGGGAATCCGGCCCGAGAAGATTCGCGCGGTGGCCGGCACCCCGGGGTTCGACGGCGTCGTCGAATTCATCGAGCCGCTGGGGTACGAGTCGGTGGTGACGGTACGCTCGGCCGGCACCTCGATCACCTTGCGGGTCGACGCCAATGCCACGCCCGTGATCGGGCAGACCCTGGCCTGCGCCATCGAGCCGGACGGGGTGCAATGGTTCGACGCAGCCTCCGGCCTGCGCCTCTGACCTGGCCCCGGAGGCCCCGGCGCAACTATTCGGGGGGCTGGCGCGTCTGACTTCTCATCGGGCTGCCACCTCGGTCGCCCATTCCGGTCAGGAGATCCCCCATGTTGCTCCGCCAAGCCCTCCTCGCAGCGATCCTCGTTTCCGGCACCGCCGCCGCCGCTGCCGCCCAGTCGGATGAGTTTCCCTTCCGTCGATTCAGGATGCATGCCTGGGACATGCCCCGGGGTGAGACCCACCGCTTCTTCATGCGGGACAACGATCGGTTCCGGGACGGCGCGGCGCGGATGCGCTTCCGAATCCAGGAGCGCAGCCACGAGATGGCCGATCGCATGCGGCTTCGGGGGTTCGATGGCCGGGACCTGGGCATGCGGATGCGGAATCGGGAGTTCGACGGCCGGGACCTGGCCATGCGGATGCGGAATTGGGAGTTCAACGGCCGGGACATGGCCATGCGGATGCGGGATCGCGGCTTTGCCCTGCGGGATGAGGCGCGGCGAAACCGCACCGAGTTTCGCTTCCGGGATCGGGATATGGATCGGATGGGGGAGCGGCTTCGGAACCGCATGGACCACTTCCGGCTCGAGCGTCCCATGATGAGGCACCGGCGGTCCGCCACCATCTGACTCGGGAGTCGCCTTGTTCACGAGCCCGGCGGGAGTTGGCCCCGCCGGGCTCGTTGCGTGTCCCGGGTTCGGATCCGAACCGCGTCTTCAGGAAGGGGAGATGATGCCGAGCGGCTCCGTGGTCTTCCAGCGGCCCCGGGTGAAATCCGGAACCTTGACCGGCCGGCTGCCGGCGGCATTGGATTGCTCGGTCAGCGGTCCGACCACGCTGATCGCGGCGGCATCGTAGACGTTCTCGTCGGTCGGCAGGCCTTCCCGCAGACAGCTGATCAGCCGCCAGTCCTCCAGCCAGTCCATGCCGCCGTGCCCCACCTTGGCGTTCAGCACGCTGTCCTTCTTCCAGAGCGGATGGTCGTGGCTCTCGAACCACTGGGCGATCGGATCCCAGCGGTCCTCCTCCTTGCTCATGCCCTCTACGTAGACCCGTTGGGGATACCCCTCCACCAGACCCTTGGTTCCCTGGAGGACGTACTTCCGGCTGTAGGGCCGCGGCAGGTTGGTGTCGTGGGTGACGTAGATGGTCTGGCCCAGCACCGTCCGGATCAGGGTGGCGTTGACATCGCCCAGCACATAGCGCTCGCTGCGGCGCGGATCGTCGGCCGTCAGGTGCTCCTGCTGCCATCGCTGCAGCCCGCGGGAAGGACCGGACACCGAGGTCAGGTAGTCGAACTGATTGCCGCGGTTGATACTCATCGCCTGGGCTACCGGTCCCAGTCCGTGGGTCGGGTAGAGGTTCCCGTTGCGCCTGGTGGCATGGGCCCGGCGCCAGAGGCCCTCCCCTTCATTGGAAAACTTGATGCCGCGGAGGTCGTGGTTGTATCCGCATTCGCCGTGCATCAGCTCGCCCAGGATACCGAGGCGGGCCAGATGCAATGCCAGCATCTCCAGCCGGTCGTAGCAGCAGTTCTCCATCATCACACAGTGCTTCTGGTACTTCTCGGCGGCCTCCACCAGGGCCCAGCAATCGTCCACCGTATAGGCGATCGGTACCTCGGAGGCCGCGTGCTTCCCGTTGCGCATGGCGGCCAGACAGATCGGGACGTGCCATTCCCACGGCGTGGCGTTGAAGACCAGGTCTACGTCCGTCTCGGCGCAGAGCCGCTCGAAGTCGCGGGGTCCCTTCGTAAACGCCTTGGGCTCGGGCCGGCCCATCGCCACGATCTTCTGCTGCCAGGTGGACACTTTTTCGGGGACGATGTCGCAGAGGGCGACAAGGTCGACCCCGTCGAGGGTGAGCAGATTCTCCACGTGGCTGCTGCCCTGGCCGCCCACGCCCACGAAGCCGATCCGGACTCGGTCCATCGGAGGGG
>DASYPZ010000259.1:0-8919 GCA_036006105.1 Gemmatimonadales bacterium | reverse complement strand
GCCGCCCAGATCGCCACGGTCACCACGTAAATGCTCGCGGTGCCGGCGTCGAGGTACTGCTCGGCCCAGACCACCAGCCCATTGCCGCTGGCCAGAAAGAGCGTACCGGTGAGCGCCAGGGTGATCCAGTCCTGCCGGCGGTTCGGCAGCGTCTCTCCCCACAGCCGAGCCGCGAGGGTCACCAGACCGCCGGCGATCAGAAAGCGAACGCCGGCGAACAGAAACGGCGGCAGGTGCTCCACTCCGACCCTGATGCCGATGTAGGTGGAGCCCCACACGATGCAGACGATCAGATAGGCCCAGAGGGCGCGACCGCGCAGATCACCCATGGGCAGGGACCGGCGCATCCTCGGGGAGGACGTTGGCCTTCTCGAAGAGGGTGGACAGGACGATGGTGGTCCTGGTGTTGGCCGGCTCTCCCTTGGGCCGCAAGGCGCGGAGGGTTTCCTGAAGCTTGTCCACGCCGGAGACCGCGACCTTGAGGATGTAACAGTCGTCCCCCGCCACGTGGTGGCATTCGAGGACGTCGGGATGATGCTCCAACTCGAGGATCCACGGCTCGGTGCCGACATGGCTGGAGCTGGGATACCGCACGTTGATGAAGGCGGTGATGGGCCGCCCGATTTTCGCGCGGTCCAGCCGGGCGGTATAGCCGGTGATGACGCCCTGTTCCTCGAGCCGCTTGACCCGTTCCATGACCGCGGGTCGGGAGAGCCCGACCTCATCCGCGATGGCCTGATAGGAGGCGCGGCCGTCCTGGGTGAGGGCGGTGACGATGGCGAGGCTGGTTTCGTCTAACTGAATGCCGTTACTCACAATAAGAACCTATTAGAAGGTAGAATGAACATATTACATACTATTCGTATGTCAAGTGGACGTTTTGCAGTCCATCGCTATGTTCCAGATGGTCCCACCCGCAGCACTGCATCCTGTTGCCTGACTTCTAGCCGAGCCACCGATGAACGCACCGGCAATTCTTCTCGCGCTTGTGCTGCAGACGCCGACCTACTGGCAGCAGCATCTCAAGTACGACATCACCGCGACGCTCGATGAGCCGCGCGGCACGCTCGGCGGCACCCAACGGGTGGAGTATCAGAACAATTCGCCCGATACGCTGCGCACCGTGTCCTTCCATCTCTATCTCAACGCCTTCCGTCCCGGCTCCCGCTGGTCCGACGCCGACAGTATCGAACACCGCCGCCGTTTCAACGATCTCAAGGATCCCGACTACGCCTACAATCGGGTGAGCGATGTATCGGTCGATGGCACGCCGGTGCGGCCGACCTATCCGTTCGCGCCCGACAGCACCATCGTGCGCTACACGCTGCCCACGGCGGTGGCGCCGGGAGGCGGCTTCACCGTCTCGATGCAGTGGGAGGCCCGGCCCTCCACGACTCCGAGGCGCCAGGGACGCCGAGGCCGCGCGTTTGACTTTGCGCAGTGGTACCCCCGGGTGGTGGCCTACGACAAATACGGCTGGGAGGAGCATCCGCTCTATCCCGCCGGAGAGTTCTACGGGGACTTTGGCGACTTTCAGGTGACGCTCGACGTGCCGGAGGATCAGGTGGTCGGTGCCACCGGGGTTCCGGTGTGCGGGGATCCGGGCTGGGAGCGGGCCAACCAGAACCCCGCTCGTCCGGTCGAGCACCAGCGCAACGTGGGCACGGGATCCGTCGTGGGGAAGCTGTCCCTTGTGAAAGGATATCCCGGGAACGCCAGCGTGCCCTGTGACGGCCCGGTTGCTCCGGGCCGGAAGCAGATCGTCTGGTTCGCGCAGTCGGTCCACCACTTCGCGATGTCCATGAACCCCGCCTACAAGTACGAGGGCGGCCGCTTCGGCAAGGTCGCGGTCCATGTGCTCTATCAACCGGGTGACGAGAAGACCTGGGGCGGCGGCGTTGCGGTCCACAACACGGAAACGGCCCTGCAATGGCTCGACGAGCTGTTCGGGCCGTTTCCCTGGCCCCAGATCACCAACGTGCATCGGATCGAGGGCGGCGGCACCGAGTTCCCCATGATGGTGCACGACGGCTCGGCCGACCTGGACTTGATTCTGCACGAGGTGGGGCACAACTACCTGATGGGGATCCTGGCCAGCAATGAATGGAAGGAAGGATTTCTCGACGAGGGGTTCACCAGTTTCCAGACCAGCTGGTACGACGAGGTCCACGGCGTCCCCAACGTCTACCAGGCCAATGAGCGGAGCGTCCTGCTCTCCGACGTCGACGGGTGGTCCCAGCCGACCAGCCTGGTGAGCGAGCAATACCGCGACTTCGGCACCTACAACGCGATGATCTACGATCGGGGAGAGCTGTTCTTCCAGCAGCTCCGCACCCTGGTGGGCGACTCGACCATGCGCCGGATCCTCCGGACCTACTATGAGCGCTGGCAGCTCCGCCACGTCGATGAGGCGAGCTTCCGCGCAGTCGCCGAGGAAGTCTCGAAACAGGATCTGAGCCAATTCTTCGCCCAGTTTCTCCACTGTACCGATCTCTACGACTACACCCTCGGGCGGATCAGCACTCGGCGCACCGGTGGTTCCCCGAGCCAATGGACCACGCGGGTGGAAATGGTGCGGAAGGCGCCCGGCATGTTCCCGGTGGATGTCGTGGTGCGATCGAAGACCGACAGCGCCATGGTCCGGGCGACGGGTACCGCGGAGCGGGAGTGGGTGGTGCTCACCACCCGGGAGAAGCCGCGCGAGGTCGAGGTCGATCCGCGGGCCCGCGCCCACGACTGGAACATGCTCAACAACCGGAAGACGCGCGGACTCCTCGGGTGGGGGCGCCACCCGCGCGAGCACCTGTACCTGGACCGGATTTTTTCTCAGCCCACCCGCCGGGACCGTCTGACCGTAGGGCTCCTGCCGACGGTCTGGTACAACGACTTCAGCGGTGTGGTGGTGGGCGGGAGGTTGCGGTCCGACTATCTGGGTCGATTCCAGCAGGGGGAGCTGTCCTATACACTGGACACCAGGCGGACCCGGGACAACGAGAACTACAAAGGGATCGGTCTGTATGGGCGGCTTCGGAATCCGACCTGGCTCCAGTCGCCCCGGACCACCCAGAGCTTCGAGGCCTATCGGGTGGAGGGTCGGGCCGGCCTCGCCGCCAGTACGGAGCGGCAGACCAACCGGCACAGAAGCTTCGGCGCCCAAACCTACGTCGGCACCGGGGTCCGCTGGATGGTCACGACCGACACCGACTATCTGAATTCCGCGCTCTGGGACGCGGGCGGTACCGTCGAAGCGACGGCCTGGATCCGGACCAGCGAACGTCGCGGCGCCTGGAACCTGGCCGGTCGGCTTTCGCTGGATGGGGGCGTGGAGTATCGTAACCGGGGCGCCGGATTCACCACCGACAATTCCTATGACGCGCAACCCTACGGGCGGCTGACCGGCGAGGCATCGGCCCGCCGGCGGTTCGGGCGTTTCGGCGTGGCGCTCAGGACCTATGGGGGCTGGGTGGAATCGGGTCTGCGCCCACTCAAGCAGCGCCAGCTCTTCCTGGCCGGGGCCGATCCCTACCAGCAATTTGCCAATCCCTTCCTGCGTTCCCGAGGCGCGCCGCTCGACGGAGCGGACGTGCATTACCTGATGCCCGGGGGCGGAGGGGTGCGCGGTTTGGCGGCGGGTACCACGGCCACGGGGCTGATCGCGGTCAACGGAGACGTGGAGCGGAGCGTACTTTCCCTGAGCAAGACCCGACTGTTTCGTGATATCCGGGTCGCGGCATTCGGCGACGCCGCGCTCGCCAACGGAGATGTCCCTCGGCAGGGCAGCACCCGCGCCTCGCTGATCACCGATGCCGGGCTCGGACTCCGGATGTCGCACTGTATCGGGCAGACCTCGTTCGTCACCAGTTTCGATCTCCCGGTGATTGTCAGCCGGCCCCGCCTCGCGGTCAACGAGCGGGCCCAGGTTTTTGCGTTCCGGTGGGTGGTCAGCGCAACCGGCGGTTTCGTCACCGGCGATCGGTCCGCGCCGGGGTCGCGCTCGGCCTCCAGCTGCCGGTAACCGTGATCCTTCCTGAAGGAGTGTCGCTCATGCGTTCTCTGTTCCGCACCGCGGGGCTCGGACTGGCGTTGCTGGCGCTGTCCGCGCCTCGGGTCCCGCTGGCAGCCCAGGGTCGCGCCTTTACGCCCAACGACTGGTACCGGCTCGTCACGGTGAGCACACCGGCGCTTTCCCCGGACGGCAAGCAGGTCGCCTTTACCGCGACGACGGTGGTGCCGGCGGACAACAAGCGGCATTCCGAGATCTGGCTCGTCGCGGCGACGGGTGGGGAACCGGCGCGGCTCACGGCGCCGGGAGTGGAGAGCGCGAATCCGCGCTGGGCTCCGGATGGCAAGCTGCTGTTGTTCACCTCGACGCGCCCCGGCGGCAAGGGCCGCACCTGGGCGCTCCGCATGGACCGCCCGGGCGGCGAGGCCTTCGAGGTCGACAGCATTCCCGCGGGGGTGAGCCCCAAGGACGGCCGGCTGGTGTTCTACACCGACACCGCCATGGGAGCGCCGGCGCGGGACACCACCCGGCGCGATCCCTGGAGCAAGATGCAGCCGATGGCCCGGCCTCCGTTCGGCGCGATCACCAGCCCGGTGGATCCGGCGCGATTCGACGGGCGTCACATCACCGAGATGCTCTACAAGGCGAACGGTGCGGGTTACCTGCCCGGGCCGCGCGAAGCCCGGGTGACCCGGGCCAATCAGATCTGGTCGCGGGATCTCGAGACCGGAGCCAGGAAGCAGGTCACCAACGATCCGTTCTCCCATCGCGGGGTGAGCGTCTCTCCCGACGGCCAGTGGATCGCCTTTGTTGCCGACCCGGCGCTCCGCCCCGATTCGGTGGTGCGGGCCGAGCGCGACTCGCTGGCGCGGCTGCCGTACGACGCGAAGCGCGACGAGTCGCCCCGCAATGACAGCGACATCTTCGTGATCGCCGCGGCCGGTGGCGCGCCCCGGCGGGTAACCACCGCCAGTGGCGACGAGGGGGACCTGGCCTGGTCGCCGGACAGCCGGAAGCTCGCCTTCCTGGCCAGCCCCAACCGCACCGCCTCGGCTCGGGTCTACGTCGTCGATGCCGCGGGTGGACCGGCCGAGAACCTCCTGGGAGACTGGCAGTACGAGCCGGCCCAGCTGGCCTGGCTTCCCGACGGGCGCGTGGTGTTCAGCGCCGAGATCGGAGGACGCACCGCGCTCCTCGCGATCGACCCGGTCACCAAGAAGCCCGTGGAGCTGTTGAGCGGGCGGCGCCGCCTGTCGGGGTTCGATATCGAACATTCGGGGAAGAGCGTCGCCTATGTCAGTACCAGCATGACCCGCCCCACCGAGCTGTTCGTGGCCTCGACCACCGGCCAGGATGAGCGCCAGCTCACCCACTTCAACGATAAGCTCAACACCGAGATTGCCTGGTCGGATGCCGAGCGGTTCACCTACAAATCGGTGGGGAACCTGGAGGTCGAGGGCTGGCTGATGAAGCCCTTCGGCTATGAGCCGGGCAAGAAGTATCCCCTGGTGCTCTACATCCACGGCGGCCCGCACTCGGCGTACGGCGAAAACTGGTTCGACGAGTTTCAGAATCTCGCCGCGACGGGGATGTGGGTCCTGTTCACCAATCCCCGCGGGTCGAGCGGATACGGCGCGCCGTTCACCTTCTCGACCCGGGGCCGCTGGTTCGCCGAGGACTACCAGGACCTGATGAAGGCGGTGGACCTCGCCTCGCGACGGCCCGACGTCGATTCGACCCGGATGGGAGTGACCGGGGGATCGTACGGCGGGGTCATGACGGCGTGGGTCACCGCCAAGACCAACCGGTTCAAGGCGGCCCAGACCGACCGGATGATCAGCGAATGGACCTACTGGTACGGCGCGTCGGATGCCCAGGGCCTCACCGAATTCGAATTCTACGGGAAGCCCTGGGAAAACCAGGCGATGTACGATTCGCTCTCGCCGATTCGCAAGGTCAATCGGGTCAAGACTCCGACATTGATGGTGCAATCGGAAGAGGATTTCAGGACGCCGATCGGCAACGCCGATCTCTGGTACATGGCCCTCAAGAAGCAGGGCGTGCCGGTCGAGCTGGTCCGGTACCCCCGGTCGACCCATGAGCTGTCCCGGAGTGGCGAGCCCTGGCTCCTGGTGGATCGCCTCGGGCGGCTCCGGCAGTGGTTTGCCTACTGGCTCAAGGGAGAGAGGACCCAACCCGGCGCCGTGGCCGGGGATCGGGGCGGGAGCGGCGCTCAGTGAGCAGCGGCCTCTGGCGGAGCTCTGCGATCGCGGGACTCGCGTTCGCGATATTGCCCTCGGTGGCTCACAGCCAGCGGGACCGCGGCGCCAACCGGCCACCCGAGCCGGCCCGGTTCCGGTTCATGGGCCCCGCGGTCGGTGGACGGATCTCGGCGGTGGCGGGAATTCCGGGTGATTCGCTCACGATTTACTTCGGCGCTGCCTCCGGTGGAATCTGGAAATCGACCGACGGCGGCCAGACCAACGCGCCGGTGTTCGACAGCCAGCCGGTGCAGGCCATCGGCGCGCTGGCGGTGGCGCCTTCCAACCCCCAGATCGTCTGGGCCGGAACCGGAGAGGCCTGGGCCATTCGCGACGCGGACGTCATGGGCGACGGGGTCTACAAGTCGAGCGACGCCGGCGTCACCTGGACCAACATGGGTCTCCCGGAGTCGGGCCGGATCGGGCGCATTCTGATCCATCCCACCAATCCCGACATCGTGTTCGTCTGCGCCCTGGGCCGCGCCACCGGGCCGCAGCAGGAGCGGGGCGTCTACCGCACCCGGGACGGCGGGAAGCAGTGGGAGCGGGTCTTGTTCGTCGACGCGAACACCGGCTGCTCCGGGCTGACGATGGATGCCCATGATCCCAACGTGCTCTTCGCGGGCATGTGGGAAGTGGTCATGCATACCTGGGGGATGTTCAGCGGCGGTCCGGGGAGCGGGGTGCACGTCACCCGGGACGGCGGCACCACGTGGAAGAGGCTCGAGGATCCCGGTCTGCCGAAGTCTCCAGTGGGCAAGATCGACGTCGCGGTAGCGCCCTCGAATCCGGCCCGGGTCTATGCGCTCATCCAGACGCCCAACCAGGGCTCGCTCTGGCGCTCGGACGACAGCGGGAGCACCTGGCGCGTGGCAAGCTGGGACCGCACCCTGATCGGCCGCGCGGGTTACTACATCCGGCTCGAGGTGAATCCCGGGAACGAGAACGAAGTCCTGGTCGCCAACAGCAGCTTCCACCGGTCGCTCGACGGCGGACTCACCTTTCCGATCGGCATTCCGGGAGGGGGCGGTAACGGGGGCGGCTGCGGGGACTGCCACGACATCTGGATGGATCCCAGGAATCCCAATCGCTGGGCGGTGACCGGAGACGGCGGCGCCGGCATCACGCTGAATCACGGCCGCACCTTCAGCAGCATCACGCTGCCGATCGGGCAGATGTATCACGTCGCGGTCGACAACCAGGTCCCGTACTGGATCTACAGCAATCGTCAGGACAACGGGACCATGCGGGGTCCCAGCACCGTGCCCGAGACCTCCCCGAATCGTCCGCCGCCCCGTGCCGCGTCCCGGCCGGACAGCAGCGCCCCCCGGCCCGCCCGCTCCGATTCCGCCGGCGGGCGCGGCGTGGCCGATTCGGCCGCGGCCGATGCCGGGGGTGGCGGAGGATTCGGCGGGTTCGGTGGGTCCACGTGGGATCACGGGCTGGGCGGGTGCGAATCCGGCTTCACGCTTCCGGATCCCACCAACCCCGACATCGTCTGGGCTTCCTGCTATGGAAACACCGTCACCCGGTTCGACGCGCGCACCGGTCGAGCCCGCTCGGTGAGTCCCTGGATCCACACCCTGGACTCCCCGCCCAACCTCCTCAAGTATCGCTGCCACTGGACACCACCGCTGGCCATCGATCCGTTCGACCATAACACGGTCTATTACGGATGCCAGGTGATCTTCAAGACCTCGAACGGCGGCCAGAGCTGGTCGGTCATCAGTCCCGATCTCTCCACCCGCGACTCCAGCCGGATCGTGTTTTCCGGCGGCATCGTGGGCGACAACCTGGGGCAGTTCTACGGCGAGGTGGTGTTCGCGATCGCGCCCTCCGAGATCCAGCGGGGGCTGATCTGGGCCGGCACCAACGACGGGAAGCTCTGGTACACCCGGAACGGCGGGTTACGCTGGCAGGACGTGAGCCCGAATATCGGGATGGCGCCCTGGGGCACCATCCGGAAAATCGAGCCCGGCCGGTTCGATCCGGGCACCGCGTACATCGCGGTCGACTATCACATGATGGACGACCGGCGCCCGTTCATCTACAAGACCACCGACTACGGCAGGAGCTGGAACAGGATCAGCGACGGGCTGCCGTCCGGCCATCCGCTCGACTATGTCATGGCCGTGGCCGAGAACCCCAATCGCAAGGGCATGCTGTTCGCGGGCACCGGTCACGGATTCTTCTACTCGCTGGACGACGGCACCCACTGGACCCAGTTCAAGGACGGCCTCCCGGCGGCGCCCGCCAGCTGGATCGTGGTCCCCAAGCAGGCCCACGACGTGGTGGTCTCGACCTACGGGAGAGGTCTCTTCCTCCTGCGTGACATCACCATGCTGGAGCAATCGGACCGGCCGGTCGCCGATGCCGACCTTCGCCTCTTCACACCCCGCTCGGCGTATCGCGAGGCCCGGTCGGGGAACGTCGACATCAACTACACCCTGAAGGCGGTGCCCGCGGATTCGGTCCGGATCGAAGTCCTCGACTCGGCCGGGGCGGTGATCCGTACGATGCGCGCCCAGGGGCGGGCCGGGCTCAACCGGATGACCTGGGATCTTCGCTTCGACGGCCCCCGCCAGGTGGAGCTCCGTACCACGCCGCCCGACAATCCCCGGATCTGGGAGGACCCCCGATTCAAGGGGAAAGCCA
>DASYPZ010000258.1:0-2337 GCA_036006105.1 Gemmatimonadales bacterium | reverse complement strand
CCCGATCATGCTCCGCCTCGCGCTGATCGAGAATCTGCGCCGGGTCGCGGCCCGGGTGGTGGCCGGCCGGCTCGATCGCAATCGCGCCGAAGGCTGGGCCGACGAGATGACCGCCACGGTCGAGACCGATCCCAAGAGCCTGATCCTGGTGGTGGCCGACATGGCGCGCTCCAACCCGCCGATGTCGGGCGCGTTCGTCGCCGAGCTGGCCCGCCGGCTTCAGGGACAGAGTCCCTCGCTCGCCTTGCCCATGACCTGGGTGGCTCAGCGTCTCTCCGAGTCGGGACGCACCATCGAGCAGCTGGTGCAGATGGAAAACCAGCAGCAGGCCGCGGATCAGGTATCGATCAGCAACAGCATCGGCAGCCTTCGTTTCCTCGGCGCGATGGACTGGCGCGACTTCGTCGAGACCATGAGCGTGGTCGAGGGGACCCTGCGGGAGGATCCCGCCGGGGTGTACCCCAACATGGATTTCGGAAGCCGCGACGGGTACCGGCATGCGGTGGAACGGCTGGCCCGCAAGAGCGGGCTGGCCGAATCGGATATCGCGCGCCGGCTGGTCGAGCTGGCCGAAGCGGCCCGGGCCCGGGATCCGGCGGACGAACGGGCGTCGCACGTCGGGTATTACCTGCTCGGTCCGGGGCTGCCGCGGGTGGAGCAGCTGGCCGGATTGCACCTGTCCCGAGCGGAGCGGCCGGTGTCGCTCTTCGCGTACCTGGGGCCGGTGTTCGTGCTCTCGGCCATGCTGGCCGCCAGCGCGGCCCTGGAGGCTCACGCGGACCGGTGGCCGCTGGCGTTGCAGATCCTGGTGGCGGTGCTCTCGCTGATCTGCGCCAGCCACCTGGTGCTGGCGCTGGTGAACTGGCTGGCCACGGTGATGGTACCGCCCAGCCTTCTCCCCCGGATGGACTTTCGCCACGGTATCCCGGTGGAGGCGCGAACTCTGGTCGTCGTCCCGACGATCCTGGGCGGCGTCCAGGACGCGGAGGAGCTGTGCGAGGCGCTGGAGGTGCGCTTCCTGGCCAACCGGGACGACCGGCTCCACTTCGGGTTGCTGACCGACTTCCGCGACGCGAAGGAGGAGCACGAGCCCGACGACGCCGCCCTGCTGGAGCTGGTGACCGCGCGGATCGAAAGCCTCAACGCGCGCTATCCGCGCGAAGACGGGGACGCCTTCTTCCTGTTCCACCGGCCCCGGCTCTGGAATCCGCGGGAGCGATGCTGGATGGGCCACGAGCGCAAGCGGGGCAAGCTCTCCGATCTCAACGAGCTGCTCCGTCACGGCACCCGGGATGCGTTCTCCGCCATCGTGGGGGGCACCGAGATCCTCTCGGGCGTGCGGTACGTGATCACCCTGGACCGCGACACCCAGCTCCCTCGCGACTCGGCGCGGGAGTGCGCCGGCGCCATGGCGCATCCGCTCAACCGGCCCGGCTACGATCCCGCCTCCAACCGGGTGATCGAGGGCTATGGCATCCTGCAGCCCCGGGTCGGGGTCAGTCTGCCGGCCAGCAATCGCTCCCTCTACGCCCGGCTCTTCGGCAGCGATCCCGGCGTCGATCCCTATACCAGGGCGGTCTCGGACGTCTACCAGGATCTCTTCCACGAAGGCTCGTACATCGGCAAGGGGATCTATGAGGTGGAGGCGTTCGGGAAGGCGCTCGAAGGCCGGTTTCCGGAAAACCGGATCCTGAGCCACGACCTGCTCGAGGGCTCCTATACGCGGGCCGGTCTGCTCACCGATGTGCTGTTCTACGAAGAGTATCCCATCAGCTACAGCACCGACGTGGCCCGGCGCCACCGCTGGATCCGGGGGGACTGGCAGCTCGCGGGGTGGCTCTTGCCGCGGGTCCCGGGTCCCCAGGGTCGGCGCAAGAATCCGCTGACCGGTCTGCACCGCTGGAAGCTGTTCGACAATCTGCGTCGCAGCATGGTGCCCATCGCGGCGACCGTCCTGCTGCTGATGTCGTGGAGCCTGCTGGCCCCGTCCTGGCTCTGGACCTTCGGGGTGCTGGGTGTGATGGTCCTGCCCAGCCTGATCGCGGCGCTGCGGGAGTTCTTCCGCGTGGCGGAGGACATGTCCCCCTGGCAGCACTTCACCGCGTCGGCTCGCTCCGCGGCCGGTCATCTGTCCCAGGCCGCCTTCATCGTCGCCACGCTGCCCTACGAGGCGTTCGTCAGCGCCGATGCGATCGTCCGCACCCTGGGCCGGATGCTGCTCACCCGTCGCCGGCTGCTGGAATGGAACGCGTCGAGCGACATGGAGCGGAACGGAAGCGCCAGTCTCCGCGGATTCATCAGCCGCATGTGGCTCGCCCCGGCGATCGCGCTGCTGGT
>DASYPZ010000257.1:0-2403 GCA_036006105.1 Gemmatimonadales bacterium | reverse complement strand
CTGGGCGTGATGCTGGCCCGGCTCGGCTTCCGGAAAGTCATCGCACTGGGCGCTTTCGCGTACTTCGTGCGTTACACCATCTGGAGCTTCACCGGCCTGCCGGTGGCCGTGCTGGTGAGCAGCCAGATTCTGCACGGCATCTGTTACGCCTGCTTCTTTGCCGGCGCCTACATCTACACCGACCGGGTCGCTCCCCCCGACGTGCGGCACTCGGCCCAGACCGTCTTCGGCATCATCATCCTGGGGGGAGGCCCGGTTCTCGGGGGCCTGCTTTCCGGTTGGCTGGCAGACACGTACGCCCGGTCGGGCGGTCAGGTCGATTACGGGGCCCTCTGGCGGGTGGTGTCGCTCATCGGGCTGGCAGCGGCCGTGTTCTTCCTGGCGTTCTTCCGGGAGCGGAGGGCTCCCGCGGAGGCCTGATCAAACCCCGGGCCCCCGTCCGGCATCCCAGCATTGTGTCCACCAGCGTCCTCAGCACCCGTTGCGGGCTTCTGGAAGCCGCCCGGGTGCCGCTCCGAAGGGAGGCAGTCCCTGCCGCTGCGATGAGCGACCTGGTCCGCCGGGCCCAGGACGGAGACGAGGAGGCGTTCGGAGCGCTCTATCACTCCCACGTCGGACGGGTGCATGCGCTTTGCCTGCGACTGGCGGGCGACGCACAGGCGGCCACCGAGCTGACCCAGGACGTGTTCGTCCGCGCCTGGGAGGCGCTTCCTTCATTTCGGGGCGAGAGTGCCCTCGGCAGCTGGCTGCACCGCCTGGCCAGGAACGTCTTTCTGGGCAGCCGGCGAGCCCGTGGGCGCCGGGAGAAGCGGGTGTTCGGCACGGCGGAGCCGCAATTACTGGAGCGGCCCACGGAACTGTCGCCGGCCGGGGCGGGGCTCGATCTCGAGCGCGCGATTGCGGGTCTGCCGGAAGGAGCCAGGATGGTATTCGTGCTGCACGACGTCGAGGGCTACCAGCACGGCGAGATCGCCCGAATGGCTGGAATAGCGGAGGGAACCTCCAAGGCGCAGCTCTTTCGCGCCCGGCGGCTCCTCCGGGAGGCGTTGAATCGATGACTTGCGCGGAACTCCGGGCCCGGCTGGATGCCTATGTGAACGGTACGCTGTCCTCCGCCGAAACGGCGGCCTTCGAGGCCCATCTCGACACCTGCGCGGCGTGCGGCGACTTCCTCGCGAACGCCGCCGAGCGGCCGCAGGAGCTCAACGCGCTGCCGCGGTCGGTCGAGCCGGACGCCGATCTCTGGCCGGCCATCACGGGCCGGCTTGCCCCGCGTCGCGCTTCCCGCCGGGGGATCCCGGTGCCGGCGTGGGCCCTCGCGGCGGCGGCCGTGCTGCTGATCGCGCTCTCGTCCGGGGCCACCGTCCTCCTGCTCCGATCCGGCACCCATGCCCCGGTCACCCTGTCGAGTAGGCTGGAAGGGGTCGAAGCGGAATACGCCGCCGCGAGCGACGATCTTGGCCGCACGCTCGAAAACGCGCGGGCCCGACTGGCGCCCGAAACGCTGGCTACCATCGAGCGGAATCTGGCCACAATCGACAGCGCCCTCGCCGAGTCGCGGCGGGCCCTGGCGAAGGACCCCGCCAACGGCGTGCTGGAGCAACTGGTGGTTGCCGCGTGGCGCCAGAAGCTGGAATTCCTTCGCCGGGCCGCGGCCCTCTCAACGGAGACCTGATGCGCCGGCGCGCCGTCCTCCTCGTCCTCATCCCGTCGCTGGCCGGGTCGCTGGCACCAGGGCTTTTCGCGCAACAGAAACTGGAGCGCCGCTTCGCGGTCGACTCCAACGTCTCGATTCGAATCACCAACATGGCGGGGACGACGCGGATCATCGGCTGGGATCGTGATTCCATCGCGATCACCGGATCCATCGCGCCGGGCGCATCGTTCTTCGGTGGCGGGAGGGGTGGGTTCGCCAAGCTGGGGGTCGAGCGCTCCGACGAAACGCTCGCGGCTCCCGGCTCGACGCTCGAGGTGCGGGTGCCGCGCGGGGCGCGGCTGGCCGTCAAGTCGGGCACCGCCTCGATCGAGGCCACCGGATTGACCGGGGAGCTGCAGTGCGTTTCCGTGAGCGGCACGATCCAAGTCGACGGCGGGTTGCGGCTGCTTGTCGCGGAGTCGATGGACGGCAACCTGGACGTCGGAGGTCCGATCGGGGTAACCCGGATCACCGGCGGCCGCGGCACCGTCACCTTGCGCGACATCCGGGGAGACGTTCTCGCCACCACCGTGGCCGGCCCGATTACCGCCACGCGAGGAATAGTGTCCCGTGCGCATCTGGAGACCATCTCCGGCGCGATCTCCTATGAAGGGGATGTGGATCGCCGAGGGACCCTCGAGACCGTGACCCACGCCGGAGATGTCACCCTGCGCCTGCCGGTGAGCATCGCGGCCGAGTTCGAGCTG
>DASYPZ010000256.1:0-14939 GCA_036006105.1 Gemmatimonadales bacterium | reverse complement strand
GTTCACCGATGGGAAGCCCTGGTTCAAGGCCGCGGTCTGGATGTACCGCGCCAATCACGGACAATGGAACACCACCTGGGGCAGCACGGACGCCGGCCCCGAGAGCGCGCGATTCCTCGATCTCCGCGGACTCATTCCCGCCGAAGCGCAACGCCAGATGGCGCGGATCTATCTGTCGGCCTTTCTCGACGCGACCCTCAAGGGTCATGCGGAGTACTTGCCGCTCTTTCGTGATCATCGCGTGATCGGGGGATGGCTTCCCAAGACGATGTACGTCACCCGGTTCATGGAGAGCGGGTTTCATGCCCTCGCGAGCTACGATGAGGACGTGGATGTGGCGACCGGCACCGCGCCGGGCGTCCGGATTGCCGCGGAAAGCCTGGCCACCTGGCGCGAGGGAGTGCTTCCCCTTCGCTCCCGGCTCCCGGATGAAGGGCACTACGCGGTATGGCTGGGCTGGAACAATCGCATTGCCGGCCCCGACACCATGAAGACGGGAAAACCGGCGTCGTACTCGATGACCATGGGCGATTCCATTCGCACCGCGTGGTCGGTCGGCACCCGCACCGTCCTGGAATTCTCCTTGTCGCCGACCTCCGCGACGCCGGGACCCCGGGCCGCGGCCAAGGACACGACCAGGAAGGACTCGATCAAGACCGCGGGGTCGAAGAAGCCTGTCCCCAAGCCTCCGCCCCCGCCGAAACACCGGCCGACCGCGGCGGACTCGCTGCCGATCCAGCTCTCGATCGAGGCGGTGGACGCCGGCGGAACCACGGTCCGGCTCCCGATCCGGGATTACGGGGTGACGCGGCGTCCGCTCGAGGTGACGGTGCTCAAGCGCAAGGGAGAGGACAAGACCGCCTTCTCGAGCCTGAGCGAGTTGGTCCCCCAGACCTACGTCATCCCGCTCGGCGACTTCACCAAGGCCAATGCGGCCTTCGATCCCTCCCGCCTGGCGACGATTCGCTGGGTGTTCGACGGCACCCGGGCCGGCACCGTGGTCCTGACCGACGTGGGACTCTCCAACATCGACCCGGCGTTCCTCATGCCGGAGCACCGCTGAGGCCGCCCATGTCGCTCCGATTCCGGACCTTCCTCGCGCTCGGACTGGTGGCCAGATCCGCGGTGGCGCAGGATGCGCCCACCGTGCCCCTGGTGCTCCGGTTACCGGGCGGCACCCGCGCCGCCGGCGCCGGCAACGCCTTCACAGCCGGGCAAGGGGCCGAGGTCATTTTCTACAACCCCGCCCAGATCGGAGTGCTGAGAGGCTCGACGGTCTCGCTGGCGCGGTTCGGATCGTCCGCCACCCTGGGGACATTCTCGACCGTGGGACTGCTCGGGAAGGTCGCGATCGGAGCCGGGATCCAGTATCTGGACTACAGCTCTCCCGTCCTGGCGGGTCTCTACAGCAGACCCGGCCTGCTGCCGGTGGGCGGCCCGCTCCAGGCATCCAGTCTGGCGGCGACCGCGGCGATCAGTGCCCGGATCAAGGGCCTGCGCATCGGGGTCGCGGGGAAGTATCTCCAGGAATTCATCGGAGGACTGCGTGACGATGGGATGGCGTTCGATGCCGGGATCGCCCGGGAGGTGCGGGGCACCACGGTGGGGTTCTCGGTGCAAAACATCGGAGCCGGCCTCGATATGCTGGGGAATCCGGCGTCGCTGCCGGCGCGGGTGAGCCTGGGGGTGGTATCTCCCCAGATTTTCCTGGGCACCTACCTCGACCTGGTGGCGATGGGATCGCTGGCGCGGGAGCGCGACGGCCGGATTGCCCCGGGAGGCGGGCTGGAGCTCCTCTACCAGCCGGTCGAGGGGTGGACCGTCATCGGGCGGGTCGGCGCGCGGAGGGTCGAAGGGGGCAGCCGACCGCTCGAGTCTCCACTGACATTCGGCGGATCGCTGGGGCTCGATCGCGTCTGGCTCGACTACGTCTTTCAACCCTCCCGTGGCTCCTCGGCAACCCACCGCATCGGAATCCGGAGTCAGTAGCGCGGAGTCCGCGCGGTTCCGTCCTGGAGCGTCGTAGTGGCCCGCCTACACCGAGGCTTCGAGCCGTCGATCAATCGGTGCCTTTCGACCACGATTGAGCCCATATTCGTCCACATTATCGGCACTGCCGATACCTGCGCGTGATAGCTATTCACTTGATGTCGAAGAGGTTACAGTGTACTCAAAAAACGACATGTAATGTATTAGTACGATCTTGAAATTCGGGGCACGCCGGTTGCGCTTAGCACCGCCAGAAAGCGCAATCACCGTAACCTCATTGAGGATCCATGTCGTCGAACCGCGTCTCCCTCGTCTCTCTGTTCGGCGCGGTCCTGATGCTGGCCGCCTGCGCCGCCGAGGAAGCCGCACCGTTGGCGCCCTCTGACCACCCGCCGGCCTATACTGCATGGCAGGGTCCTTCGGGCCGCAGTTGGGGTGATGTCCGGCCGGCCCTTTGCACCCCCCTCATGCCGCGCGTCTCGGGAGCCATCATCGGTCCGTCGGGCGGAACCCTGCAAATCGGGCCCCACGTCCTCACGATACCCGCCGGTGCTTTGTCCGGTGACACCTGGATCAGTGGGACCACCTCGGGAGACTCGGTCAACTCCGTCCAGTTCGCGCCCGAGGGACTTCACTTTGCGGTCCCGGCGGTGCTGAGTCTGAGCTATGCCAATTGCTCACCCCCGCCGTTCGCGAGCCTGAAGATCGTATACACCAGCGACGACCTCTTTGTCCTGCTGGAGCGCATCCTGTCCGTCGACTTGAGGAGTCGGCGAACCGTGGCCGGCGTCATCAGCCACTTCTCCCGATATGCGGTCGCCTACTAAGGGCATGGCGAGACTCTCCTTTGCTCCCCGTGCGCCGGAGCCGCCGGTCCAGCGCGCCGGCGAGGTCCTCCGCACCGCGAAGGAGCACGAGCGCGCGGGGCGCCTTGACAATGCCATCGCCGACTTCGGCGAAGCGATCCAGCTTGCGGAAAAATCCGGAGAAAAGCCGATTCTCATCGAGGCGCTGCGGCGGCTCGGCGTCATCCACCAGCGCCGCAATAACCGCGACCTGGCGGCCGAGCTCTGTCGCCGCAGCTACACGCTGGCCGACAAGGACGGGGACCGGCGCCAGGCCGGTGAAGCCTTGAACGCCCTCGGTGGTTTCGATTTCGACGCCGGGGAAATGCCCGCGGCCCGCCGCCACCTGGAGCGGGCAATGGCGCTCGCCGGGTCCAGCGTCGAGCTTCGGGGTCGCATCGAGCAGAACCTCGGCGTCCTGGCCAGCGTGCAGGGCGATACCGAGGCGGCGATGGCCCATTATGGCCGCGCGGTCCAGGCGTTCGAAGAGACCGGCAGCATTCGGGACCTCGCCCTGGTGGGCTACAACATGGCCCTCATCGCCCGGGCCCAGGGTCAGCCCGATCTGGCCGCGAGCCGGCTGGCCAAGAGCGCGGACCTGGCCAAGAGCCAGGGAGCATTGCACCTCGAGGGCCTGTGTCACCTCGGTCAGGCCGAATCCTCCCATGAACGGCAGCAGTTCGCCGCCGCCAAGACCAGCGTCCTCCGCGCGCTCGAGATTTTCGAGTTGCTGGACCTTCCGCTGGATCGCTCAGCCGCCCATCGGACACTCGGGATGGTCTACCGGGAAACCGGAAAGTCGCGGGAAGCCGCCCACCAGTTCCGCAGGGCCGTCAAGCTGGCGGAAGAGACCGGCTGGATGCTGGGAGAAGCGGAGGCCCTCCGGGAGATGGCCCGACTCAACGAGCAGTCGGGGTGCCGAGCGGAAGCCGTGACCCTGCTGACATCCGCCTATGGGCTCTTTGAGCACGTCGAGGCCCGAAACGAGGTCGCCGATGTCGCGCGCCGCCTTTCGGAACTGGCGGCCGCGTAGACTCCTGCCGAGGCGGCTGTCGCTGCGAAAGAGACCAACTGGCCTTCAGGGTGCGGTTGAGGTAACGTTCTGTCATCCAACACTCCACTGCCATTGCCTGATTCTCTCGAAAGCCTCCGGACCGCGCTGGCCGGCCGCTATGAGATCCAGCGCGAGCTGGGCCGCGGCGGGATGGCCACGGTCTACCTCGCGCACGACCTGCAGCACGACCGCCCGGTCGCGCTCAAGGTGGTGCTGCCGGAGCTGGCCGCCGCCATGGGGAACGAGCGGTTCCAGCGAGAGATCAAGCTCGCCGCGCGACTCCAGCACCCCCACATCCTGAGCGTGTACGACTCGGGGGCTACCTCGGGCCAGCTCTGGTACACGATGCCGTTCGTCGAAGGCGAAAGCCTCCGGGACCGCCTGACCCGGGAGGTGCAGCTGCCGGTGGACGACGCGGTCCGGATCGTTCGGGAGGCGGCTCTGGCGCTGGACTACGCCCACCGGCACGGCGTCATCCACCGCGACATCAAGCCGGAGAACATCCTGCTCTCCGACGGCCAGGCCCTGGTGGCCGACTTCGGAATCGCCCGCGCGGCCAGCGGCGAGCAGGCGCTGACCCGCACCGGGATGGCGGTCGGCACCCCGGCCTATATGAGCCCGGAACAGGCGAGCGGGGAGCGCGGTATCGACGGCCGGAGCGACATCTACGCCCTCGGCTGCGTGCTGTACGAGCTCCTCGCCGGGGAGCCGCCGTTCACCGGCCCCAGCGCCCAGGCCATCGTCACCCGGATGCTCACCGAAACGCCCCGGCCCCTGACCGGAGCCCGCCCGGCCGTATCGCCGGCGCTGGGGGCGGCGGTGAGCCGCGCCATGGCCCGCACCCCGGCGGATCGCTTCGCCACGGCGGCGGAATTCGCCAAGGCCCTTGGCCCGACCAGCGGTGACATCCCGATCACCGGCGCGCTCCCTGCGGCACCGCCGCGGGCCCGCTGGTCGCGGTACGCGATCCCCGGAGCGGTCCTCGCGATCGTCATCGCCTTTGCGATGGGTATCCTCTGGCGCAAGAGCCACGGGGGAGGAAGCGGGCTCCGCCGGATTGCGGTGCTCCCCTTCGAGAACGAGGGTGCCACCGAGGACGAGTACTTCGCCGATGGAGTCACCGACGAAGTCCGCAGCAAACTGGCGGGAATCCCCGGCATCCTGGTCACCGCACGGGCCAGCACCAGCCAGTACAAGAAGTCCACCAAGACTCCGGCCCAGATCGGCAAGGAGCTGGACGTGGACTACCTGCTCACCGGTACGGTCCGCTGGTCCAAGACCACGTCGTCGAACCGGGTCCGGGTCAATCCGGAGCTCATCCAGGTGAACAGCTCGGCCAGCAAATGGTCCGAAGGGTTCGATGCCGAGCTGTCCGACGTCTTCAAAGTTCAGTCCGACATCGCCGGCAAGGTGGCCTCGGCGCTCGACGTGGCCCTGGGAGAGTCGGCCCAGAAGCAACTCGAGGCCCGGCCCACCAAGAATCTCGATGCCTATGACGCTTTCCTCAAAGGCGAGCAGGTTTCCCAGGGCAATTCGGTTTCCGACGCCCCCCACCAGCGCGAGGCGCTGGCCCTCTATCAGCGAGCCGTGGACCTCGACAGCACCTTCGTGGAGGCATTGGCCCGAGTCGCACAGATCCAATCGAGCCTCTACGCCAATGGGCCGACGGTGGAGGGCGTCGAGGCGGCGCGCGTCGCGGCCGAGCGGGCGATGCGGGTCGCGCCGGACCAGCCCATGGCCCTGCTGGCGATGGGCACCTACCTGCTGAATCAGAAGAAGGACTACACCGGTGGGCTCGAGCTGTATGCCCGGGCGCTCAAGCTCGATCCCAACAATGCCCAGCTGCTCACCGCGGCCGCAGGGGCGGAGCGGTCGCTCGGGCACTGGGACGACGCGATCGCCCACCTGCAGCAGGCCATCCGGATCGACCCCCGGTCGGTGCGGACCGCGCGGGCGCTGGCGGGCCGGTTCCAGGACACCCGCCGCTATCAGGAAGCGATCGTCGCGTGGCAGAAGGCCCTCGACCTCGCCCCGACCAACCTGGCCGTCGTACAGGGCGCGGCAGGCACCTGGCTTTCGCTCGGACGCCTGGACAGCGCCCGCGCCCTGATCAGCCGCACGCTCAAGCTGGTGGATACCGCCGCGCTGGCGGCCCACTTCTCCATTTACCAGGAACAGATGTGGGTGCTCCCACCAGAGGTCATGCCGCTGGTGACGAAGCTGCTGCCCAAGGATTTCGACGGGGACCGGGGGCACTACGGGCTCAAGGTGGGCGGGACCTGGAAACTCCTGGGTGATATGGCGAAGGCCCATGCCTACGCCGATACCGCCCGCATGGCCTTTGCCGCCCAATCGAAAGCGTTCCCTGAGGCCGCCCAGATCCACGAGCTGCTGGGCCGGGCACTCGCGCTGGGCGGCTGGAAGCAGGAGGCGGTGCAGGAGGCGGAACTGTCACTGCGCCTGCGCGAAACCGAGCTGGATTGGAGCACCGGTCCGTACGTACGGTTCCAGGTGGCGCGGATCCTGATTCAGTCGGGCGAGCTCGACAAGGCCCTGGACCTGATCGAGCCGTTGCTCAAATCCCCCGGCTCCGATGTGACGCCAGCCTACATGCGTATCGATCCCAGCTTCGCCCCGCTCAAGGGCAATCCCCGCTTCGAAAAGCTGGTGGCCGGCAAATAGCTCACGGCAACAGGCTACCGGTCAACGGAAACCACTCCTTCTCGTTGGACGCGAAGCCGTGCAGGATCCCGTCGGTGGTATTGACCAGCACCGTCAGCGTGTAGCCCGAATCAGCCGAGAGATAGGACACGAGGTGCCATCCCTGCGCCACCTCATAGGAGGCGTAGGGCGTCGGGATCGGCTTGCGGGCCGGCTTCTTGTCCGGGTCGGTCTCCGGCTTGCCCGCCTTCGGGTCCGTGATGGTCCGGTACACCACGGTCCCGTCGGTCTTGAATGTGTGTTCGTACTCCGTGTCGGCGGTGGGGCCTTCGTTGAATTTCCAGCGCAGGGTCCGGCCGGCGAGGGAATGCGGCAGCGCCAGCTCCAGGGTCTGGATCGTCATGGTTACCTCGCGGTGGGAGGAGGCGGCGGTGGCGGCCGCCGTCCGCAGGGTGACGAGGCGAGCCGCTTGGATCCCCACAGCCGAATTCCGGTCGGCTAGTCCTCCCCCGCGGCGGTCAGCGGGACCAGCCGGGCACGCGGCGGAATCCCCGGCTCGAGCTCCATGATGCCCACCGAGGCCGGCAGATCGAACCTTCGGGCGCCCGCCCCGCCGGGATTCATGACCGTCACCACCTGATCGACGGTCACCAGCAGCGGGCGATGGGTGTGGCCGTAGATGACGATCTCGGCGTCCGGCCACCGGTCATGCAGGGCCTCCGGCGTGGGGGAGCCCAGCTGGTGGCCGTGCACCACCAGAAAATCGAACCCTTCCAGCCGCATCTCGAGGACCTCGGGAACCAGCCGGCGGATGTCGAATCCGTCCGTATTCCCCCACACCGCTCGCACCGGGGCCAGCGCCTCCAGCTCCGCGAGGAGCTCGGGGGAACCGATGTCTCCGGCGTGGAGAATCAGGTCGACCCCGGAAAAAATCTCGAGGACCTCCGGACGAAGGAGCCCGTGGGTGTCGGAGATGATGCCCAGCCGCATGACGCCGGGAACTGGTGAGTGGTGAGAACGCGGCGGTTAGGTGGCGGCCGGAAGCGGCTCGGCCCTGCTGCGATCCAGAAAAAGCCGGTCCGCGATGGCGGCGATGGCCTCGGCGCCCTTCCAGGCCGATTCCAGCAGGGAGAGCTCTCCCTCGAGCGCGCGGCGCTCGACGTCTTCGTTGGCCGCCATCTCCAGCGCCAGCCGATCCACCAGCGGAAGCCGGGGCAGCGGGGTGCGGGGCTCGCTGCCGATACCGCCCCGGCCCCAGAAGCTCCGTTTGGTGATCTGCAGCGCGAGGCGTTCAGCCTCGGACGTGGGGGCCTCTTCGATCGGCTCGGAGGGAGGGAGCGCATCGGGAAACCTGCCCCAGGAGCAGCGCATGGCGATGGCGGCCACCCGGGCCCAATAACTCTCGGGATTGCCCGCATCCTCGAGCTTGGTCACGGCGTAGCGGATCTCGGCTTCGCTGGCGCCCCCGCCATTCAGCACCGCGAGCAGCTTCCCGGCAACATGGAGGCCGGCGTCGCCCGAAATGGTCGTGACCCCGCCGGGGAAGGTCACCTGAAGCCGCCACGGCTCCCGGGGATCGGGGCGAATCAGCTCGGTGCGGTCGAGGTCGCGCGAGCGGATCACCGCCAGGCCACCATTGTCTCCCCGCGCGGCCACCAGGATGCGGTCGGCCTGACCGTGCACCCGAAGCCAGGTGGTGAGGTCGTAGCCCAGGTGGACCCCGAACATGCGGCGGAAGGTGTAGTCCATCGCGGCCTCGCCCCGGCCGGCCCACCGCCTGGCCACCCGCAGAAACGGATCCCGTCGCGCGCCTGGCAGCCAGCGTCCCAGCAATCGGCCGTAGCGCCAGGCGGCAATCTCCGGTTTGAGCGCCGGTCCGATCCGGATCAAGGCCAGCCCCTCGGTGAGGTAGGCCAGCCCGATGTTATCGGTGGAGAACCGGATCTTGGTGGACCGAAACCGCCGCTCGCAGTCCTCGATCGCCTCCCAGCGCTCGTCCAGGGGGGACAGGTTCCACCGGTCGCATACCACGCAAATGACCCAGAGGCGGCCCCGCTCCACGTCGAACGCGAGCCGGGTACCGACGGGAAAGCTCGCCAGGGCCCGGTTCTGGCCGAGGTCGGAGTTGCAGAAGAGACAGGTGGAATACATAGGGCTCAGGATTCAGGATTCAGGGGTCAGAGGTCCTGACCTTCCCAGCGTTTTCCGATGGCAACGTCCAGGCCGAGCTGGTCCAGCACCCGCTGGACGATGAAGTCTACCAGATCGGCGACCTTTGCGGGGCGGTGATAGAAACCCGGCGCCGCGGGAATGACGACGGCTCCCGCTTCCGTCACCTGCACCAGGTTTCGGAGATGCACCAGCGACAAGGGGGTTTCCCGCGGAACCAGGATCAGCTTCCGCCGTTCCTTGAGAGTCACATCCGCGGCGCGCTCGATCAGGGAACGGCTGGAACCCTGCGCGATGGCCGAGACCGTACCCATGGAGCAGGGACAGACGACCATTCCGGCGGTTCGCTGCGAGCCGGACGCCGGCTTGGCGCCGCGGTCCTCGTCGGTGTAGTGGGTGATGCTCGACCAGTCGCCGCCGGTGGCCCGCTGCAACGCGTTCACGTCGCCGATATCGGATTCCTGCTGCAACAGCCTCCACCCATGTCCCGAGACGATGAGCCAGGTCGCGATGCGATGGGTGGCCAGCACTTCGAGCAGCCGCACGGCGTAGGGCGCACCCGAGGCTCCGGTAATGGCCAGAACAATGGGGAGGTCGTTCACCGGCCCCGCCGATTGGGGGTCGGGAGCCGGACGGGGTGGCGGGGAGGAGCCGGAGGGGCCACCCGCTGCTTGGGCGCGGCCGGCTTGTCCCGCGGTGCCGCGGGCTTTGCGGAAGGGTGGTTCTGGGAGCGACGAGCCATAGGGTGAATGTAGTGTCCTGGCGTCTTAGCGTCTTAGCCTCTTAGCGCCTTCGCCTCCGGCCTCACAACAGCCGATCCAGACAGGCAAACCCGAATACCGTCACGCTCATCACGCCGTTCATGGTGAAGAAGGCCGCGTCGAGCCGGGACAGATCGTCCGGCCTCACCAGCCGGTGTTCGTAGAGCAGAATGCCTGCCGCCGCGACGAGGCCGGCATAGTACCAGCCCCCGAACCCGGCGCCGAGGCCGAACAGCGCCAGAGCGGGAATGGTCACCCCGTGCAGCAGCTTGGCGAGCAGGATGCTGCGGCGGGGTCCCAGCCGCACCACGGCGCTCTTCAATCCTTCGTGCCGATCGAACTGCTCATCGGGCAGGGCGTAGAAGATGTCGAACCCCGCCACCCAGGTGGCCACGCCCAATCCGATGACCGGCAGCAGCCACCAGGGGTCGCTCCAGCGACCGGTGACGGCGAGGTAGCCGCCCGCCGGAGCGATGGCCAGCGAGAGCCCCAGCCAGAGGTGGGGCCACCAGGTGAATCGCTTGGAGAGACTGTAGGCCATCACCCACGCCAGCGCGACCGGTGAGAGCATCAGGCAGAGGGGATTGAGCCGCCAGGCGCACAGGATGAAGACCGCGCCGGCGATCAGGACCGAGACCCATGCCTGTCCCGGCGTGAGCGCTCCCCGGGGCAGCTCGCGATTGGCGGTGCGGGGATTCTTCGCGTCCCAGGTGCGATCGGCGATCCGGTTGAACCCCATGGCCACCCATCGCGCGGCCGAGAAGGCGAGCACCACCACCAGCACACTCTGCCAAGACACCGGATTGCGCAGCGACGCGGCCAGGACCCCGAGCAGGGCAAAGGGCAGGGCGAAGAGGGTATGGGGAAGCTTGACCAGGCTCGCAAAGCGGGCCGCGAGCGAGGTGCCCTCGAAGGTCTGGCCCTCGCGCGCGGGCACCGGAGCGTGCAACGGCTTCGTCATGCTAGCGCTCCCGGCTCCCGGCTCCGCGCGCTGCGAGCTGAATACCCAGCTTCGGCCACAGCTCGTCGATCCGCCCTTTGGTCGAAGGGTCCATGGTGATGAGCTTCGGCCACTCCCGGGCAAAGCCTTCCTCGGGCCATTTGCGGGTGGCATCAATGCCCATCTTGCTGCCGTAGGTGAAGGATCGGCTGGAATGGTCCAGCACATCCATCGGCCCCATGGTGAATCGCACGTCGCGTTCGGGATCGATGTTGTTGAGCGCCACCCACCATGCCTCATCGGCGTTCTGGACATCAACCTCCTTGTCCAGAATCACCAGCACCTTGGCCAGCGACATCAGCCCCGCACCCCAGAGGGCGTTCATCACCTTGTACGCCTGGCCCGGGTACTGCTTGTCGATCGACACGAACACCAGATTGTGGAAGATGCCGGGCGCGGGCATGTGGTAGTCGACGATCTCCGGCACCGTCAGCTTGAGCAGCGGCAGAAAAATCCGCTCGGTGGCGTGACCGAGATAGTAGTCTTCCATAGGGGGGCGGCCCACCAGGGTTGCCGGGTAGACCGCCTGTTTCTTCATCGTGACCGTGGTGACGTGCACCTTCGGGTAATAGTCCGCCAGGGAGTAGAACCCGGTGTGGTCGCCGAACGGACCCTCGAGGACCAGCTCCTCGGAGGGATCGATGTAGCCCTCCAGCACGAGCTCGGCCTCGGCCGGCACGTCGAGGTCGCAGCTGACCGCCTTGGCGAGCTCCACGGGATTCTTGCGCAGGAAACCGGCGAAGAGAAATTCGTCGATGGTGGGGGGCAGCGGCGCCGACCCCGAGTAGATGCTGGCGGGGTCGCCCCCGATCGCGATCACGACCGGCATCCTCTCACCCTTGGCGGCCATCTCCCGCCAGTGTGCCGCACCGACCTTGTGGCGCTGCCAGTGCATCGCGAGCGTATCGCGACCGATCACCTGGATCCGGTACATCCCCACGTTCCGGATTCCCCGCGAGGGATCCTCGGTGATCACCATCGGCAGGGTGATGTACCGGCCGCCGTCCTCGGGCCAGGTCACCAGGAAGGGGATCCGCCCAAGGTCGATGTCGGCACCCTGCAGCACGATCTCCTGGCAGGCCGGCCGCCCGCTTCTGATCTTGGGAGGAAACTTGGCCATCTCGGCCAGCTTGGGCAGCATCGCCAGCTTGCCGAAGAGGCCATCCGGCACCTTCAGGTTGAGCATGTCTGAGATTCGGGCGGCGATGTCGTTCAGGTCGTCCACGCCGAGCGCGAGACCCATCCGTCGCATCGACCCGAAGAGGTTGATGGCGACGGGAATCGGGGAGATGCTCCCGTCCTCGAGAACCGGCTTCTCGAACAGGAGGGCGGGTCCACCGCCGGGGCTCTTCATGCACCGATCGGCGATCTCGGCGATTTCGAGACGGGTCCGGACCGGCTCCCTCACCCGCACCAGTTCCCCGATCTTCTCGATCGCGGAGATGAATTCGGGCAGGCTGTCGAGGGCCATCGGCACTCCTTCTCGTAAACGGCTGCTCGCTACCGCTTCGTTCCTACGTGAATCGCGCAGATCCCGCCGAACAACAGCGTAAACGACACCTCGGCGAAACCGGCGCTCCGCATGCGCTGAGCCAGCGCCTCGGGCGCGGGAAACGCGAGCACCGACTCTGGCAGCCAGGAGTAGGCGTCCCTATGTTTCGAGACGAACCGTCCGATCAGCGGCAGCAGGTGCCGGAAATAGGCTAGATACATCCCGCGCATTGGCTGGCTCGCCGGAGTGGTGAATTCCAGGATCACCAGCCTGGCATCTCGCTCGAGGACGCGCGCCGCTTCCCGGAGGCCGGCATCGAGATCCATCAGATTGCGCACGCCGAAGCCCACGGTGGCACCCGCGAACGCACCGTCGCCGAAGGGCAGGGAGAGCGCATCGGCATTCACCGGGACCGATCGGGCCGACTTCCCCGCCCCCCGCAACAGCATCGCCTGGACGAAGTCGGCGCCGATCACCCTGCCGGTGAACCCGGATCGGTTGGCCAGCTCGGCGGCCAGGTCCATGGTGCCGGAGCAGAGATCCAGATAGGTGCCGGCCGGCTTCTGCTCCCAGCCCAGCCGGTTCACCGCCAGGCGCCGCCAGCGCCGGTCCACATTCAGGCTGAGCAGGTGGTTCAACAGGTCGTACCGCGGCGCGATCGCCGTGAAAACCCCCTGCACGTAGGCCCGCTTCTCGGCCCCGCCAGTGATCGGTAACTCCCTGTCCGTGGCGAACATAGCCGCCGAATGTACCCCGCCGCCGACCCCACTGGCAAGCGGAGGCCCGCGCCCGCGTGGCTGAGCCGCTCCCCAACCTGCCGGCATCCACCGACCAGGAGGTCGTGACCCGCGCACGCACCGGTGAGGAGGCGGCGTACCGGGAATTGGTCCGCCGGTACGAGCGGCCGGTGTTCTCGCTGATTTTCCGCATGGTGCGCAATCGGGAGCTGGCGGAGGACCTTTCCCAGGAAACCTTCATCAAGGTCCTGAACGCGCTGGACAGCTACCGACCGGAATACAAGTTCTCGTCCTGGGTCTTCAAGATCGCCAACAACGCCGCCATCGATCACCTGCGCCGTCGCGAGCTCGACACCCTGTCGCTGGAAGGCTCCCCCCACGCCGAAACACCGCAAATGGTCGAGGCGACGGCGCTCCAGATCGGCGAACGCGGCGAGAACCAGCTGGAGGAAGTGGAGAACAAGGAGCTGGGCGGGGAGATCGAACAGGCCATCGCGAAGCTCCGGCCGGAGTATCGCACCTGCATTCTCTTGCGTCACGTCGAGGGCCGGGCCTACGAGGAAATCGCGGAGATTCTGAATCTGCCGCTCGGTACCGTGAAGACCTACATCCATCGCGCGCGAAATGAACTTCGGATCGCGCTGGCGCACCTAAAACAGTGAAACTCGTCACCGGAGCCGACCGTATGGGGGACTGCTTATGACACGATGGCCGATCAATCACCTGACCGCTGACGATCTCGATGCGTTTCACACTGCATCGCTGACCGTTCAGGCGCGCGAACACCTCGAGGAATGCGAGGAGTGCCGTCGCATGGCGCTCCTGGATCACGCGGTCCTCAATGCGCTCGCGTCGCTGCCGTCGTATGCGCCTGCTCCGATGTTCGCGGACCACGTCATGGCGCGGGTCCGGCGTCCCGAGTCCGCCCTCGCCCGTCTGCTCGCTCCGCGGTCGCCCGCGGCGTGGCGCCGACTCGCGGTGGCGGCGTCGGTCGTGGTGAGTCTCGGAGCGAGCATCGCGTGGTCCCTGCTCAACCGGGACCTCCTGCTTTCCTGGATCAACACCTCCGCGGCGGAAACCGGCCGGACCATCTGGCTGGGCGTGCGTGTGGTGGCGACGAATGTGACTGCGCAGCCCTGGTATGCTCCCTTCCGCGAGTTCGTCTCGTCCCCCGGACGGCTCGTGGCATTGGTGAGCGGCTCGCTGGTCATGTACGGCGTCGCACTCGCGGCCCTGCGCAGACTCCTGACCCCGCCCAGCCGGCCGGTTCCCCATGCGCACGGCTGATCGCACCGCAGCAGCGCTCGTCATTCTGATCGGGGCCATGGCCGCTCGCGCCGACGCGAGCGCCCCGAATCTGCGTACCCGTCTCCACCGTCTCCTGGATCAGATTCCCGCCACGCTGGGGCGCGACAAGGCGGTGACTCCGCAGGCCATTCCGCAAAGCGGCCCCGGTGGCCCCTCGGTCGACATTTCCAAACTGGAAGATCCGGTGCAGCTCGAGCAGCGGCTCCGCCGGTTGCTGCAGGGCGGCGCCACCCCGTTCCGGCTCAGCGTTCCCCAGGGCCAGGCACGGCTGGGAGACTTCAGCGTCGGGTCCTCCGAGACGCTCGCCGGCAATCTTCTGGTGCTGGAGGGACGGGCCGATCTGTTCGGCCGGGTCACCGGCAACGTGGTCACCCTCGATGGCGATATCGTGATGCACTCCGGGGCGACGGTCACCGGAGATGTGCTGGCCATCGGCGGGAGAGTTCAGGACCAGGGTGGTGTGGTCCAGGGAGAACAGCGCTCCCTGGGCATGGGTGTCACACCGCTGGCGGTCGAGCCGCACCGCAGTATTCCGGCGACGCTCCTCACCAATGCCGCCGGCCTGGCCGGAGTGCTCCTGACGCTGGGCCTGCTCGGGTTCGGCGTGGTGCTGTTTGCCAAGCCCAATCTGGAAACGATTTCCGACACGGTATCGCACAGCTTCTTCCGGTCCTTCCTGACCGGGCTGCTCGCGCAGATCCTGGTGATTCCTACCTTCGGCATGGTGATCACCGGCCTGGTGCTGAGCGTAGTAGGCATCCTGCTGGTGCCCTTCGTGGTGATCGTTATTCCGTTCCTGCTCCGGGCCGCGGTGGTCGCCGGTTTCCTGGCGGTCGCGCATACCATGGGAGAGACCCATCTCCGTCGGCGGATGGCCGCCGGCGCGATGGTCGGGTCGGCCAACAGTTACCGATACCTGACTC
>DASYPZ010000255.1:0-1849 GCA_036006105.1 Gemmatimonadales bacterium | reverse complement strand
TCTCGCCCGGCCTCGTACGCAACCACCCTCCTCTGCTTTCGGGCCCACATCCGCTCCGGCGCGGCAAACAGCAGCGCTCGGCTCCGGAGCCGGGCGAACGTGCGTGGCGATGGACGGTTGTCCGCCCGGTCATCCACCAGGACCATGCCAAGGGCTCCCAGGGCGGACACGCTGCCAAGGGCCCAGAGCACGAAGGGATCTCGGATCGAGAAGGGTGCGAAGAGGGACAGCATCGCGAGGTAGGTCAGGATGACCAGGTTCCAGGTGATCCAGGTGCCCAGGCTGCCTCGGCGTTGTATTGGCTGGAAGAGTCCATGGACCAGGCCGGCCACGGCTCCGGCGATCATCGCCACGGCGATAAGCGCCAGGAACACCAGCCCCCCCCGCAGCGGACCCGCGAGCCCCACCAGCACGGCGAGCACGGTGGCGAAGAGGATCTTCCCCCCGCGTCCCATCAGCATGCCGAAGAGGCACACCGCACCCCGATAGGTCGGGCGCAGCCAGCCCGGGAGGCGCAGCTCGAAGTCAAAGGCGCGGGTGATGGTCGAATCGAGGTACATGGAAGGACGCATCTCCCCTTGGTAGAGTCCTGCCGTGGAGACGACGGTGGCTCCTACTTCATGTACTTCCAGTTCCGTGGCTTACCCTCGGCCATCCACTCCATGGCCTTGGCGAGCCGCTTCTTCCGGGTGTCGGCGCTCTTGGCTTCGGTGATCCACTCGACGTATTCCCGTCGGTGGCTCGGGCTGAAGCTCTCGTAGGTCTCCCGGGCCTTCCGGTTCTGTTCCAGCGCCCGGGTCATCTCCTCCGGGACCGGCAGGTTCTTCTTCCGGGCCGGGTTCGAGCGGGCGGCAGGTTTGATACCCGCTTCATTCAGCTTCATGGCCTGTTTGATGTATCCGGTGATCGTTTTCTTGGCGGGCAGGTCCCGGAGCGATTTGATGCGGCCGAATTGACCCATCGCCGGTGTGGCCGGCTCGCCCACCACTCCCAGAATGAGCGCGCCGTTCCAGAACCCGAACGCGCAGTGCTCCTTGAATGCCGCCATGCTGCACAGGATGCCGTGATGCATGAAATGCGGGAAGCTCCACTTCATGGTTTCCTCGACGTCCGGACACGCGGCGTGGACCAGCTCCCGGACGTGGCGAAGGATCGGCTGGGCGAATTCGGCGGCGTTGGCGATATACACGTCAATACGAGCATCTCGAGTGCCCATGGATTCCTCAGGGATTGGTGGTCGGGTCGTCCGACCGGCGGGCTACGTCCATTCTTCCAGGCGCGTGGTGCGCCGGAGCGAGTCCGGATGGCGGCGGAACCAGCTCATGACCAGCAGCATCTCTTCGATCATGGCGGTGGGGAGCGGCCCCGGCGGCGGGTCCGCGGCGGACAGCTCCGCGGCCACGACGGCGCGGAAAGCCTCCTGCTCGATGGGCGTCGTGGGCCAGGGATAGGAGACCCGCACCACGCCGCGGCGCATCAGGTACGCGCGATCGTCGCCGTACCAGCCGGGCTCCCGGTAGACGAACGTCAACAGCTCGGCGGCCGCGCGCGCCCGCGTCGTGGCGCCCAGGAGCCACTCCAGGGCCTCGAACCGTTCCCGCCACCGGGCCGCCGATTCGAACTCTCCCCGGTCCGCCGCGGCCATCATTCCCGCGACGGCGCGGTCCACCGGCGCGATGGCCCGGCCCTCGAGAAACGACACCGCGGCCGCCACGCGATCGCGATAGCCCAGTTCGGTCACCAGGGCCGCGCAGGGGCCGCTGCAGAATCCGAAATCGTAGCGCGGGCAGGCCGCCTGCCGCGGGGCATCGAACAGATCGCCCTGCTCCGCGAAAACCATGGGCATCCG
>DASYPZ010000254.1:0-14465 GCA_036006105.1 Gemmatimonadales bacterium | reverse complement strand
CCCCACCACCCGGCGGCCGTTGTCGAAGTACCCGGGGACAATGGGCACCCCGGCGCCCAGCGCGATGCGATAGAAGCCGCTCTTCCAGCGGGGTACCGGCTTCCGGGTTCCTTCCGGCGCCACCGCCAGCATCAGGCTCTCGCGCGCCTGGAACAGCGCCACCGTTTCCGGCACCACCCCTTCCGGGTGGCTGCGGTCCACCGCGAGTCCTCCCAGCCACCGCATGATCGGCCCGAGGGGCCCCCGAAACAGCTCCGCCTTGCCGATGAAATGGGCGTCGAGGCGCAGCGCGAAGACGACCGCGATGCCGACGAAGAAATCCCGGTTGGAAGAATGGGGCGCCGCGATGATCACGCACTTGGCCAGATCGGGAGGACCTCCGCCGATCCGCCAGCGCAGCAGCCGGAGCATCGCGCGGCCCAGCGCGGCGCGAAGCGCGCCGCCGCGGCGGGGAACGTTCGGACCCGGTTCCGGAAGCGTCATGCGGTCAAAGATGGCGGCGCTGGCCGTGGCGCGATAGCTTCGGGCAATGCTCGGAATCATCGGCGGCAGCGGCATCTACGACATCGAATGGCTCGCCCGTCCCCGCTGGGAAAAGTTCGTCGGTCCCTTCGGCAAACCCTCGGATGATCTGCTCATCGGCGAGCTGGATGGTGATCGCCTGGCGTTCCTGCCGAGACACGGTCGCGGCCATCGGATTCCCCCCGGACAGGTCAACTACCGCGCCAACATCGACGCCCTGAAGCGCGCCGGAGTCACCGATCTGCTGGCCTTCTCCGCGGTCGGCTCCCTCCGGGACGATCTGGCGCCGGGGACCTTCGTCGTGGTGGATCAGTACATCGACAAGACCTTCGCGCGCCAGAACAGCTTCTTCGGCCCCGGGCTGGTGGGACACGTGGCGATGGCGCACCCGGTCTGTTCCCGGCTCGGAGCACTCGCGGAGGCCGCGGTCCGCGAGGCCGGCGCTCCCTGCGTTCGAGGCGGAAGCTGCCTGGTGATCGAGGGCCCCCAGTTCTCGACCCGCGCCGAGTCGCGGCTCTACAAGGAATGGGGCGCATCGGTCATCGGGATGACCAGTCTGCCGGAGGCCAAGCTGGCCCGGGAGGCCGAGCTCTGCTATGCCGGGATCACGATGGTGACCGACTGGGACAGCTGGCATCCGGACCACGATCACGTGACGGTCGAGCAGGTCCTGTCCGTGATGGCCAGGAACGTGGTCGCGGCGCGGGAGGTGGTGCGCCGGGTCGCCCCGCGGATCCGGGAGCGTCCAGTCCCCTGTCCGGACCGCTGCGATCGATCGCTGGACGGCGCCATCATGACCGCGCCCGACGCACGGGACCCCGCGGTGACGGCCCAGCTGCGGGTCGTGGCGGGACGGGTCCTGTGATCTCCCTCCGGGACCTGATCCGCTCGGTGCCCGACTACCCCAAGCCGGGCATTCTGTTTCGCGACATCACGACGCTCTTCGGTCATCCCCAGGGGTTCCACGACACCATCGCGGCCTTCATCGAGCGCCACAAGGATTCCCGGATCGCCAAGGTGGCCGGGGTCGAGGCCCGCGGGTTCATTCTGGGCGGCGCGCTCGCGCTCGAGCTCGGCGCCGGCTTCGTCCCGATCCGGAAAAAAGGCAAACTTCCTGCGCGCACGGTCGGGTACGACTACGACCTCGAGTACGGCAGCGATCGGGTGGAGATCCATGCCGACGCGATTGTCCCCGGAGAACGGGTGCTCCTGGTGGACGACCTGATTGCCACCGGCGGGACCGCCGAAGCGGCGCTGCGCCTCGTGGAGCTGGTGGGCGGCGATGTGATCGAGTGCTGCTTTGTGATCGAGCTTTCGGATTTGGGCGGCCGGTCCCGGATCGAAGGGATGGGCAAGCCGGTCTACAGTCTGTTGGAGTTTCCCGGACACTGACCGGCACCGAATCTCCAACTGCCGATCATCAATGGAGTTAGCGGAGCCGAGTCGACAGGGGGTCGTCAACCCATTACATTGCAAAAGGTTACCTCCCGTTTTACCGAGGTCTTCGATGACCGATTCCGGCCGCACCTGGCGAGACATTGTCGCCCGATATCAGATCCCGAGTATCAAGCGCGCGCTCTGGCAGTTGATCACCACGCTGGGGCTCCTGATCACTACCGTTATCGTGATGTACTGGAGCCTGTCGGTCAGCTACTGGCTGACCCTGCTGCTGGCGCTGCCGGCCGCCGGACTCACCATCCGTACCTTCATCATCATGCACGACTGCGGGCACGGATCGTTTCTGCCGTCCCGCACCTGGAACGACGTGGTCGGCTGGGTGACCGGCATCCTGACCACGACGCCCTACGCCCACTGGCGCCGCGAGCATGCCATCCACCATGCCACCTCCGGCCACCTGGACCAGCGCGGCACCGGGGACATCAACACCATGACCGTCGACGAGTACCTTCGCGCCGGGTGGCTGCGCCGGGTCTGGTACCGGATTTATCGTAACCCGCTGACCCTGCTGGTCGGCGGCCCCACGTTCCTGTTCATCAAGCACCGCTGGCCCACCAAGAGCATCGCGGGCAAGAAGGAACGCCTGAACGTTCATCTCACCAATCTCGCGCTGGCCGTGCTGGTCACCGCCTTGTCCCTGCTGGTCGGGTTCAAGGACGTGATGCGGATCTGGCTGCCGATCTTCCTGCTGAGCGGGTCCGCGGGCGTGTGGCTCTTCTACGTGCAGCATCAGTTCGAGGATGCCTACTGGAAGGGCGGCAAGGAATGGGACTACGCGACCGCCGCGGTGTCGGGCAGCTCGTATTTCCGGCTCCCCCGCCTGCTGCAGTGGTTTACCGGGAACATCGGATTCCACCACGTGCATCACCTGAGCCCGCGGATTCCCAATTACCAGCTGGAGCGGTGCCACTCGGAAAATCCGACCTTCCAGAAGGTCACCACGCTGACCATGGGTGAGGCGGTCCGCACCCTCGGTCTCAAGTTGTGGGATGAGCAGAGCGGCCGCATGGTGGGCTTCGGTCATCTCCGCCGGCTCCGTCGTGAGAGCCGGCTCCGCCGCGCCGCCTGACCCTGCGGGCCCTCGCGTGACCACCTTGGCCGAGCTCCCGGCCGAGGTGATGCGGGCGGAGAGCCGGATCCGTCCCTGGATCCTGGAAACCCCGGTCGAATCCTCGCCGATCAGCCCCGGCGCCCGCCTCTATCTCAAGCTCGAGAATCTCCAGCATACCGGTTCGTTCAAGGCCCGCGGCGCCTTCAGCAAGCTGCTCAGCCTGGACCCGGCGGCACGGGCGCGCGGCGTCGTGGCGGCGTCCACGGGAAATCACGGCGCCGCGGTGGCCTATGCCGCGCGAGCGCTGGAGACCCGGGCCCGCATCGTGGTCCCCGAGGACGCCAACCCCGGCAAGATCGCGGCGATCAAGGCGCATGGCGGGGAGGTGGTGGTGCATGGCGACGACTCGGCCGTGTCCGAGACCCATGCCCGGGGGCTCGCCGCGGCGGACCGGGTTCCCTACGTCTCGCCCTACAACGATGCCGAGGTGGTTGCGGGGCAGGGGACCGTCGGGATCGAGCTGGCGCGACAACTTCCCGGCGTGGACGCGGTCTTCATCGCGCTGGGTGGTGGCGGTCTCATGGCGGGTGTCGCGGCCCATCTCAAGTCGGTCTGGCCCGGCACGATGGTGATCGGATGCTCGCCGGAAAACTCGGCGGTCATGATCGAATCGATCAAGGCGGGCCGGATTGTCGATCGTCCGTCGCTGCCCACGCTGTCCGACGGTACCGCAGGTGGCGTCGAGAAGGACGCCATCACGTTCGAATGGTGCCGGACGCTGGGCGACGAGTTCGTCACCGTATCGGAAAACGAAATCCGCCAGGCGATGCGCTCCGTACAGGAGACCCATCACCTGGCGGTCGAAGGTGCCGCCGGAGTGGCGCTCGCCGCCTTTCTGCGGACGGCGGGCGCCTGGCGCGGCAAAACGGTTGTCGTCATCCTCTGCGGAGGGAACGTGGATCCGGGCGTTCTCCGCTCAACGAGTTAGGGCGATATCCGGAGCTCCAGCTCATCGCCCGGTGTGATCGAAATCTCCTCGCTGACCGAGCTGCCGTTGGCTCCGATCGGCACTGCCTGAACCCGGATGGTGGTGAATCCCGAGATGACGCTCGGCGGTAACTTGAACGGCGTGACGGTCTTGCCGGTGGCGGTTCCGACCCGAATCCTCTGACCTCCCTGGATCACGTAGATCCTCATGTCGTTGAACGACTGGTTGTCCACCTTGAGGACCGTGCGTTGATCGGGGATGAGCCCGGTCTGCGCCTGGTTGTGACTGCATCCGGCCAGCGCCACCGCGACCAATCCCGTCGCGACGGCCATTCGGGTCCTGCGAATGATGTGTGTCATGTTGCTCGTCCTTCTATGGCCTGCTTTCCAATCATTCAGACGACCAAATGGTCCCTGGACCGCACATGGGTGAGATGAATCCTCCCGACCTGGTGCTCGCGGATATCGAACACGTTGCCGGTGCCCTGGCGCCCCTGGTTCGCGAAACGCCGGCCTGGGCCTGGCGGGACGAGCTGACGGAACGGCTGCTGGCGCCGGGAACCCAGGCGGTGCTCAAGCTGGAGCTGTTTCAATACGCCGGCAGCTTCAAGGCACGGGGTGCCCTGAATGTGATGCTGGGTCTGGAGCCGGCCGAGCTCGCCAAAGGGGTCACGGCCGTCAGCGCCGGCAACCACGCCATCGCCGTGTCGTGGGCCGCGCGCAGTCTCGGGATCGGCGCCAAGGTGGTGATGCCGAAGGTCGCGGATCCATTCCGGATTGCGCGCTGTGCCGCGCTCGGCGCCGAGGTCGTGCTGGCGGAAGACGTGCACGCGGCCTTCGCGCTGGCCCAGACAATCGAGCGGGACGAGGGTCGCGCGTTCGTCCACCCGTTCGAAGGCCCCAGAACCGCGCTGGGCACCGCGACCCTGGGACGGGAGCTGCTGCGGCAGGTGCCGGATCTGGACGCCGTCATCGTGCCGATCGGCGGCGGCGGGCTCGCCGCTGGAGTGGCATCGGCCATCAAGCTGATCCGTCCCCAGTGCCAGGTGATCGGCGTCGAGCCGGAAGCCAACGACGTCATGGCCCGGAGCCTGAAATCCGGGAAACCGGAACGGGTGCCTGACGGGGCCTACCGCACCATAGCCGACAGCCTGAGCCCACCCTACACGCTGCCCTACAGTCTGGAGCTCTGCCGGCGTCACCTCGACGACCTGGTCCTGGTGAGCGACGACGCCCTGCGCGAGGCGGTGGCGGTGATGTTCCGGGGCGCCAAGCTGGCGGTGGAACCCGCGGCCGCGGCGGCGATGGCCGCGCTGACCGGTCCGCTCCGGGAGCGGCTGGCCGGCAAGAAGGTCGGACTCATCGTGTGCGGCACCAACATCGCGCCGGAGCGCTACATCGAGCACCTGACCCGCGGTCTGGGAATGCTCGAGCAACGCCTCGCCTCGCCGCGGGTGTGAGAGCGCTGCTGGTGCTGGGCATTGCCTTCGCGGGAGCGCTGCTGGGGTCGATGAGCGGCGGCAGCTCTTCGGCGCTCACCATGCCGGCCTGGCTCGCGCTGGGCGTTCCCCTTCCGACCGCGGTCGCTACCGACAAGCTCGCGGGCACGGTGTGGACCCTGCTCGGCGCGCGCAACTATCTCCACGGACGTCCGGTGGACCGCCGGCTCCTCCTCGCCATGCTGGTACCGGGGATGATTGCCGCCTGGTTCGGAGCCGCGCTCACGGTGCGCCTCAACGCCACCCTGCTCAAGCATTTCGTGGGCGGGATGATCCTGCTGCTCATCGGTGTCATGCTGCTCCGCCCCCGGCTCGGCGCGACGACCCAGCCGCCCCACCTATCCCGGACGATGATGGGCGTCGCGGCCGCCCCGGTGGGATTTTATGAGGGGCTGCTGGGGTCGGGGAACAGCCTCGTGGCGAGTCTGCTGTTCTGCTGGGGCCGGGGCTACGATATCCTGGGCGCTCTGGGGCACTACTACATTCTGGCCTTCGCCTGGTCGGGGCTGGCCGCGGCCTCCTACGTGGCGCACGGGTACTACGACATCGCCCTCATGATCCCCGCCACCATCGGGGCCTCCGCGGGCGGATATCTTGGTTCCAGGGTGGCGCGGGTGCGAGGCACCGCGTTCGTGCGAGGACTCTTCGTCGTGGTGGGGAGCGCGCTGGGCCTCAAGCTTCTGGTGGGTCTCTAGGCCGCAACAATGCACCGGAGCGGGCGATGGCGCTGAAGCTGGAAGAATGCGAGGACCTGGTGCCCGCACCCCCTGGGCTTCGCCCCAACTGAGTCACATCTACCGATCTGTGAGCCCATGCGACGTCGATCGATGATTCTGTTCGTCCCTGCTGCCGCGCTTTTCCTGATTCCGTCGGTGGGCCGGGCCCAATCGGGTCCGGTTTCCTACCAGGTCTCCTTTCCCAACGCCGTGCACCACGAAGCGGAAATTGCGGTCACCTTTCCCGCTCTTCCGGGGGCCGTGCCGCTTGAAGTCTGGATGAGCCGCAGCTCCCCCGGCCGGTACGCGGTTCACGAGTTTGCCAAGAACGTCTACAATGTGCGCGCGGATGACGGCGCCGGGAGCGCGCTCGAGGCGGTTCCGCTCACGCCGTATTCCTGGCGGATCACCGGGCACCACGGCACGGTGCGGGTCCGTTACACCCTGTTCGGGGACCGGGGGGACGGCACCTACGCGCAGATCGACCGGACCCACGCGCACCTGAACATTCCGGCCGCCTTCATGTGGGCCAGGGGGCTCGACGATCGGCCGGTTCGGGTGTCCTTCACGTCCCTGCCGGCCGGCTGGCGGGTGGCGACGCAGCTCAAGCCGACTTCCGACCCTGCGAGCTTTACCGCACCCAACCTCCAGCTGTTCATGGACAGCCCGATCACCCTCGGGCCGATCGATCTGCGAACCTGGCTGGTGACCAATGGGGCGCGGGTGGACACCATGCGCCTGGCCATCGACCACCTGGGTACCTCCGGCGAGGTCGATCGATATGTCGAGATGATCAAGAAGATCGTGCCGGAACAGGCCGGGGTGTTCGGCGAGCTCGCCCCCTACGACTGGGGCACTTACACCTTCCTGGCCGACTACCTCCCCTGGGCGTCCGGGGACGGCATGGAGCACCGCAACTCCACGTCACTCACCAGTACCCGGCCGCTCTCGACCGGCATGATGCGCAACTTCGGCACCGTCGCTCATGAATTCTTCCACTCCTGGAACATCGAACGGATCCGGCCCCGTTCCCTGGAGCCCTTCGACTTCACCCGGGCCAACATGTCGGGTGAGCTCTGGCTGGGCGAGGGCTTCACCAACTACTACGCACCGCTCACCGTGCGGCGGGCCGGCTTTTCGACCGACCAGGATTTCGCGCGGGAGCTGGGCGGTGCGGTCGATGCCATCATCAACGACCCCGGCCGCCGTTTCTTCTCGGCGGTCGACATGAGTCGCCAGGCACCGTTCGTGGACGCCGCGGCATCGATCGATCCCCAGAACAAGGACAACACCTTCATCTCCTACTACACCTTCGGCGAGGCGATTGCCGTAGGACTCGATCTCACGCTCCGGGCCCGGTCACCCGAGCTCTCCCTCGATGATTTCATGCGGGCCATGTGGCGCAAATACGGAAAGACCGAGAAGGCGTACACCATGGACGACGTTCGGATCACCCTGGGTGAGGTGGCCCGTGACCAGGCGTTTGCCGACGACTACGTGCGGCGCTATATCGCAGGGCGGGAGGTGCCCGACTATGCCCGATTGTTCGGGACGGTTGGTCTCATCTTTCGTCGAGCCCAACCCGGTGTCGCTTGGCTGGGCGACGTCGACTTCGCGACCGCTCCGGGCGGCCTGGCGATCGCTTCGAGGGTGCTGGTCGGGCAGCCGCTCTACAGCGTGGGACTGGAACGGGGCGACACCCTCCTCACGCTGGACGGACAGACCCCGTCGTCGAGCGCTGCGATCGACTCGATCGTGGCCCGGCACCGGCCGGGGGACTCGCTGGAGGTCACCTACCGGAGTCGCGGCTCCGCCAACTCCGGACGGGTCCTGCTGGTGGAGAATCCGAGGATGGAGCTGGTGCTTCCCGAGAACCAGGCGGAGACCCCGGTGAAAGTCACCGCGCTGGAGAATCGCCGTCGCTGGCTGGCCTCGAAGGCCGGCACTCAAGGAGCACCCCGATGATGCTGCGGTTGCTTGCCACGCTGGCGGCGGTCCAGGCGCCGCAGGTCCCCGCCGCTTCGCCGGTGGCATTCGTCGACGTCACCGTCATTCCCATGGACCGGGAACGGTTGCTGCCCCACTGGACGGTGGTGGTACGGGACGGCCGCATCGTGGCGCAGGGCGCCAACGCCGACGTGAAGGTGCCCGCGGGCGTCATCCGGGTCGACGGGCGGGGAAAATTCCTGATCCCGGGCCTGGCCGAGATGCACGCGCACATTCCTCCGGGCAACGCCACCGACGAAGACATTGCCCGGACCCTGGAGCTCTGGGCGCTCAACGGCGTCACCACGGTGCGAGGCATGCTGGGCATCCCGCGTCACCTGGTCTTTCGGGAGCGCGCCGCCCGCGGCGAGCTCCTCTCGCCCCGGATCGTCACCTCCGGTCCGTCGTTCAGCGGCGGGTCGGTGCCCAGCCCGGACTCGGCGGTGCGGATGGTGATGGCCGAGAAGGCCATGGGCTACGATTTTCTCAAGATCCATCCCGGTGTTTCGCGCGACGCGTTCGACTCCATGGCCGCGACTGCGGACCGGCTCCACATCCGGTTCGGCGGGCATGTCCCGCTCGCCGTCGGACTCAACCGGGCGATCGCGGCGCACTACTGGACCATCGACCATCTCGACGGCTTCATCGAGGCGATGGCCACGGACGGCGCGCCCACGACTCCGGAACAGGACGGCTTCTTCGGACTGCCCCTGGTGAATCGCCTCGACGAATCCCGGCTGCCCGGCCTGGTCGCCGCCGCGAAGGCCGCCGGCGTCGCCATCGTGCCCACCGAGCGATTCTTCGAGTCGGTGGCGGGAGACGAGCCGATCGAGCAGCTGCTGGCGCGTCCCGACGTCCATTACGTGCCGGACGCGATGGTGCGCGGATGGACCACCGCGACCAACCAGATCCGCACCGATACTCCCCGCGAGGCGCGCCAGAAATTCATCGCGGTCCGGCGCCGGATCCTCAAGGCGCTCCACGACGGAGGCGTCCCGATCCTGCTGGGGTCCGATTCTCCCCAGCTCTGGAACGCGCCGGGATTTTCGCTCGCGGGCGAGTTGGCGAGCTACGTCTCGGCCGGACTCACGCCCTACCAGGCGCTCGCCACCGGGACCCGCAACGTGGCTCTGTTCCTGGGCACCCTGGACGACGGCGGCACGATTCAGACCGGGCGCCGCGCCGACCTGATCCTGCTCGACGGGAATCCGCTGGCCGACATCGCCAACGTGAACCGCCGGGCCGGCGTAGTTGTGGCGGGCCGCTGGCTCCCGAAATCCGAAATCGAAAGTCGGCTGGCCGCGCTGGCCCGCCCCTAACTCCCTCAGGACATCCCGACATGACGTCGCTCTCTCGCGCGCTCGCGGCCGGCCTCGCGCTGGCCCTCACCGCCACCTCCGTCTCGGCCCAGGTCGTCGCGGAAAAACTGGACCTGTCCGTGGTCCAGAAGATCAAGGACGAAGAAACCAACCGCTCCAAGGTGGACGACCTGGCCACCTATCTCACCGACGTCATCGGAGCCCGGCTCACCAATTCCACCGGCAGCCGGAAGGCCAACGCGTGGGCGGTCGAGACCTTTCAGTCCTGGGGACTGGCCAACGTGAAGGCCGAGGCGTGGGACTCCGCCTTTGGACGCGGCTGGGACGTGGTGTCCTACAGTGGACGGATCCTCGAGCCGTGGATCAAGCCGCTCGCCGCCTATCCGCAGGCCTGGAGCGGCAGCACGCTCGACGCCAAGGGCAAGCCCGTGACCGTCACCTGCCCGGTCGTGCTGCTCGACATCAAGGACAGCAGCGACGTCGCGAAGTACGCCGGCAAGCTCAAGGGGGCGTGTGTTCTCCGCAGCGCTCCCCCGGTGATCGGACCCGAGTTCAACCAGGAGGAGCGGCGGTTTTCCCTGGAACAGCTACTGGACGGCACCCCCAATCGCGCGACGCTGATCTCCACGATTCCCGGCGTTCCCTACGTCGCGCCTCCGGCCGCGGCGCCGGGCGGCGGTCGCGGGAACTTCGCGCAGTTCCAGGCCCTGAACGCCGCCGTGGGACGGATGCTCCGCGCCGAGCAGGCGGCGGTGATTCTGTCTCCCTCGCGCTGGGGGTACGGGATGTTCCTGAACGGCGGGCACTCGGATGGTCGCACCGCGCGGGACAGCATCTACAATCCGATTCCCGAGCTCATCGTCGCGCAGGAGCAGTACAGCACGCTCTATCGGGTGGCCCAGCGCGGCCTCCCGGTCAGGATCGAGGTCAACCTCCAGACCCGGTTCCTGGACGACAACCGCTTCCCCACCAACGTGACGGCCGAAATTCCCGGCACCGACAAGGCCGGGGAAGTGGTGATGCTGGGCGCGCACTACGACAGCTGGCACTCGGGCACCGGTGCCACCGACAACGGCGCGGGCTCGCTGGTGATGATGGAAGCGATCCGCCTCCTCAAGACCTTGAACCTTCCCATGCGCCGGACCGTCCGCATCGCGCTCTGGACCGGCGAGGAGCAGGGTCTCATCGGCTCGAGGACCTGGGTGCGCATGCACCAGGCCGAGCTCCCCGCGATTTCGGCCTACGTGAACGTCGACAACGGTACCGGGCGGCTGCGGGGCATCTGGGATCAGAGCAACAGCGCCGCGATTCCGATTCTGCAGCAGATCCTCTCGCCGATGCAGGACCTCGGCGTCGTGGTGGTCAAGCACGGGAATACCGGAGGCACCGACCACCTGAGTTTCGTGGCCGCCGGGGTGCCCGGCTTCAATTACATCCAGGATCCCATTGAATATGATTTCCGGACCCACCACTCCAATCTCGATACCTACGAACACCTGGTCATCGACGATCTGAAACAGGCGGCCACGGTGGTCGCGTGGACCGTCTACGAGATCGCCAACCGCGACGAGATGATGCCCCGCATGGCGCCGCCCGCGCCGCGGCCGGTGCCGTAGGATCCGGATGCCCCTGCCCGCGTTCCGGTACCACCCCGATCCGATCGCGAGCGGCAGTATCGTGGCATCGGAGGCGGAGTGTTGTCGCTGCGGGCAGCGCCGAGGGTTCATCTACACCGGTCCGGTCTATGCCGACGCCGAGCTCGGCGATGCGCTCTGTCCCTGGTGCATCGCCGACGGCTCGGCCCATCGCGAGCTGGGCGCGACGTTCGTCGATAGCGAAGCGTTCCCGGGAGATGTCCCGGCCGCGGTGGTCGCCGAAATCAGCGAGCGAACCCCCGGCTACAGCAGCTGGCAGGGGGAAGACTGGCCGGCGTGCTGTAACGACGCCACCGCCTTCCTGGCGCCGGCCGGCATCGTGGAGATCCGGAAGGGATTTGGGGAGCTCGAAGGGGCGCTGCTGAGTCACATCATTTACAACATGAGCATCTCGGGCGGGGCGGCGACCCGGTTGCTGGAGTCGCTGAATCGGGATGCCGGTCCAACCGCCTATCTCTTCAAGTGCCCGGACTGCGGGGAATACCAGTTCCGCATCGACGCTCCCTAGCTCCGCGGCACCGACCTCCGATCCAGGAATTTCAGCAACGCCGTTTCTTCCGGACTGAGTCCCGGCAGCGGTTCCACGCCCTTGTTTTCGGCCATCCAGCGGTCGAACAGCTTGCGATCCTGATAGGCTCCCAGCACGCTGGGGTGGATGTAGCACTTCCGGCAGATCGCCGGGGTGTTGCCGAGCTGCTTGCTCACCCACTCGACCGCGCGAGTCGTCTCGGCTTTCGGCGCGGTATCGGGATCGAAATCCGGGAGACTCAGCAGATGGCATGCGGCGAGCACGGTGCCGGCCCAGGTCCGGAAATCCTTGGCGGTAAAATCCTGGTCGGCGGTCAGCCGCAGGTACTCGTTCACGTCGGCGGATGAGATCGGCTGGGGGTCCCCATTCTCGTCCAGGTACTGGAAGAGGTCCTGGCCCGGCAGCTCCTGGCAGCGTTTGACCAGCCGGGCCAGCCGGCGGTCCACCAGCTTGATGACGTGCGCCTTGCCGCTCTTTCCGGAAAAGCGGAACTGCATCTTCGAGCCTTCCACCTTGACGTGGTGGTCGAGCATCGTAGTCAGTCCGAACGAGCCATTGGCTCGGGCATACTCCTCGTTGCCCACCCGGATGAGCGTGGTCTCCAGCAACCGGACAATGGTGGCCAGGACCTTGTCGCGGGGCAGGGCGGCGGGGAGGGAGAGGTCTTCGTCGACCCGGGCCCGGATCCGCGACAGGCTGCTGCCGAAATGGAAGAGGCGTCCGTACTTGGTCTCGTCCCGGACCTCATGCCACTTCTTGTGGTAGCGATACTGCTTGCGCTTCTTCACGTCGCGCCCGGTGGCCTGGAGGTGGCCGTCCTCCAGCGGGCTGATCCACACATCGGTCCACGCCGGCGGTATCGCGAGGGCGCGAATCCGCTTCAGCACCGCGCGCTCGCGGATCGGCTTGCCGTCGAGGCCGGTAAACGACCATCCCGTGCCCGACCGCTTGCGCCGGATGCCGGGACGGTCGTCGCTCACGTACCGGAGGGAGGCCGCCTTGGCGGATTCCTCCGGTTCGGTAAACGGACCGACCTCCCGCCCTCCCCGCTTTCGTCGAGCCGATGCGTGCTTCAAACCCCCTCCGGTCAGCTTTCGTCCTGTCACAATGTAGGACCGAGAGGCGGGCTTGGTGCAGTCCCGCGGCCTCCGACCGTCTCCCTGTGGTGAGTCACCTGAAACACAGGAGAGCCCTATGCCGGAACAGGAAACGATCCGACGCGCCCGAAAGGACGCCCGTGAAGGAAAGTCCGCCTCGACCCAGGCAGGCGAGTTCGTACGTGAGGAAATCCACCATGTGCGGGAAGGAAAACACGGCGCCCGCTCCACCAAGCAGGCTATTGCGATCGGTCTCTCGAAGGCCCGCCGCGCCGGGGTCGAGCTTCCGCCCCCGGAGCCGGGCACCGCGTCCCCGGAGACCCGGAAAAAGGCGGCCGCCGACAGTGCCCGGGGCCACGAGGGTGGCGGCAAACCGTCGCCCAAGCGCTCCCGCGGCGTGCGGCGGGCGCTGAAGCATGAAGGCCATTCGGCCGCGTCTTCATCGGCGCTGGCACGTCAGGCCCGGTCGACCGCGCGGCGGCGGACCCCCGCGCAACGATCGGCCTCGGCCCGGAAGGCAGCCCGGACCCGGGCGCGATCGCGGTAGGCGGGTCGTTCCCGGAGGGTCAGTCTCCCCGGCCGGCTCCGGCCGGGGACCCGGCTCGCTGAGTGCTTGCGACCGGGGCCAGGAAGCTGCGCTCTTCCCGAAGGATGAAGCGCTTCTCCTCTGCCATTGCGAAATTGGCCCGGCCCTCCGGATCGGCCCGGAGCCGGGAGCGGTATGTCTCATAGGCGGCGAGGCTCTCGAAGCCGATGAGGCCCCAGGCCACGTAATTGGTGCCCTCGTGCGGAAGGAAGTAGCCCAGCAGATCGCCGCCACAACGGGGGATCACCCGGGCCCAGGCATCGGCGTACTGCGCGAAGGCCTCCCGCTGGGCGGGATCGATCTCGTAGCGGATGAAGCAGGTGATGGACATGGTCTCCGGCCGGTGAAGGATCCCGGAGCATAGCCGCTTGCCCTGCCTGAATGGTTCGACTACGATCGAACCATGCAGACCGCGCCGGACATCGCCGGGATCGCCGCCCTGATCGGGGACCGGGCCCGGGCCGCCATGCTGATCTCGCTGCTGGGGGGCCGGGCCCTGACCGCTACCGAGCTGTCCCGGGCCGCCTCGGTCACCAAACAAACCGCCAGCTCCCATCTCTCCCGGCTGGTCGAGGCGCGGCTGCTCACGGTGGAGTCCCAGGGGCGGCACCGCTATTTCCGGCTCGCCGGTTCCGAGGTGGGAGATCTGCTCGAGCGCCTGATGGGCCTCGCCGGCCGGGTCGGCGCGGTCCGGGTCGAGACCGGCCCCGCCGACCCGCTGATTCGCAAGGCCCGGGTCTGCTACGACCACCTGGCCGGCGAGCTGGGTGTGCTGGCATTCGACAGCCTGAAGCGGCGTGGGTTGCTGCGGGTACGCGGCCCGGAGCTGGAGATCACCTCGTCCGGGGAGCGCTTCTTCGAAGAATGGTCCGTCGATGTCGGGGCGCTGCGCGCGGGACGGCGCCCCCTCTGTCGCGCCTGTCTCGACTGGAGTGTCCGGCGCCATCATCTGGCCGGTGCGCTGGGCGCCGCGGTGCTGGGTCGTTGCCTGTCGCTCGGGTGGGCCAGCCGGGCGCGAAACTCCCGGGCACTCATCTTCTCCGCCACGGGAGAGCGGGCC
>DASYPZ010000253.1:0-3617 GCA_036006105.1 Gemmatimonadales bacterium | reverse complement strand
GTCTGGCGGTAGCCGGCGTTCTGCTGGGGCTGACGCTGGCGCTCCTGGCCTCGCGATGGATCCAGCCGCTCCTGTTTCAGCAATCGGCTCGGGACCCGGTGACCTACGCCGCCGTCGGCGCGATTCTCCTGGGAGTGGCGCTGGTGGCCAGCGCAGTCCCTGCCCTTCGCGCCACCCGCGCCGACCCCAACACGGCGCTGCGCGGCGACTGAGCCGCGGCTACGGTCGCTGCAGGTGGAATGTCACCGGGTCGCCGTCGCCTACCCGGGCCCCCGACAGCGGAACCCCGAATCCCTGGGAATCCATCAGGAGCTTGACGGCCTTCCCCTGTGCCTTCTCGAACGTGAACCGGCTGCGCGGCGCCGACCGGACCCCGAAGCTCCCATCATCCTGCTTGAGCAGTCGCTCGGGGCCCTCACCCAGCGTCTGGATCATGAGCCGGCCGTTCTCGTCGAACACCCGATAGGTGCGGCGGTACTGCGCGTAGGAATCGTGCAGCCCCGGATTCAGGCGGTCGAGCTTGAGGACGTAGGTGCCGTTCAGCGAGCTCCGCTCCTCCGGAGTGACGGCGGCATCGGCGAGATGTGATTCCGCGCCCGGGGCAACCACGGGCAGCGGACTCAGGCCGAGCACGGCGCGCGCCAGGGCCCGGGTGACCGCATAGGCGTTCTGCCCTTCCGTGTTGCTCAAGACCACGATGGTGAGGTCGTCCCCCGGAAATGCGTACAGGCTCCCGCTGTAGCCGAACAAGGATCCATGCTGCCCGATCCGCACGTGGGCATCTTCGTGATTGATCGTGAGCGCCAGCCCGTAGTGTGCCAGGGAATCCTGGGCGCTCATGTGGATGGCCGCCCCTTCGGCGGTTTGCATCTGCTGAAAGGTCTCGGCCCGAATCAGCCTGCCGGCACGCAGCGCGGCCCACAACCGGTCGAGGTCTCCCACAGTGCTGCAGAAGCGCAGGTCGGCGTTGTAGGCCATGTCGTTTTCATTGGCCGGGACGAATCCGTTCTCGAACCGGCGATAGGCGTGCGACAGGTTGTGCACCAGGGAGAAGTCGTCGCAGTAGGTGGTCGAGCGGAGGCCGGCGGGTTCGAAGATGTGCTGGCGGGCGTACTCACCAAACGACTGGCCCGACAGTCGCTCGACGATGGTCACCAGGAGCTGAAATCCGGAAATCGACCAGTCCCACCGGGTGCCCGGCTCATTGACCCACTGTTTGCCGGCGTAGAGCGCCATGACTTCATCGAGCGCCTTGGGTTGGCGGCTGGTGGCGTCGATCGGATCGCCCAGGTAGTGGTAGTCGACGATACCCGAGGTGTGATTGAGCAGCTGGCGAATCGTGACCCGGTGCCCCTGCATGGGAAACTCCGGGATGTAGCGGGCTACGTCGTCATCGAGAGACAGTTTGCGCTGCTCCACCAGCTGCAGCACCGCCACTCCGGTGAATGGCAGCATCGGGCCGACGACGTGGAATACGGTTTCGCTCCCCACCGGTGCTTCGAGACCCAGGTCCGCGAAGCCGTAGCCGCGCTGGAGCAGCACATCGGCGCCCCGGCGCACCAGCACCGCGGCACCGACCACATGCTCCCGAGCCAGCACGGCGGCGGCAATCGAGTCCAGTCTCGGGCGGGGCGCCTGGCCCGCGAGTGGTCCGGCCGGAACCAGGGCGAGCAGCGCCACGACCATGCGGCAGGGAGCATTCATCGGCGGTCTCCGTTTCAGGCGGGCAGGACCCGCCGGCACACCATCAGTTCGGTGCTTGGGCTCTCGCGTTTGGCCCGAACCAGCACGCGCTCCAGCGGGAATAGCGCGGCGCCGAGGGCCCAGCCGAGCGGCTCGCCGAGCACCGCCGGAGCCACCATGGCGGTCCAGGCCCACCGGGCCAGCCGGGACCGGGTGTCCGCGGGGTAGTTCATCAGCACGAACATCGGCACCCGATCCACGACCTCGAGGCCCGCCGCCTCGACCGCGCGAATGCTTTCGGCCAGCGGTCGGCTGGCCTGGTGAGCGATGCGTTCGGTATCGGCCTTCAGGAAATTGTCGGACCAGAGGAACCAGCCGCCCGGCCGGAGCAGCGAGGCGATGTTCTGGAAGGCGCGCGCGTAGTCATCGTCGTTCACGATGTGAAACAGGACGTCGAAGGCGGACACGGCGTCGAAGGATGCGGCGCGGAGCGGGATCGTCTCCAGCGGGCCTCCGATATCGGCGCGAACGAAGCGGTTCTCGGGAAAACACCGCGACAGTTCGTCCACCGCGACGTCGGTCAGGTCGAGGCCGGTGACGCGGGCGCCCGCGCGCCGCCATCGATCCACGTAGAAACCGGTACCGGCGCCGACGTCCAGCACCGACGTGCCGTTCCACCCGCTCCCCGCCCCCTGCGATCCGGGAGCCAGTCGCTGCACGACCCGGTCGAACACCTCGCCCCGGATCCGGTACATCCACTCGTTGAACCGGCGGCCCAGGCGCAAGTAGCCCACCCCCGCGAGCGAGTAGTGCTCCCGGAGCCGAGATTCCCAGTATGCCTTGTTGTCGAATGGAGTGCCCGGCGAGGTCACCCCATCGCCTCGCGGATCTCGCTCGCGGCGGCGGTGAGATTTTCGACGTCGCGGGAGATGGCCCGGGCCTGCTGGGTCGCGCTGGTCACGTCGTTCAGCGCGCCGATCCCGCCGGTGCGGAGCTTGATCAGGTCGAGCCGGAGGTTCCGCATCGCCAGCTCGCTCGACTCGAACCGCTGCAGCAGGGCATCCCGCTTGGCGGAAAGCTCTGTGGCCGTCCGCACCTGGCGTTCCAGGATGCCGATCTGACGATTCCGCTCCTCGCTGTCCTCCCGGAGGGAAAGCATCTCGAGCTGCGATTTGATGCGGTCGGTGGCACCGCTGCCGAAGCTCTGGTCCATGTCGTTGAGCGTCTTGGCCAGATCGGAGGCCGATTCATACAATCGCTCGGCGGTCTCCACCACCTCCGGCAGCTGCTTGCGGTCGGCCTCGGGGAGCTGCTGCATCATCCGCAGGATGTTCTTCCGATCATCCAGAATGTGGTTCATCCGGTCGAAGTACACGCCCAGCTCGGAGGCCAGCGGCGCCGCCAGCGCGCGCCGCCCCTTGGCGCCGGGGATCTTGATGGCGTCCGCGGCGGGTGGCGGGTTGAGCACGTCGCGCCAGCTGTATCCCGCCTGCCAGAGCTGGGAGTAGCTCTTGAGCAGGGGGAAGCCCAGAAAGGCGGCGGGAAACAGGAACCAGGGTCCGTTGGTGATACCGGTTGCGAGGTTGATCAGGAAACAACCCCCGGTGATCGCCGCCCATTTGGCAAACTGTCCCCGGACCTTCTGCACCACGCGGGGCTCGCCGGTATCGGTCAGGCCGAGGTCGCCCCCGTTGTCGGCCCGCACCCATTCGCCGCGGTCGTTGCGCACCCATTTTCCGCCGGCGATACTCCCGCCTCTTGCCACGCCGCCATACACCCGGCCACCCGCGCCGGGTCTCTGGCTCCGAGGTGCCAGCGCACCGCCGGGATTCGCGGGGAGCCGGGGACGCTCCGACGGAGAAACCGGCCGTGGCCTGGTCCCCGCCGGACTCTTGCGAGACGGGGCGCGAGGAACCACCGCGGTGGGTCGGTAG
>DASYPZ010000252.1:0-2724 GCA_036006105.1 Gemmatimonadales bacterium | reverse complement strand
AAGGTGCTGCGACCGGAATTGGCGGCTGTCATCGGCGCCGAACGCTTCCTCACCGAAATCAAGACCACGGCGCACCTGCAGCACCCGCACATTCTCCCGCTGTTCGACTCGGGCGCCGCGGATTCGTTCCTGTTCTATGTCATGCCCTTCGTCGAGGGCGAATCGCTCAGGGACCGGCTCAATCGCGAGAAGCAGCTCCCGATTCCCGACGCGGTGCGCATCGCCAGCGAGGTGGCCGGGGCGCTGGACTACGCCCACCGGCACGGGATCATCCACCGGGATATCAAGCCCGAGAACATCCTGCTGCACGACGGCCGGGCACTGGTGGCCGACTTCGGCATCGCGCTGGCCGCCTCGAGCGCCGGCGGCCGGATGACCGAAACCGGCATGTCACTCGGCACGCCGCACTACATGTCGCCGGAGCAGGCGATGGGCGACCGGGAGCTCACAGCGCGGAGCGACGTCTATGCGCTGGGCGCCATGACCTACGAGATGCTGCTGGGCGAACCGCCCTTCACCGGTCCGACCGCGCAATCGATCGTGGCCAAGGTGATGACCGAGAAACCGGCCGGGCTCATCGCGCGGCGGGAACGGATCCCCCCGGCGGTGGAGGCGACGGTTCTGACGGCGCTGGAGAAGCTGCCGGCGGACCGCTTCGCCACGGCGAAGGAATTCGGGGAGGCCCTCGCGAGCTCCTCGTTCACCCGCGCCGGTGCCTCGAGCCTCCCGCACGGGGACACCGCCTCCTCCCGAGGCCTCGGCGCATGGATCAGGAACCCGTGGTCGTGGGCCGCGCTCGCCGGGCTGGCGGCGCTCGCCGCGACGATGGTCATCCGGGCGGGCGGGAGCGCTTCGGTTGCGCGAGTGGTGTACACGCCCAAGACATTCCGCCCCGAGGGCATCTTCTCGGCCCGCTTCGCCCCGGATGGCCAGACCATCGTGTTCAGCTCGACCGGGGAAACCGGTACGGTCTCGCATCTCTTCGTCGTCCGGCCCGACTATCCCGCCGCGGAGCCGCTGGGATCCGACTCGACCCACCTGCTCTCGATTTCTTCCACCGGCATGCTCGCCGTGGTGACCGGGGCGCAGTATCTCGGTCACCGTCTCTTCGAGGGCACCTTGGCAACCCTTCCGCTCGGCGGGGGCGCCCCGCGCGAAGTCCTGGCCAGGGTCCGGGATGCGGACTGGTCGCCCGATGGGACCGCCATGGCGGTCATTCGCACGGTCGACAAGGATGACCGGCTGGAATACCCGATCGGCACCGTGCTGTCACGCAGCGCGGGTTACCTCTCCGATGTCCGGGTGTCTCCCACGGGTGATCACGTCGCCTACTTCGAGCACCCCTCCAAGTACGACGATCGCGGAACGGTGGTGATCGTCGACCGCACCGGCCGAGTCATCTCCCGATCCGGGATCTACTGGTCGATCGAGGGCCTCGCCTGGCGGCGGGATGGAAGCGCAGTGCTCTTCTCCGGGACCGACGGAAGCAACGGGACCTATACCAATCTCACCGTGTACACCCTGGACCGGCATAACACGGTGCGTCTCGTCCTGTCGAGTGCGGGCGGACTGACCCTGCAGGACGCGGCCGCGAACGGCCGCTTGCTGGTGACCCGCGACGATCAGCCCTACCGGCTCTTCTTGGGCGACGTGGGGTCGGCCGAGGAACGGGAGCTGGGCTGGCAGGATGTGTCGACAGGGCCGGTCCTGAGCGGCGACGGCAAGCTCTTGAGCTTTTCCGACCAGGGCATCACGGGAGGACTCACCTACTCGGTGCTGCTCCGCAAGACCGATGGGGCCGCCGCGGCCCGGCTCGGTGAGGGCCAGCCGCTGGCGTTCTCTCCCGATGGCCGGTCGATGCTGGTCATGGTGCAAACGACCCCGGCAAAGCTGATGCTCTATCCGACCGGCCCCGGCGAGCCCCGGCAGCTCGACCAGGGACAGTTTGTGTCGCTGTCGTACAAGGATGGGGGACTCTTTGCGGACGGAAAGCGGTACTTCGTCTGCGGCGCCATGGCGCAACAGGCTTCCCGCTGCTGGGTTGGAGGAATTCCGGGTGAGGCGCTGAAGCCGGTGACCCCCGAGGGTACACTCAAGGCGACGCTGTCACCCGACGGGGAGCGGGTCGTGGCCCAGGTGGGCGACTCCTTCGGCATCTACCTGGTGAGCGGCGGGGCCGGACGGCGTGCGCGAGGTCTCCTGCCCACCGACGTCCTCGCACGGTGGAGTCCCGACGGACGGGAGCTCTGGGTCTGGCACGAAGAGGGCGTGGCAATCCGGGTGGACCGGCTGGATCCGGAATCGGGCCGCCGCACGCTGCTCACCATGATTACGCCGCGAGAGCGTGCCGGCACTCGGCAGCTGGGTACGCTCACGCTGGCCGATGATGCGCGCCGATACGCCTACGTACAGATCCGGTATACCTCGTCGCTGTTCGTCGTGAATGGCGTGCCGTGAGCGCGGCGCTTTCCCGCCTGACTGCCGCTTCAGGCGCTCCGGCCGTAGCTTCCATGGGTACGGGCGCGGGTGCCCGCAAGACGAGAGGCCCTATGGATCCAGGCTCTATTGGAGCGTTAGTTCCCGTCGCCGCGATTGTGGCGTTTGCCGTCATCAAAGTGAGCAAGATCAAGGCGCAGGCCGGTTTCGCGTCAAGCCACGACCCGCAGACCGCGCGACGTCTCGATGCCATGGAAAACGAGCTGGAAGCCCTGCGGCAGGAAATGG
>DASYPZ010000251.1:0-9488 GCA_036006105.1 Gemmatimonadales bacterium | reverse complement strand
ACCGAGAGTCCGCGGCCGGTGATCTCCTGCACCAGCGACGGGCCTTCCGCGGTCATGAGGATCGATCCGATTTTCACCCAGCGGAGCGAAGGCAGCCGGTCGAGCATCCGGAGCGCCGATGACCGGTCGGGCAGGTCGAGCGCCAGAATCAGCTCAGCCACCCCGGTTCTCCTCGAGGTCCCGGACGATCCGCGCCGGCAGGTGGGGATCGGCGAGCTGGCCGGTGCCGATCGCGACCAGGGAAGCGCCGGCCCGGAGGTACTGTCGCACATCCCGCGCGCTGCGAACCCCGCCAACCCCGATTACCGGCACATCCGGCATCCGTTCCTTGACCTTCCGAACCGCCAGCAGGCCCACCGGCAGGAGGGCCGGTCCGCTCACGCCTCCGTTGCCGTTGCCGAGCCGGGGGAGATCGCCGTCGAACAGGTATCCCGGCATCGTATTGACCACGCTGATTCCATCCGCACCGGCATCCACGGCGGCCTGCGCGATAGCCGCCACATCCGCCAGCGCGGGCGACAGCTTGGCGATGAGGGCGCGCCGGGTGACCCGGCGGCAGGCGGCGATGACCCGTCCGACCGAGCCGGGGTCCGCGCCGAACTCGACGCCACCCGCGGAAGTATTGGGACAGGAGAGGTTGATTTCGTATCCGGTAATGGCCTCGAGATCGTCGAGTCCGGCGATGACCTCGGCGTACTCCGATTCGAGAAAGCCCACCACGTTGATCAGAATCCTGGCATGGGTGAGCCGCGCGGTAAGCCAGGGCAGGTCCTCGCGTCGCACCGACTCGAGGCCCGGGTTGGCGAGTCCCACGGAGTTGAGCATGCCCCCGGGAAACTCGGCGACCCGCGGCGGCCGGTTGCCGGCGCGCGGGGCGAGCGAGACCGCCTTGGTCACGATGCCGCCCAGGCGGTCGAGATCCATCATCCCGTCGAGCTCACGGCCGAAGCCCGCGGTCCCGGCGGCGAGCAGGACTGGATTTTGAAAGGTTTGGCCAAATACCGAGAATGCGCCCGAGCGGATGATCACGGCGCCCCCGAACGACTCCCGCTGCCGGCGGAGACCGGCCCCTGGCCAGATTTCCGCTCGTACTCGAGGAGGTACGCAACGACGGCATCGGCCAGCGATGACGCCAGATTCTTCTGGGTCACATGGCCGGTGAGAAGCTTGGCGTCTTCCGGATTGGTGCTGAAGCCCACCTCCACCAGAATGGCGGGACGGCGCGCCGTGTTGAGGACCATGAGACCGGCCTGTTTGACGCCAAGATCCGGCCCGGTGTGGGACTCCTGGAGATACGACTGAACCAGCTCCGCGGCGCGGGCGGACTCGCGGAGGTGCTCATTGAGCTGGAGGTCCTTCATGATGAAGTCCAGCCCTCCGGCCTGCTCGCCGCCGCTGTCGGGGCTGTCGAAGCGCACCGCCTCATTCTCCATCTGGGCCACCCGCCTCGCGTCCTCGGTCTTCGCCTCGGCCAGAAAGTAGGTCTCGAAGCCGCGGATCTTGCTGTACCCCGCCCGGCGCGCCAGCGAATTGATGTGGATGCTGACGAAGAGATCGCACTCGTCGTTGCAGTAAGTGCTGCGGCTGCGCAGATCGATCAGGGTGTCCCGGGTCCGGGTCATCACGATCTTGACCCCCCGCTCCCGGAGCTCATCCCGCAGCAGCAGCGCCAGCTGCAGGGTGACGTGCTTCTCCTTGAGCCCATCCGGGAAGAAAATGCCGGGATTCCCGGGATCGACTCCTCCGTGCCCGGCATCGATGGTGACGACGTGGCCTCGCTTCAGGCCGTTGGGTAAGCGGTTGGGATCCCGGGTTTCCTTGACGGCGATCATCGCGGGCGCGTTGTCGACCAGCCGGGCCAGACGGCCGTCGTAATGAAATCGTTGGGAGAACGCCCTAGGCAGGATTTCCGAAATGAATTGAATCGGCAGCTGCAGGGTGTCCCGGCGGACCGAGGCCGAGCCCACGATGGGGCGGAGCTTCCCGTCCACCGAATAGAGCGGAGCGCCGAGAATGAAGCGGAAGGTCCGGGTCCCGACCGTCACGTCCGCCCACCCGTTCCCCACCACCGATCGGGCGTCGAGAGCCAGGAGCAGGGCGGGCGCCGGCAGCACCGGTCCGCCGGAACGATCGACCCGAACCGGAACCCGCGACTCGCCCCTCGCGGACTGGATCAGCACGGAAAGGGGCGCCGGCGCTTTGGCGCCTGCGACCAACCCGAGCGTGAGGACCAGGGTGCCGATCACCGGTGGCTCTTCAGCGCCCGGGCCACTTCGCGGTCGGCGATGCGGCGTTTGATGTCTTCTCTGCGGTCATGGTTCTTCTTTCCCTTCGCGAGGGCGATCGCCACCTTGGCGCGGCCCTTGTTGAAATAGATCTCCAGGGGAACCAGGGTAAAGCCTTTTTGCTCTACGCCCCCGATGAGCCGCTCGATCTCCCGCTTATGCATGAGCAGTTTTCGGGCGCGGACCGGTGCCGGGTTCCAGCGGTTGCCCTGTTCGTAGGGAGTGATGTGCATTCCCTCGAGCCAGACCTCACCATTGCGCAACAAAGCGAAGGCTTCCTTGATCGAGGCTTTTCCGTTCCGAAGGCTCTTGACTTCGGTCCCGGTCAGCACGATGCCCGCCTCCCACTGCTCCAGCAGATGGTAGTCGTAAGTTGCCCGCGGATTCCGTGCCACGGAGATCCTGGCCTTGGCGGTCTCCGGACGGCCTTTTTCGCTCATAAGTCCCTCTCAGAGCGTAAGATAGGCCACTTGAACGCGTCAGGCAACGCGCAGGTTGACCGGGGGGGAGGGGTGCCCTAGGTTTGGCGGCTCGCCGAAGTGGTGGAACTGGTAGACGCGCTGCGTTCAGGGCGCAGTGGGCGCAAGCCCGTGGGGGTTCGAGTCCCCCCTTCGGCATACAATAGGACGGCAAGGCGGGAGGGCGGGAAGGCGGTAGCCACCCTGATCATTCCGACCTACCGCCTTACCGACCTAGTACCGCGCCATCCCTGCCTCGACTTCTGCCGCCCACGCGTCGATTCCTCCGGCCAGACTCCGAGCCCTGAACCCCGCGCCTTGCAGGAGCTCTTGCGCCATGAGGGAGCGTTTTCCCTTGTGACAGACCGTTACAAGTTCTGCACGGGGATCGAGCTCGGCAATGCGTCCCGCCAGCTCTCCCAGCGGGACCAGCCTGCTTCCTCCGATCCGGGCAATCTCCCATTCCCATGGCTCTCGCACATCCACGACGAGCGGCGCCGGATCACTGGACATCATGACTGCCAGCGTCCGGGGCGCCACCTCGCGATCGATCGGACCGGCGCCCGCAACCATGCAATAGGCGTCGTAGTCGATGAGTCGGGTGACGGTCGGATGGTCGCCGCAGGCCGCGCAGGCGGGATCGCGTCGAACCTGGATCTCCCGGAACTGCACCTTGAGGGCATCAACCAGCAGGAGCCGGCCGACCAGCGGGTCCCCGGTGCCCAGGATCCATTTGATCGCTTCGAGCGCCTGCAGGCTGCCGATCAGACCCGGGAGTACACCCAGCACCCCCGCCTCGGCGCAGTTGGGGACCAGATCGGGCGGCGGCGGCTCGGAAAAAAGGCAGCGATAGCAGGGCCCGCCGGGCGCACCGAACACCGAAACCTGACCGTCAAACCGGAAGATGCTGCCGTAGACGTAGGGCTTCCGGAGCAGCACCGAGGCGTCGTTGACCAGGTAGCGCGTGGGGAAATTGTCACTGCCGTCGAGACATAAGTCGTAACCGCCCAAAAGATCGATGGCGTTGTCGGACGACAGCCTGCCCTGATGCGCAATCACGTCGACATGAGGATTCAGGTCCGCGAGCCGGGCGCGCGCCGAATCCGTCTTGGGGCGGCCCACCGCGGAAGTACCGTGCAGAATCTGACGCTGGAGGTTGCTGAGCTCGACCCGGTCGTCATCGACGATGCCGATGGTTCCGACTCCGGCCGCGGCAAGATAGAGCGCCGCAGGCGAGCCCAGGCCACCGGCTCCCACCAGAAGGACCCGGGCGCGCCGGAGCCGCTCCTGGCCGGCCAGTCCGACCTCGGCCAGCGTCAGGTGGCGAGCGTATCGGATCAGCTCGACGGGGGAGAGGGGCATATGCGAAACGGGGAGCGGGGCTCGGGCCCCGCTCGCGGGGTTCAGCCGGAGGAAACGGTCAGGGTGACCAGCTCACCGACGGGCTGCTCCTTCAGAAGATCGGCGAGGGTAATCCCCGAGAGCAGCTCGTCCACCCGCCGCTGGAGGGCATACCAGACCGGCCGAATCGAGCAGGCCGCAGCGGGGTTACACCGGTCGGCGTCCACCGGGTGGGTCGTACAATTGATTTCGAAGGTCTGGTGCTCGGACGCCGTCATGACATCACGCACGGTGATGGCATCGGGCTCGCGGGCCAGATAGTACCCGCCCCGGGCACCGCGAATGCTTTCCACCAGGCCGGCCCGGCGGAGCCGGAGCAGAATCTGCTCCACATAATCGGGGGGGAGGCGCTCCAGTTCGGCGAGCTCGCGCGCGGCCACCGATTCGGTGGCGCTCCGCCCCCTCTTGGCGAGATGGAGGGCGATCAGCAGACTGTATTCGGTCCAGGTGGTGACCCGCATTCGGGGAATATCCTCACTCCGGCGGGGCGGGACAAGTTGACCCACTTCCAATACCTTCCGGGATGATGTCCACCCGCGTCGGCCTGACCCTCGCCGTCCTCTTCGCCAACCTGGCGGGACTGTCAGCCCAGACGGTGGTCCGGGCTCCGGCCCGGACCCTGTCCGGTGTGGTCCAGGACAGCGCCACCGGGCAACCGGTGGGTTTCGCCCAGCTGACCATCATGGGGACGGACCAGCAGGTCTTCACGTCGGTGTCCGGTCGGTTCACCCTCCGAAACGTGGCGCCCGGGAAGGCGAACCTTCGAATCCAGCAGATCGGCTATCGGGCCCAGACCCTGGCCATCACCGTCGATACCCTGACCAGAGCCGGGGAGAACGCTCCGAGGCTGGTCGTCCGGCTGACCCGACAGGCGGTGATCTTGCCCGAGCTCTCGGTTGACGGGAAGACCTGTCTCGATCTCCACGACGTGGGCTCGAGTGCTCCGGAGGGGAGGACCATTCTCACCGAGGCATTCGCGAACGCCGAGCGCATCCTGACCCTGGAACGGAAGTATCCGTTTGTCCTGGAGTTCCAGCGGGTCGTGACGGTGATGGACTCCGACTACAACACCATCGAGGGACATGTGGATTCCCTCCGCAAGGACAGCCGCGCCTATGTCCCCTACCGGGCCGGGAAGGTGCTGGAGCGCGTGTTCGGCCGGGAACACCTCGCATCCTTCACGACCTCCGACTTTGCCGGGAAGGAATTCCAGCAGACCCACTGCTTCTCGTACGCCGGCCGCGACAGTTTGGAGGGCTTCAGCGGCTACCGGATCGACTTCGTCCCCAAGCCCGAGATCACGAGTCCGGATTGGGCGGGGTCGATGCTGGTGGATTCCACCTCGCTGGATCTGCTCCGCACCGAGACCAGGCTGGTCAATTTGCCGCGAAGAGGAACCAACTTTCGTACCGCCAGCTGCGTCATCTTCTATCAACCGATCGTCCCAGGCCTGCCTCAGGAATTCCAGGTACGCTGCGTGACGTCCCAGCGCGGCGGCCGGACCCCGATACTGCTGGAGCGCTGGCTCTTGACCGGCCATCGCTTCGTGGGAAGGGTGCCGGACGCGCTGGACCGGCCATGACGAGGCCCGGGACGAGACACGCCGCGACGGCGCTGGGTGTCGGCCTGGTCGTGGCATTGAGCGTTGGACCGGTCAGCGCGCAAATCCCGGTACATGCTCCGGGCGGGTTACTGACCGGCATGGTCCGCGACAGCGCGACGGGGCTTCCGGTCGGATATGCCCTGGTCCTGGTGATGGGCACCGAGCAACGGGTCTTCGCGTCGGAATCGGGGCGCTTCTCGCTGGCCGGGCTGTCGGGGGGGCGGCGAACGATCCGGGTCCAGCAGATCGGGTACGCCGCCAGAACCCTTGCGCTCCAGCTGGACGTCGACGGCCCGCCGGCTGGAGGTGGGCCGGGGTTGGAGGTGACCCTGACCCGGCGGCCGGTCCTCCTGCCCGAGATCGTGGTCCAGGGGGACGTCTGTTCCGGCGTCGAGGCCATCGGGGCAAGTCCCGAGGAGGGCTCGATCCTCGATGAGGCGTTCAAGAACGCCGAACGGGTCCTGACGCTGGAAAAATCCTACCCCTACCGGTTCTCGTACGCGCTGACCAAGGTGCTCCTGGGCAACGACAAGCAGGAGCTCCGGCGCTGGACCGACACCATTCGGTACGATACCCGCGCCCTGGTGGGCTATCGACGCGGCAAGGTGCTGGAGGGCCCGCGGGGTCCGCGGCAGACGGCCAATTATTTCTCGACCTCGGACCTGGCCAGGGATCAATTCCGGAAGTCACATTGCTTCTGGTATGCGGGGCGGGATACCACCCGGGACGGTGCTCCGGGTCACCGGATCGAGTTTGCGCCGGTCCGGGGCCTCGCGACCGCGGATTGGGCGGGTTCCGTCATCATCGATTCGGCGACCATGATGGTGGCGCGATCGGAGGCCCGGCTGGTCAACCTCCGGGACAAACAGACGACCTTCACCACCGCGTCGTGCGTGGTGTCGTACCAGCAGATCGTGCCGACCCTGGTCCTGGAATCTCAGGTGGATTGCGTTTCCAGCCGCTCATCCGGACCGGCGTACCTTACCCTGGAGCGCTGGCTGATGTTCGGGTTCCGGTTCATCGACAAGAGCCCGGTGCCCGCGTCCTGATTCCCGCTCAGCCTCCGCCGGGAAGCCCCTTTCCCCCGGGCACTCCCAGCTCGGTCATGGCGCGCAGATTCAGGATTTCCTCCAGCTCGGCACCCTTGAGCAGCTGCTTCTTGACGACCAGCTCCTTCACGGTGAGTCCCGACGCGACGGCTTCCTTGGCCAGCGCGGCGGCATCGGCATAGCCCAGCTTGGGGGCGAGCGCGGTGACCAGGGCCGGGCTCCGTTCCAGCCAATAGGCCGATTGGATCGCGTCCGCCTCGATCCCCCGCACACAGCGCTCGTCGAAGATCCGGACCGCGTTCCCGAGGATGATCAGCGCGAACACGATGTTGTGGGTGATCACCGGCATCATCACGTTCAGCTCGAGCTGCCCGGCTTCCGAGGCCATCGCCACGGTGGTATCGAGCCCGATGACCTGGTAGCAGACCTGGTTCACCATCTCGGCAATCGAGGGATTCACCTTGCCCGGCATGATGCTGGAGCCCGGCTGCACGGCGGGCAGCAGGATCTCGGCGAGTCCGGTGCGAGGCCCGGACGCCAGCAGGCGAATGTCATTGGCGATCTTGTTGAGATCCAGCGTCCAGCCTCGCACGGCACCGCTCATGGTGGCGATATCGCCCATCGACTGCATGAGCTGGATCCGGTCTTTCCCTTCGCGGAGATCCATGCCGGTGATGGCGCGGAGATGCCGCACCATCAGTCCGGGATAGGCGGCCTCGGCGTTGAGCCCGGTACCCACCGCGGTCCCGCCGATATTCATCTCCCGGAGCCACTCCGCGGCTTCCGCCAGCTTGGCGCGATGACGCTCGGTGGTATGTCCCCAGGCGCTAAACTCCTGACCCAGGCGGATCGGGGTGGCATCCTGGAGATGGGTGCGCCCCGACTTGATCACGTCGTCGAACTGCCGCCCCTTGGCCTCAAAGGTCCGTTCCAGTCCGTGCATCGCGTCGAGCAGGACCGGGAGCGTGGCGAGCGTGGCGAGCCGCATCGCGGTGGGAATCACGTCGTTGGTGCTCTGCGCCATGTTGACGTGATCATTGGGGTGAACCGGTGCGTAGGTCCCCCGCCCCGACCCGAGGATCTCGTTGGCCCGGTTGGCAAGCACCTCGTTCGCATTCATGTTGTGGCTGGTGCCCGCGCCGGCCTGGTACACATCGACCACGAACTGGTCGCGGTGCCTGCCGGCGAGAATCTCATCCGCCGCGCGCACGATGGCATCGGCCAACCGCGGCTCGAGGCGACCGGTCTCCTGGTGCGTGAGCGCCGCGGCCTTCTTGATCCAGATGACCGCGTCCACAAAGGCAGGCAGCGGGCGCAGTCCGGAAATCGGAAAGTTCTCGGCGGCCCGCAGCGTCTGGATACCGTACAGGGCCTCGGCGGGGACCTTCTTTTCACCGAGCGGGTCTTTTTCGACGCGGAAGGACATAGGACGATTCGAAGTGAGAGGGACGCGAGTGGAGAGGGCAGGAAGCAGCGGTCAGGGGGCAACCATCAACCGGGACTTTCCATATGCCGGAGTACTTTCTCTCCCTCGCCGAGCGCGCGGCGTTCCGCGCCGACCGGGCGGCCAAGGTCGACTTGTTTCGCGGCGGCGCGATGTTCCTGGGGCTCAACTGCTTCGAGCCGGGACAGTCGCAATCGATTCACGCCCACGCCGGCGCGGACAAATTCTACCTGATCGTCTCGGGGAACGCGAGCATGACCGTGGGTGATGAGACCCGCGACGCGGGGCCCGGGACGCTGATCTGGGCCCCGGCCGATGTGCTCCATGGCGTGGCGCGGGCGCACGAGCGTACCGTCATGCTGGTCGGGATCGCGCCGCCCCCGTGAGGCCCCGCAGTTCCATGCGCATCGCGTGCAGCAGGCCTCGGGCGAGCGCGACCGCAAGCGAGCCCCGGGTGAAGGCGGCCAGTACGGCATGCAGCATGCCGGGTGTGAAGGCCGGGGCCCGCGCGATGGCGAAGACCGGCTCCCATCGTACCGGGCGGAACTTGGCCTTGAAGGTGTCGAGACCATCGAAGTTGTAGAACCGCCGACCGTGGGCACGGGCCCAGGCCAGCACACTGCGGAGCCAGAGCGGGTTATCAAACGCCGGCACGGGGGCGCGCCGGGAGAGCGGTACCATGCCGAGGGTGGCGAAGCCGGAGCCGTCCTGGAACGCGGCGCGCATCGCGGCATCCACCAGCAGCTCGGCGCTGCCGTTGGGCGCCGCCCGGCTCCGGACGATCTGCTCGATCAGCCAGCCGCTCCGCGCCGGAACGGGCGAGGCCACCAGAAAGGCCACGACCCGGCCCCGTTGCTCGGCCACGAACACCCGCCGATCCTCGAGCATGGCCAGGGTCGCGGGCTCGACCAGGAAGTGCAGCGGCGGGAGGCCGCGAGTCGACAGCCACTCCGCCAGGCATCGCGCCAGGTCGGGATGGGCGGTGGCCCGATCGGCCGGCCAGCGCGACACCCGCACGCCCTTGTTGCGCGCCCGATTGAGCTGAGCGCGGATCGGCGCCCGAGTCGCGATCACCCCGGGCCAGTCCCGTGGCTCCCACACCGGCTGGGCACCCAGCAGCACCCGGGCGTATCTCGCATCCTCCCGGCACACGGCGTCGAGTCGGCTCTCGGCGCCGAAGTAGCACACCCGCTCGCCGGCGCTCCTTGCATCCCGGGCAAACTCCTCGGCGATATCCGGCAGCCGGGC
>DASYPZ010000250.1:0-1561 GCA_036006105.1 Gemmatimonadales bacterium | reverse complement strand
TTCGGACGCCTGATTCGGACCCGCACCGATGCCGGAGTGGTCATCCTCCTGGATCGGCGGGTGGTCGTCAAGCGCTACGGCCCCCTGCTGCTCAGCGGATTACCCCGCGCGGAGCGTATCATGGGAAGCTGGGCCGAAGTGCTCACCAAGTGCGAGGACTTCTTCGCCCGGCACGGAATTGGAGCCAGTGTCTGAGATGATCGAACGACCCTCGAAGATCGTGTGCGTCGGCCGGAACTACGCCGATCATGCCAAGGAGATGGGCAACGAGGTGCCCAAGGCGCCGCTGCTGTTCCTCAAGCCGCCCAGCGCGCTGATCGGCCACGGAGACGCCATCCTGCTGCCGAAGGCGTCTTCCCGCGTGGAATTCGAGTCGGAGATCGGTGTGGTGATCGGCCGGCGCCTGCACCGGGTCGCGGCGGCCGAGGCGGAGGCGGGTATCGGGGGATTCGTCTGTCTCAACGACGTGACCGCCCGGGACCTCCAGAAGTCCGATGGGCAGTGGACCCGGGCCAAGGGCTTCGACACCTTCTGCCCCGTGGGTCCCGCGGTGGTGACCGGTCTCGATTGGCGGACCCTCGAGGTCATCGGACGCGTCAACGGGCAGGAGCGCCAGCGGGGTCGCTCCACCGACATGGTGTTTTCGATTCCCGTGCTCCTGGCCTACATCTCGGGCGTCATGACCCTGGAACCGGGAGACCTGGTGGCGACCGGCACGCCCGCGGGCGTGGGTCCGCTGGAGCCCGGCGACGTAGTGGAAGTGGAAATTCCCGGTGTCGGCGTGCTTCGCAACCCCGTGATGGGACAGGGCCAATGAGCATCTCGTTCAGCGACCGCGTCGGAGCACTCCCCGGATATCCGCTGGCCGAGATTCCGACCATCAAGCGCCGTCTGCTGGAGGCCGGCGTCGACGTGATCGACCTCGGTGCCGGCGACAACGACACGCCGCCGCCCGCCGTGGTGGTCGAGGCGCTGAAGGAGGCGCTCGACGATCCGGCGATGAGCAAGTACGGCTTCCAGCAGGGGCTTCCGGCCTTCCGGAAGGCGTGCTCGGACTATCTCGAGCGTCGCTTCGGCCAGCGCTTCGATCCGGCCACCGGCGTGCTCCCGCTGATCGGCTCCAAGGAGGGACTGGCCCATCTGCCCTACGCGGTGGCCAATCCCGGTGACGTGGTGATTTTCCCGGAACCCGGGTACCAGGCCTACATCGGAGGAACGATCCTCTCGGGCGCGACCCCGCGGGTGTATCCCCTGGTCGCGGCCGAGGGCTTCCTGCTCGAGCTGGACCGGGTTCCCGAGGAGGTCCTGCGCCGAACCCGGCTGGTCTACGTCAACTACCCCAACAATCCCACCGCCGCCATCGCGCCGATGGAATATCTGGAGCGGATCGTCGGTACCTGCAGGAAGTACGGGATCCTCCTGGCCTACGACAATGCCTACTGCGACCTGACGTACGACGGTTACGTCGCGCCAAGCATCTTCGAAGTGCCGGGCGCCCGGGATGTGGCGGTCGAGTTCTTCTCCCTTTCCAAGAGCTTTTCGATGACCGGCTGGCGGCTGG
>DASYPZ010000249.1:0-9680 GCA_036006105.1 Gemmatimonadales bacterium | reverse complement strand
ACCTGGGTCTCACCGGCGGCAAAGAGGAGCCCGCGGCGCACAGGGTCCTCTCGAACCGCGTTGACGGTGGCTCCCGGCGGAATGCCCTCGGTGATATGGGTCCAGGTCTTGCCGCCGTCCCGGGTGCGATAGATGTGCGGGTTGAGATCGTCGAGCCGCAGCGTGTTGACGGCGGCGTACGCGGTCCGCACATCGAAGTGTGAGGCGTCGATCAGGGAGATCTTGCTCCACGGCGCCAGTCCCGCCGGCGTCACATTTTTCCAGACCCTGCCGCCGTCGGTGGTCACGTGGATCAACCCGTCGTCGCTGCCGGCCCAGATCACCGCCGCGCTCAGATAGCTCGGCGCCACCGTGTAGATCACGCCGGGATGCCGCGCCGAGGCGGCGGTCTCCCCCCGGTAGATGCCCACGCTCGGGGGGACGATCGAATCGGTGCGGGTCAGGTCGGGAGAAATCCTGGTCCAGCTGGTCCCGCCGTTCCGGGTGGTCCAGATGGTGTTGCTGGCAAAGTAGAGCAGCCGCGGATTCAGCGGCGAGAACAGCACCGGGGCGGTCCGCAGCGCGCGGTAGCCCGAATCCCGGAACAGCTTCGGCGCCACGTTCTGGACCTGACCGGTGCGGCGGTCGTAGCGGGTGAGCGTGCCGCCGTAGACGATGTCGGGATCCAGCGGATCGACCGCGACGTAGCCGTACTCCTCGACGCCCACCGGGTGCCAGTCACGGAAGGTGATTTCGCCGTCGTTGCCGCGGCTCGCCACGCAGGCCGATCCGCTCTCTTGCTGCCCGCCGCAGACCCGGTAGGGAAAGGCGTTGTCCGCGGACACGTGATAGAACTGCGCGGTGGGCTGGTTGTACCAGGTGCTCCAGCTTTCCCCGCCGTTGACCGTGACCACCGCCCCCTGGTCGGAGGCGATCAGCAGGATCTTCGGATTGGTCGGGTTGATCCAGATGCGGTGATAGTCGTCCCCGCCCGGCGCGCCGCGCAGCGCGGTGAAGGTGGCGCCGCCGTCGGTGGACTTCCAGGTCACCACGCTCGCGGTGTACACGATGTCGGCGTTGGTGGGGTCGACCTTCACTTCGGCAAAATCATCGGGCCGACCCGCCACCCGGCCGTCGTCGTTGGCCTTGCGCCAGTTCTGTCCCCCGTCGTCGGAACGGTAGAGGAAGCCGCCGGCCCGCGACGCCACGGTGGCGCACAGCCGGTTCGGGTCGCTCGGCGCCACCGTGATCCCGATCCGGCCCAGCTGGTCGGCAACAGTGGGAAGCCCCGTGCTGAGCTGGCGCCAGGTGGTGCCGCCATCCATCGACTTGAACAACCCGCTGCCCGAGCCGCCGAAGGACCCGTTTTCCCAGGGCGCCTGGCGAGCCTCCCAGAGGGCCGCGTAGAGGATGTCGGGGTTGGCCGGGTCGAGCACCACGTCCACGGCCCCGGTGTTCTCGTCCTTATATAGGACCCGTTCGAAGGTCTTGCCCCCGTCCGCCGAACGGAACAGTCCGCGCTCCGGATTGGGCCCGTAGGGATGGCCCAGCACCGCCACGAAGAGACGATCGGGGTTCCGGGGGTCGACGGCGATCTGGGGAATCTGCTGGCCGTCGCGGAGACCCAGGTGGACCCAGGTCTTCCCCGCATCGGCGGAGCGGTAGATACCGTTGCCGGTGGAGAGGTCGGGCCGCTGCAGTCCCTCGCCGCTGCCCACATAGATGATGTCGGGATTCGACGGGGCCAGCGCGATGGCGCCGATCGAGCCGGTGGGCTGGCTGTCGAAGATCGGCTTCCAGGTGGTGCCGAAGTCGGTGGTCTTCCAGACCCCGCCGTTGGTGGCGCCGATGTAGAAGACGTTGGGCTGTCCGGGCACGCCGGCGGCCGCCTTGGTGCGCCCGCCCCGGAACGGTCCGATCATCCGCCATTGCAGCGACTCCGAGATCCTGGGACCGGGCTGCTGGGCGGCCAATGCCCGGGTCGCGGCAGGCGAGAGGAGCGTCAACAACACCAGGGTAGTACTGCGCACGAGGGCTCCTCAGGGTAGGTTCTTGGGGCAGGGAAGAAGCTACTGCCTGATACTACGCCGGAGGAGAGCCCTGACCAAACTCGCATTCGTCGCGCTGGCGCTGCTGCTCCCGCCCGGCGCCCCGCGAGGAGTCCCGCCGGCCCCGCGATCCGACGCCGAACGCATCGTCGCCAACCCCAACCGCGAGCCTGCCGGCCGGCTCGAGGCCGGCGTCCTCACCCTGCATCTGGAGATCCGCCGCGGGCAATGGTTTCCCGAGACGGACGACGGGCCCTCGCTCCCGGTGCTCGCCTTCGGAGAACCGGGCCGGCCGCTCTCGATTCCCGGTCCGCTGATCCGGATTCCCACCGGCACGACGGTTCACCTGACCGTCACCAACACCCTCCGGGACACCACGCTGTATCTCCGGGGCATGGAGACTCACCCGGCGAGCGATGCCGCGGTAGTTCTCGCGCCGGGGGCGAGCCGAGAGCTCAGCTTCAAGGCGGGCGCACCGGGCACCTATTACTACTGGGCCGGAGTGGAGAACGATCCTTCCGACATCCGCGAGGCCGACGACAGCCAGCTCTCCGGCGCATTCGTGGTGGATGCGCCCGGCGCCCCCGCGGCCGATCGGGTCTTCGTGATCGGGAACTGGTTCCGAAGCGCCGACCAGCAGGACGTGATGGTGATCAACGGGAAGTCATGGCCCCACACCGAGCGCTTCGTATTCTCGCAGGGTGAGCTGGTGCGCTGGCGCTGGATCAACGCCAGCACCAACAGCCACCCGATGCATCTGCACGGATTCTACTACACGGTGGAGGCCGAAGGGAGCTATCTCGAGGACGGAGCGCATCCCCCGGGCCTCAAACCTCTGGTCGTCACCCACCTCCTGCTGCCGACCCGGACCATGCTGATCACCTGGCGGGCCGAGCGGGCCGGCAACTGGATCTTCCACTGTCATTTTGCGTTTCACACTTCGCATTTCCTGGCGCTGGATACCCTGCACCAGCACGGCCACTCCATGGCGGGCCTGGTCCTCGGCATTACGGTACGCCCGCGCGACGGGGCGCCGGCCGCGGCGGCCTCACTCACGCCTCGCCGGATACGGTTGCTGGTCCAGAGCCATCCGAAGGCGTTTGGCGCAGCCGATGGGATGGGGTATGTGATTCCGGAGAGCGCCGAGCCGGCTCTCGACTCGATCCGAATTCCCGGGCCGCTGCTGCTGTTGCGGCGGGGAGAACCGGTCGTGATCACGATCGTGAACCACCTGAAGGAGCCGACCGCGGTCCACTGGCACGGTATCGAGCTGGAGAGCTACTCCGACGGCGTACCGGGATGGAGCGGGGCGCCGGATGCCAAGGTGCCGCAGATCGAGCCGGGAGATTCGTTCACCGCGCGGTTCACGCCGCCTCGGGCGGGGACGTTCATCTATCACACCCACTTTTCCGAGTTGGTCCAGATGCGCTCCGGGCTCTATGGGCCCCTGCTGGTGCTGGAGCCGGGCCAACGCTTCGATCCGGAGCGGGATCGGGTCATCATCCTCGGCGCGCGAGGGCCCGATGATTCCACATTCAGCTCAGGGGCGCCGGCCCTGGTCAACGGCAGCGACGCCCCGCCGCCGATGCGGCTGGTTGCGGGAGTGAGCTATCGATTCCGATTGATCAACATCCATCCCGACTGGCGGGTGCGGTTCGGCCTGACCTCGGATGAAGGGCCGGTGGCGTGGCGCGAGCTCGCCAAGGATGGCGCTGATCTCCCGGCGGGGCTGGTCCGCTGGACTACGCGGGCTCTGCTCACCGGCCCGGGCGAGACCGCGGATTTCGAGGTGCGTTTCGCGCACCCGGGCTCCGCGAGGCTGGAAATCCACACCGCCCTGGCGGGATGGTACATCCCGATCGAGCTGCAGATCGTCGCTCCCTGAGATTCCGCCACTCCCCGTGGACGGCGTTATCATCCTGCGGTGATAAAACGCTCGGTCTCGACCCACACCGCGCTGGCCGCAGCGCTCGCGTTCACCCTCCTCGCCATCCTGGTCCAGCTCGGCCTCACCACGCCCTACGACGAGGCGGGGCTGCGCGGGGTGCTGGCCATCAGGAGCCCGGCGCTCACCAGCGTCATGCTGGTGTTCACCACCGCGGGCGGCGGCCTGATCGCACTGCCCTTCGCTCTCGCCTTCGGGGCGTGGCTCGCCACTTTCCGGGGCCGGAGCACCGCCGGCTTCTATGTCCTGGCCTGTCTCACCGGCTGGGGCATGCATGCCCTGCTCAAGCTGGTCTTCGGCCGCGCCCGGCCCACCCTCATTCCCCGGCTGCATGGCGCGGGCTGGGTGTCGTTCCCCTCCGGCCACGCCATGACCTCGACGGTCATCTACGGGCTCGCGATCCTGCTGGCCACCGAACGTTCACGGGGGACGATCGGTTCCCGGGTGATGATCGTGGCCGGGTGCGTGCTCATCGCGGGTGTTTCCTTCTCGCGAGTGTATCTCGGCGTCCATTACCCGAGCGATGTCGTGGCGGGTATGCTGGGGGGCTGGGCCTGGATCGGGGCAGCACTGGCGGTCCATCGGCGTGCGTGACGGTGTGCGTGAACCGGTTGCCCACAGATTGCGCAGATTCAAAAGCACCAACGATTGAAGCACAGTTGTCGCGGTGGTGAACTGCCAGGCAGGCCATCTGTGGAATCTGTGAAATCTGTGGGTGCAGGTGGTCTTCTCAGAACGGCAACGGGACTCTTCCGGCAGGGCAGTTCACCCCTAGTCGTTCTCCGTGCAATCGAGCAGTTCGCAAACTGTTTCATCTGTGGGTGACGGGTGCGCGTGAACCGGTTGCCCACAGATTACACAGATTCAAGAAGCAAAAGCGATTGACGACTCGGCTATATCGTGGTGACGTCCAGGCAGTCCATCTGTGGAATCTGTGGGTGCTGTTGGCCACCTCAGAACCGCAACGGTACTCTTCCGGCTGGGCAGTTCACCCTGGTCGTTCTCCGTGCAATCGAGCGAGTTCGCAATCTGTTTCATCTGTGGGTGACTGGACCGACACTCAGTGATCCGTTGGCGCACTTGGACCGCAGTCCCACAGATTGCGCAGAACGGTAACGAAACATTCCGGCAAGGCAGTTCACCCCGTTGTTGTTCCGTGCAATCGAGCGGTTCGCAATCCCTTTCATCTGTGGGTGACCGGGCCGGGGACATCGGTGCCATCGGCGGGCAACAGGTCAGGCGCGCACTTACGGAAGGAATCGATCCCGCTCCTCCGGTCCGGGAATCCGGCAGCTCTCCCGGCGCCCGAACCAGCGGGTCCGGTTGCGGGAGATGAGGTTGTAGACCAGGTCCCGGAGTGGGCGGGGAATGATCCGGAGCAGGTTCACCAGCTGCCAGCCATGCCGCAGCCCCGCGAGAATCGCCAGCGCCGCGTCGGACTTGACCCGGAGCCCGTCGGTTCGCCCGATGGGACGGAATGCGGGATCCTCTTCCAGCACCACGGTCTTGAGCGCATCGAGCGGGATGCCGCCGCCGAGCCGGATCCGGGCCGTCTCCCCCTGCAGCGGCGCAAAGCGGTAATGCGCGAGGTGATCGTGGGCCACCACGAAGCGCACGAAGCCGTCGCAGAGGCCGCACAGCCCGTCGTAATAGACAATAGGTTTGCTCACCGCCGGTCCGGCGGCACCGCGTCCGCCTTGCCCTCCAGGTATTTCTGAAACCAGTAGACCTGCCAGTCCAGGCTCTCCACCAGGTGCTTGGGCTCGCCGGTGCGGGTCAGGTTGTGATTCTCCCGGGGAAAAATCACGAACTCCGCGTTCTTGCCGAAATGCCGCAGCGCGCGGAACCACTGTTCCCCCTGCTCCAGCGGCACCCGGTAGTCGTTGTCGGAGTGCAGGATCAGGATCGGCGTGGTCACCTTGTCGGCGTACTTGAGCGGGGAGCGGTCCCAGAACAGGTCGAACTTCTGGAAGATGTCGCCCCCGAAGTCGTCCTTGTGGCCGTAGGCGCCGTCGCGGGTGCCGTCGTCGCTGATGAAGTTCACCACGCTGCGCAGGGTCACCGCCGCCTTGAAGCGCCCGGTGTGGCCCACGATCCAGTTGGTCATGTAGCCGCCGTAGCTGCCGCCGGTCACGCCCATCCGGGTGGTGTCGATCCAGGGGTTCGCGGCGATCGCGGCGTTCACCCCGTTCATCACGTCGATGTAGTCGTTGCCGCCCCACTGATTCTCGATCCCCCGGGCGAACTTGTGGCCGTACCCGGTGGAGCCGCGCGGGTTACAGAAGAACACCGCCCAGCCCTGGCCCGAGTAGACGTGGAATTCGTGGTACCAGTCCACCCCGTACTGACCCGCCGGCCCGCCGTGAATGCTCAGGATCAGGGGGTATTTCTTCCCCGGCTCCCACCCCACCGGCTTCACCAGGAAGCCGTCGACCTCCCACCCGTCGGCGCCCTTGTAGGTCATCCGCTCCACCGGCATCAGCTTGAGCGTGGCGAAGAGCGAATCGTTCGCCGAGCTGATGCGGCGCTCGCCGGTGCCATCGGTCCTGGCGACGTAGACCTCGTCCAGGTGGGTGAAATCATTCGACAGGTAGGCCAGGGTGCCGGTGGCGGCGTTGACCGACATGCTGCGCACCGCGCGCGGCCCCTTGGTCAGCGCCGTGACCTTCTTCGTGGCCGGATCGAGCCGGAAGTAATGGATCTCGCCGTGGTTTCCGGTGCCGAACCAGATGGCCTTGCCGCCTTCGGCCCACTGGATGTCCCCGGGGTAGTAGTCGGTGCCGGTGAACACCAGGTTGGACGGCCCGCCGCCCGCGCTCGGCGCCACCCACAGCATCGGCGGGTCGGTGTCGGCGCGGCTGCCGGTATACAGGATGCTCCTGCCGTCGGGGGACCAGCGCGGGCTCCCGGTGCCGTGGTCCACGTCCGACACCTTGACCGGCTCGCCGCCGGTGGCCGGGATCACCCAGACGTCGCGGTCGTCGTCGCCGTCGGACTCGTGACCGGTCCGGTTGGAAACGAAAGCGATCCGGGTACCGTCGGGAGACCATGAGGGGTCGGCGTCGTTCCACTGATCCCCGCTGGTGACCTGGGTCGCCTTGCCACTGGTCGCATCGATTACGTATAAGTGGACCTTCTTGTCGTCGAACCAGCCGCTATCGTTGAATTTGTAGGAGAGTCCGCTGTAGTGTCGCACGTCGCTGGAGAACGGCTTCCGGTCGCTGGGCCCGGTGCGGGACTGGCAGAGCACCCGGCTCCCATCGGGAGACCACTCGCACCCGGTGGCGCCATTGGGGAGACTGGTGATCCGGCGCGGCTCGCCGCCCTGCAGGTCGAGGAGATAGAATTGCGGACGGCTCGCGGCGTCGTCGCCGGCGACGGGCCGAGCTCCGGTGAAGGCCAGGGCCTTCCCATCGGGACGCCAGCGCGGGCCGGAGGACGAGAAGTTGCTCGCGGTGAGCTGGCGGGGCGGGGCGCTGCCGTCCACCGGCGCCAGCCAGATCGCGGCCATCCGCCGGTTGGCGGCGCGATCGATCCGGGTCACCGTGTAGGCCACCAGTTTTCCGTCGGGGGACAGCTGCGGATCCCCCACGAACTTGAAATTGAAGTAGTCATCGCTGGTCGCTGGCCGGGTGGATTGGGCGGTCAGCGGGAGCGCCGCCACGGCCAGCGCGGCGAGGGCTCGAACGAATCGCATCGGTACTGGCTCTGGGTGAGGGTCAGAGAATCTACGCCCGAACCGGCCACAGCGTAGGAGGGATGATGCTGGATCTGGATTTTCGCGCCGCGTTGCGCTCGCTCTCCCGGAGTCCCGGCTTCGTCACCGCCGCGGTCCTCTCCCTGACCCTGGGCATCGGCGCCGGCGCGGCCGCCTTCGGCGTGATCGACGCGGTGCGGCTCCGGGCCCTGCCATTCCCCGACGGCAACCGGCTGGTGGTGCTGAGCGAGGTGCCGGCCACGCCCGGATCCACCGGCTGTCCCGGCGGCTGCGACGTGTCCTACGAGACCTTCGCCAATCTGCTCCGGGTCCATCCGCCCCGTTCTCTCGACGCGGTCGCCGGGTACACCTCGGGCGGCAAGGCGCTGGGCACCGGCGGCGAGCCGCTCCTGGTTACCGGCGGGGTGGTCTCCCCCAACCTCTTCGATCTGCTCCGGGTCAAGCCTTTGCTCGGCAGGCTCTTCGCCGCGGACGACGACCGGCTGGGCGCGGCGCCGGTGGTGCTGCTCTCCCACGATCTCTGGAGCCAGCAGTTCGGCTCCGACCCCGCGATGATCGGCAAGGTGGTGAAGCTCTCCGACACCCAGTACAGCGTCATCGGAGTGATGCCGGCCGGCTTCAACCACGAGGCCGGCTCGCAATTCTGGCTCCCGGTGGTGCCGGTGCTGGATCCCAGCACGCGGCCCTCGATTCGCGCGCTCACCGTCATCGGGCGGCTGGCGCCGGGACAGAGCATCGCTCGGCTGCGGGCCGAGCTGGCGGCGCTGGATCCGGCCGCCATCGGTGCCACGGGACCGGATCCCAAGGTGCCGATGCGGATCGAGGCGCTGCCGCTGCGGGAGCGCTATGCCGGATCGACCCAGTCGCACGATCTCATTTTCGCCGCGATCGTGGGGATGGTGCTGCTGATCGCCTGCGCCAACGTGGCCAACCTGGCGCTGGTGCGGACCCTCTCCCAGCAGCGCGAGTTCGCGGTGCGGAGCGCGCTGGGCGCGCGCACCGGCCGGCTGACCCGGAGCCTGCTGGTCCAGAATATTCTGCTGGTGACGCCCGCCGCGGTGCTCGGGCTGCTCTTCGCCAAATGGTTCCTGGGCATGCTGCAGTCGCTGGCGGCGCTGCAGTCGCTCCGGCCCGACGGAATGGAGTACCGGCTGGATGCCCGGGTGGTGGGCTTCGCGGTGCTGCTGGCGCTCGGCATCGGGGCGCTGCTCAGCCTGGTGTCGGCCAGGGCCATAACCCGCGCCAACGTGCAGCGGCTGCTGCGCGACGGCGGGGCCCAGGCCTCGGTCGGTCGGCGGGGGAGCCGAGCCCAGCAGGTGTTCGTGGTGGCCCAGGTGGCGAGCGCGGTGGCGCTGCTCACCGGGGCCGCGCTGCTGGCCAAGACCTCGTTCCGGCTGGCCCGGGTGGACCTGGGCTTCAACGCCGCCGGCGTGCTGCTGGGCTCGCCCAGCTATCCCCATCCCTGGCGGGTCAAGGAGAAGTATCTGCCGGTCACCCGGCAGATCGCCGCGGAGCTTTCGCAGATGCCGGGGGTCACTGCGGTGGGGATCAGCGCCACCAATCCGCTGGGGCCGCGGGGCGCGCCGCCCAGCCTGGTGCTCGAGGGCCAGGCCGCGCCGCTTTCCGCCGGGGCGACGCCCCGGGTGGTGCATGCGGTGAGTCCGGGTTATTTCCGGGCGCTGGGCATCGCGATGGTCCGGGGCAGGGAATTCACCGAGCAGGACCTGGAGGCCGCCCCGCCGGTGGCGGTGATCAACGAGTATGCGGCGCGGCACTGGTGGCCGGGGCAGGACGTCATCGGGAAAACCTTCCGGGTGGATACCGCGCCGTCGCTGCCGCTGCAGGTGACGGTGGTGGGCGTGGCGCACGACAACAAGGCGGCCGCCGCGAATCTGCTGCTCTCGGACGATGGGCCGGAGATCTACCGGCCCTACGAGCAGGCGTCCAGCGCCTTTCCCACGTTCTATGTCCAGGCGCGGAGCGGCGCGGA
>DASYPZ010000248.1:0-4940 GCA_036006105.1 Gemmatimonadales bacterium | reverse complement strand
AGTCGCTCGGGTTCCACTCCGGCGACCGGGCCCAGTCCTTCACCAAGATCGCCGAGACGGTCAAGGAAGAAATCGCCAAAGTCTTCAACCCCGAGTTTCTCAACCGGCTGGACGACGTGATCGTCTTCCACCCGCTGGACCGGGACCACATCGCCAAGATCGTGGGCGTGCTGCTCAAGGACGTCCAGCGCCGCATCGGCGACGAGGTCAAGCTGACCCAGGCCGCCACCGATTTCCTGGTGAAGCACGGCTACGACCAGACCTACGGCGCCCGGCCGCTGAAGCGCGCGATCCAGCGCTACATCGAGGACCCGCTGAGCGAGAAGATTCTCACCGGCGAATTCACCCGGGGAGACGAAATCGTCGTCGATGTCGCTCCCGAGGGTGACAAACTGACCTTCCGCGCCCTCACGGGCACCCGGGCCTGACAGCAGGACTCAGGATTCAGGGATATCAGGATCGCGAGATGTCCCTGAACCCTGAGTCCTGACTCCACACTCCACACCCATGCCTCGCCGCCTTCGCTCGCTTGCCGCCGGTCTTGCGCTCCTCCTCGGAGCCGGGCGGGCCTCCGCCCAGGTCGCGGCGGCCGCGCCCCTGGTGGACAGCATCGCCGTCGAGGGGGCGGTGCGCAACAGCGCCCGTCAGGTCATCTCCTTCTCGGCGCTGCAGACCAACCAGCCGGCCACCTACCGCGCCATCCAGCGGTCGATCGAGGGCCTCTTCGCCACCGGCCAGTTCGACGATGTGCGGGTGGAGCAGCGCCAGGTCGGCGGCAAGCAGCTCCTGGTCATCATCGTGAAGGAACGGCCCCTGCTCCAGAAGTGGGTCATCAAGGGCGTGGAGCGCGTCGACGAGGGGACGGTCCGGCGCAAGATCTCGGTGCCGGAAGGGCGGCCCCTGGACCGCGCCGCGGTCGAGAAGGCCCGTCATGCCATCGATTCGCTGTACCGGAAGCGCGGCTACTACGCGGTGACCGTGAAGGCGCTGGAGCTGCCCCAGGAGAACAACCAGGTGCGCCTGGTGTTCGAGGTGAACGAGGGCCCCCGCGTGGTGGTGAGCCAGGTCCAGATCGAGGGCAACAAGGCGTTCCCCGACAAGGACGTCGTCAAGGGCATGATCACCCGGCCGGAGGGTTTCTGGTGGTTCCGGAAAGGCGAGTACAGCGAGGAAAAGGTCGACGAAGACGTGCGCACGACGATCCCCTCCTGGTATGCCGACCGGGGCCACGTCGATTTGCGCGTGCTGGAAGACACCCTGATCGCCGACAGCATGCCGGGCAAGGCGATCATCCGGATCAAGGTGGATGAGGGCCAGGCCTACAAGGTCGGACGCTTCGAGGTGGCGGGGAACCGGCGCTACTCGGTCGAAGAACTGAGCGCGTACTTCCCGTTCGGCAAGGCGGTCGAGGCCGGCGACGGCAAGACGGTGGGCGATCCGTTCAGCCGGTCGGCCTGGTCGGCCGCGACCGAGAAGGTCACCAACCTCTACGCCAATAGCGGGTACATCTACTCCCAGATCATTCCGGAAGAGTCGCGGCGGACCGGTCCCGACAGCGTGTCCTACGTGGACCTCAAGTGGACCATTCGGGAAGGCCAGCCGGCCACCATCAATCGCATCATCATCGTGGGGAACGACGTCACCCACGAGCGGGTCATCCGGGAAGCCATCGTCCTGCTGCCGGGACAGACCTTCAACCGTGACCTGCTGATCCGCTCCTATGAGAACATTTCCAACCTGAACTTCTTCCAGTCGCCGATGCCCTCGCCGGACGTGCAGCCGTCGGACAACGGCGTGGACGTGGACGTGACGTTCCGGGTCACCGAGAAGCGCACCGGCAACGTGAATTTCGGCGCCTCGGTCGGCCAGGGGGTGGGGATCGGCGGGTTCATCGGGCTGGAAGAGCCGAACCTCTTCGGCAAGGCCAAACGGGGCAAGCTGCAGTGGCAGTTCGGCCAGAACATCAACGATTTCAATCTGAGCTATACCGATCCGTCGATTCTGGAGAGCCGGACCTCGGGCACGCTCACCCTGTTCAATTCCCGTCGCAAATACACCATCGGCGATCTCGGCCAGCAGCGCCAGCGCGGCGTCCAGGCCCAGCTGGGATTCCCCCTGTTCGGATCCCGCTATACCCGGGTGTTCCTGTCGAGCGGGGTCCAGCAGATCCGCTACAGCAATGCGGCGCCGGACCTGGCCCAGTCGTTCTCCTGCGACAACTGTACCCGGTCCTCCCTGGGCCTGAGCGTGGCCCGGGACACCCGGATCGGGTTGCCGTTTCCGGTGGCGGGCTCCTCGACCACGCTCAGCGTGGAACAGAATGGCGGTCCGCTGGGCGGCACGGGGAACTATCAGAAGATCGACCTCGAGGGACACTGGTACACGCCCCTCGGGCGTCTGGGCGGCGCCGAGCAGTTCGGTGGAGGGGTCCAGTTCACCCTCGGATTGACGGTCAAATCCGGCTTCATCGCGGGCGATGTGGGGCCGTTCTACCCCGAGCTCTACTCGATGGGCGGCGTGCAGTACGGCATTCCGCTCCGGGGATACCAGGAGTTCTCCATCACGCCGGGCGGGTTCGACGTGAACGCCGGCGGATCCGCGGCGACCAGCGCCCAGTCCTTCGGCAAGTCGTACGCGGCCTTCACGGTCGAGGCCGGGGCCCGGATCAGCCAGGCGCTCTACGTCAACCTGTTCTCCGACGCCGGGAACGTCTACCGCCGGGTCCGGGAGTACAATCCGACCCGCCTGTTCCGCAGCATCGGCGCGGGGGTCGCGGTCATTTCGCCGCTGGGCCCCATCGGCCTCGACCTGGGGTACGGCCTCGACAAGACGGACCTGCTGGGCCGGCCCAAGCCGAGCTGGCAGCTCCATTTCCGCCTGGGCAATTTCTTCTGAGCACAGGGCTCAGCACGTGCAGCATACTCTCTGGGAGGATTCGGGAATGATCGTCGTCGTTCGGAGGCTGGTGGCAGGCCTCGCGCTTGGAATGCTGGCCGGAGTGGGCACCGCGTCGGCGCAGGGAGGTTCCGCCCCGGCGGCCGGGCCCCCGGCCGGCGCGCGCATCGCATTCATCAACGCGCGCGCACTCCTGCAGGGCATGCCCGGATATACCAAGGCGGAGAGTCTCTACACCAGGGACCTGACCGCGGCGCAGGGCGAGGGCCAGAAGCTCCAGGCCGCATGGGACTCGACCGTGGCGGCCTATCAGCAGACTCAGGCGATGCTGTCGCCCTCGGCCCGGACCGCCCGGGAAAAGGTCCTCAGCGTCCAGAACGACTCGCTCCAGGCCAAGCTCCAGGCGCTCCAGGACCGGGTTGCCGGACGGGAGCGCGAGCTGCTGGCGCCGATGCAGCAGCGCCTCTCCGCGATCATCGACGGGATCCGGGCCGAGAGCAATTTCTGGCTGGTGATCGATCTGGGTAACCCGCAGATCGGCGGGTTCATCGTGTCGTACGACAAGGCGCTCGACATCACCGATCGCGTGGCGCGCAGGCTGCTCCAGAGCAACTGACCGTGGCCTCGGCGCCCGTCCCGCTCACCTCGCAGGCGGTCGCCGAGCTGGTGTCGGGCCGCTTGCGGGGAGACGGAACCCGCCTGCTCACCGCCGTCGGGCCCCTCGAAGGGGCCGACGGCGGTACGCTTTCCTTCCTGGGCTCGGCACGCTACCTCCCCGAATTCAGGACCTCCGCCGCCGGCGCGGTGCTGATCCGGGCCGAGCACGAGGCGGAAGCCGGGGGACCCCCGGTCCGGATCATCGTGCCCGATCCCCACGCGGCCCTGCTGCGCCTGCTTCCCGTGATGTTCCCGGTCGCCCCCCACATCCCCCGGATCGATCCGTCCGCCCGCATCGGCCCCGGCACCACCCTCGGGATCGACGTCTCCATCGGCCCCCACACGGTGCTGGGCCGGGACGTGGTCGTCGGCAATCGGGTCCGGCTCGGGGCGGGGGTGATTCTCGAGGACCGGGTCATCGTCGGAGACGACACCGAGATCGCCCACCACGCGGTCTGCCACACCGGTACCGTTCTGGGTCGCCGCTGCCTGGTGAAGGCCGGTGCGGTCCTCGGCGGGCCCGGGTTTGGCTACATTTCGAGCCGGGAAGGGCACACCCGGATCCCCCACGTCGGGGGCTGCATCCTGGGCGACCAGGTCGAGATCGGATCGAGCACCTGCGTGGACCGGGGCAGCGTCGACGATACCGTGATCGGCGCGGGCACCAAGATCGACAATCACGTGCATGTCGGGCACAACACCCGGGTCGGGATGGGGTGTCTCATCATGGGCGGCACGATGATCGCCGGCAGCGCCGAGATCGGCGACGGCGTCATCATCGCGGGACGGGCCGGAGTGACCGGCCATAACCGGATCGGCAATGGCGCCCGGGTGAGCGCCATGGCCGGGGTGACGGCCCCGGTCCCCGACGGGACCGATGTCAGCGGATTTCCGGCTCGCCCGCACCGGGAGTGGCTCCGGACCATGGCGACGCTCAACCGGCTGGCGCGCATCGCCGATCAGCTCGAGGATCTCGTGAACCCACGGAGCAGGAATGCCTAGGCGAACGATCGCGGCCGCGGCGGACATTTCGGGCATCGGCCTGCACACCGGCGCGTGCACCCGGCTGACCTGCCGGCCCGCCGAGTCGGGCCAGGGCGTGCTGTTCCGCCGCGTCGACCTCGAATCCCGTCCGGAAATCCCCGCCCGGGTCAGCGAGGTCGAGGCGACCGAGCGGCGGACCGCGATCGGTCACGGCGATACCACGATTCACACGGTGGAGCATCTCCTGGCCGCGGTCGTCGCGCTCGAGCTGGACGACCTGGTGATCGAGCTCGATGGCCCGGAGCCCCCGATCCTCGATGGATCGTTCGCTCCCTATCTGGCCCTGCTGGAAAACGCCGGCATTGCGTCGGTGGAAGGCGAACCGACCTCATTCCGGGTCCAGT
>DASYPZ010000247.1:0-2167 GCA_036006105.1 Gemmatimonadales bacterium | reverse complement strand
TGGCTCCCTGTACGTGGCCGACGCCGAGCGGCGGGTGCGACGGGTACTGCACCGCAGCCCCCTGGAGTTTCACGACCCCCTGCCCTCCGTACCGGTGGCGTTGTTCGGCGCCGTCAATGACGTGCTCATTGCGGTGACCGGCGGGACCCCGGCCAAGCTCATCACCACCAACGCCGAACAGGCGGTGCATGTGACGACCCTCCCGCCCGGAGAGGTCGGGGCCACGTTCTGGGGTGATCTGGTGTCGGTTGCCGCCGATACGGCCGTGGTCCTCTACGAGACGGTGAGCGGACGCCGGGCGGTGACGCCGTTCCACGTCCGGCAACGGGCGCGCCGGGTGGCGTTCAGCCCCTCCGGTCACCGGATCTATGTGGCCGGGGACCAGAGCGAGCTGGAGGTCTACGACCGCTTCAGCCTCACCGAGATCACTCGCATCAAGTTGCCGGGACCGCCCCGAGCGCTCCGGGTGGACGCCTCGGGCCGGTGGATGCTGCTCCGGCCGCCAACGGCCGATTCGGTCTGGATCGTCGACCTGGCCACCAATCGCCTGGCGGCCCCGGTACCGGGGAGCTGGGGACCCGACCTGCCTCTGGTTGCCGGGGCAGCGACCCTGGTTACCCGACTGGGCGGAGACATCGCCTCCTTCGACCTCCGGCAGACTCCGCCGCGGCTGCTGGCCCGCCTTTCGGGCGGGGGCGATGACCTCTGGCTGGTCGCGGCCTGGCTGCCCCGTGAGCGCCTGCAGGCCGCTGCAGCGGCGGCTGAATCGGCGACGGTGGTCCAGGATACCGCGCTGGTCGCGGACTCGCTCAAGGTGAGCGCCCAGGTCGACCCCGATTCGGCCGGCATTTTCCTCCAGGTCAGTACCTCCCAGAACCCCGAATGGGCCGAGAATCTGGCCAAGCAGCTCAAGGAGGCGGGTTTCTCCTCCCGAGTGCTCAAGCCCAAGGGTCCCGACGACGGCTATCGCGTGGTGGTGGGGCCCTATCCCAATCGGGATGTGGCTGAGGAGAACGGCCGAAAACTCGGCCGGCCCTTCTTCATTCTGCGCGAATCGGCCCGACGCCCCTGACCCGGGGGACATAATCGTTTATTTTCCCCCGGTCCAGGCGGCTCGGCGGGCCGCCCCCACCCTCACATCCTGGCACCCCGCATGAAGCTCACCAAGCTGGAGCTTTCCGGCTTCAAGTCATTCGCGGACAATGTGACACTCGATTTCGAGGACGGAGTGACGGCCATCGTCGGCCCCAACGGCTGTGGCAAGTCCAATGTCTCCGACGCGGTCCGCTGGGTGCTGGGTGAGCAGTCGGCCCGTCTGTTGCGCGGCGGGAAAATGGAAGACGTGATCTTTCAGGGCTCGGCGGGACGCCGGCCGGTCAACCTGACCGAAGTCTCGCTGCACCTCGACAACAGCGCCGGCGATCTGCCCATCGCCTACCAGGAGGTGGTGATCACCCGGCGGCTCTCCCGCTCGGGGCTGAGCGAATACCTCCTCAACAGCCTCCCGGTTCGGCTCCGCGATATCCAGGATCTGCTGCGGGGCACCGGACTGGGCAGCGACGCCGGCGTCGTCATCGAAGCCAAGATGATCGACCTGCTGCTCTCGGATCGCGCCGAAGAGCGCCGGTCGCTGTTCGAGGAAGCCGCCGGCATCGGCCTGTACCGGGACCGGAAGCACAGCACCGAACGCCGCCTCGAGGAAACCGCCACCGATCTCCAGCGGCTGGAAGATCTGATTTCCGAAGTGCAGTCGCAGATTCGCTCCCTGGCCCGCCAGAAGGGGAAAGCGGAACGGCACGCCAAGCTGATGGAGGAGAAGTTCGTCGTCACCCTCACCCTCGCGCGGCGCCATCTGGACGACCTCGCCGAGCGGGCCACCGGGGTCGAGGCCCGCCACCACACGCTGTCCGAGCGACTCCCCGCCCTACGGGCCGGGCTCGCCGACGCGACGACTCGTCAGGATGAGACCGCCCGGGCCCGCCTGCGTGCCGAGGAGCACCGCACCGAAATCGCCCGGCAGCTCGCCGAGGTGCAGGTGGGCCTCTCGCGGCTGGATGGTGATCTCGCCGTGGCCAGTGAGCGTCTGGGCAACGCCCAGCAGCGCCGGCGCCGCGATGAGGAAGAGCGCGCCCACGCCTCCCGGCGCACCGAAGAAGCCGAGCGAGAA
>DASYPZ010000246.1:0-7452 GCA_036006105.1 Gemmatimonadales bacterium | reverse complement strand
CATCGGCGCAGGGACTGGCCCGGCCAGGAGGCGTCGGACGCGCTGGAGCTCTGCGCGCTGGCCCGCCGCCACCCGAAGGTGAATTTCATCCTGGCCCATATCGGCGGAGGCGGGGACTGGCTCCACTCGCTCCATGCCGTCCGCGGGGTTGCCAACGTCTACGTGGATCTCTCCGGGAGCGGCGTGGACGGCGGCATGCTGGAGAGTTGTCTCGACGCGGTCGGACCCGGCCGCATGCTGTGGGGAGCCGATATCACCCTCGACACCGGGCTGGCCAAGCTCAGGTATCTCACCTGGCTGCTCTCCACCGAACAGATCGAGCGCATTCGCTGGCGCAACGCTGCGGGCATCTTCCCGCGCGATAGCTTCGGAGCCGCCTGACATGCGGATCGACGTCAACGCCTTTCTCGGCCGTTACGCCTTCCGCAAAGTGCCGGGCGGGTCACCGTCCTCCCTGCTGGAGACCATGGACCGGATCGGCATCGACCGGGTGTGGCTCTCCAATCTTTCCGCCATCCTCTGGAAGGACCCCACCGAGGGCAACTCGGTGGTGTATCTGGCCGCCGCCCAGCAACAGCGGTTCCGTGCCGTGCCGGCGGTCCATCCCGGGCTGCCCAACTGGAAAGCGGTGCTCGCCGAGGCGGTGCAGCGGCAGGTACCCTGCGTGCGGGCGGATCCGACATTCTACGGACTGGACCCGGCCGGGAGCGACATGCGCGCCCTCGCCGCCGCGTGCGGCGAGGCCGGTCTCCCGCTCATGATGGCCGTGCGCCTCGAGGATGGCCGGCAGCGGCATCCCCACGATCAGGCGGCCGAGCTGACACCGGCCGCCGTGCGCGCCATGGTCAGGGCGGACCCCCGGGTGCGCCTGATCGTGACCCATGCGGATCGGGATTTCATCGAGCAGGTGCACTTCGGATCCACCCCGCAGGAGGCGGCGCGCATTCTGTGGGACATCTGCTGGATCTGGGGTCCCCCGGAGGATCACCTGGCGTTGCTGCTGCGGACGGTAGGTCAGGAGCGCTTCACCTTCGGCACCGGAATGCCCCTCCGGTTACCCGAGAATGCGATCGCCAAGCTGGATCTGCTCGAGCTGGAGCCGAAGGAGCGAGCCTTGATCGAATCCGGTAACCTGCGTGCGTTCCGGAGCTCCTGAGCCGGGCGATCGGACGATCGCCTAGCGCAGCCACCGGTCCAGCCGCTCCCGCACGAATCGATCGTCGTTGAGGTGGGGATAGGCGCGGTACACCCGGTCGATCTCCCGCGCCTGACCCGGCGACAGCTCCTCGTGTGGATCCAGACACCAGCGGCCCCGCAGCAGCCCCTGGCGCCGCAGCACTTCGTGAATCCCCGGAATGCACCCCCGAAAGTGGTTGGCGGCGTCGAAGATCGCGCCATTGGCATCGGTGACCTGGGGCGCCAGCGCGGAAAGGCGCAAAGGAATCGGCCGGCGCTGAGACACGATTCGGTGCGTGTCCTCCAGCAGGGTCACCGCCCTCCTGGTCCAGTACGCCCAGTGCCCCAGCAGTCCCCCGACCATCCGGACTCCGCCCGGATACTGCGTCACCAGATCCGCCACGATGCTGTCGTCGTTTCCGGTGTACAGCGCGATCTCTCGCTGTTTCCCCGCATCGGCCACCGCGCGGATCACGTCCAGGGTGTCGTACCGGTTGAACGGAGCGATCTTGATCGCGACCACACTCTCGAGCTCGACGAAGCGGCGCCAGAAGGCGTAGGAAAGCCGGCGGCCGCCGACCGCGGGCTGGAGATAGAAACCCATCAGCGGCAGCACCTCGCCGACCCGCCGAGCGTGGGCGATCAGCTCGCTGTCGCTCGCCTTGGCCAGAGCGCCCAGGCCGAGCAGCCCGACGTGGTAGCCGAGATCGCGTGCGAGCTGCGCCTCCCGGATCGCTTGCCGAGTCGAGCCGATCACCCCGGCCACCAGCACCGCGGGGTGATCCTGTCTCGGCCTCCACGCAGCCACCGTCTCCGCCGCGAGCTCCAGCACCGGCCGGTACAGGCCCACCTTGGGATTCCGGATGCCGAATTGCGTGGTATGCACGCCGACCGCGATCCCGCCGGCGCCCGCGTCGAGGTAGTAGCGGGTCAGCGCCCGCTGGCGCCGCTCATCGAGCCGACGCGCCGCGGTCAGCGCCAGCGGGTGCGCGGGTATGACTGCTCCCCGGCGAAGCCGGTCGAGTAGCGTCTGGTCGATCATGTTCTCCCACGGGTACGGTCCAACTCGTCCACCGATGCGCTAGAACTTCCCGTCCCGGGTCTCGAAGTGGGTCGGCTTGCCCAGCGACCGGCCGCCCACCTCCACCCACTCCGCCACCCGATCGATCATTTCGCCGATGCCGGTTTCCGGTGGGCCGAACAGCGTCCCGCAGCGCGCCGCGTTGCTGAGCAGCGCCGACTCGCTCTCCTGCCCCTCGAATATCGGCGCCTTGTTCCACCGCCGTCCGAATTCCGTGGCCAGGGCGTGCACCCGATGCGACGGCCCCGTCAGGTTGAGCACCAGGGGCGGTGATTCGCAATGCTCCAGCGCCCGCAAGGCGATGGCATTCGCGTCTCGCTGCCAGATCAGATTGACCCGGCTCATCGCCAGGCTCACCGGGAGCCCGGCCCAGACCCGTTCGGCGATGTCACGCAACACACCGTAACGAGGCTCGACCGCGTAGTTGAGCCGCAACAGGGCCATCCGGGTGGCGTTCCGGCGGGAGTAGAACTCGAGGATTCGCTCCCGCGCCAGCGCCGATTGGGCGTACTCACCCACCGGACCCACGGCGTCGGTTTCCGCGGGGCCTTCGCTGTCGGCCGGCCAGAGGGGATAGACGTTGCCGGTCGAGAACGCCACCATCCTCGCCTCCGGGAACCGGTCGGCGACGATCCCCGGCAACGCGGCGTTGACCGCCCAGGTCCGGGCCGCTTCCCCGGTGGTACCAAACTTCTGCCCCGCCATGTAAATCAGATTCGGCGCGTCGGGCAGCGCCGCCAGGCGGCTCCGATCGAACAGATCGCAGGCGACGGTCTCCACCCCATCCGCCTCCAGCGCCTCCCGAAGGCCGGCCTCGGAGAAGCGCGCCACCGCGATCACCCTCCGCGAGGTGCCCGCCTGGTCCGAGGCCCGGCGCGTCAGCCGGGCCAGGCTCGGCCCCATCTTGCCACCGGCCCCGAGCAGCATGAGGTCGCCGGGGAGGGCAGCCATGGCCGTCACCACCGCCGAGGTGGGCCGGGAGAGGAGCTCTTCGAGCGCGGCTTCGCGGGACACGCGTTACTATAGTCCCATGCTGACCTCCGAGGAATTGGAGTCGCTCAAGGGGCGGATCGTCGGGGACGCGGACCTCACCCGACTCCGGGAAACCCTCGCCGCCCGGTCGGAGCGCGTGCTGCGGGAGATGCCCCCGGTCCCGCGGGTCAAGGCGTTCCTCTCCCGCGACGGCGGCGTGTGTCCACTGGACGGGGCGCCTTTGGCGTTCGATCCCTGGAGCCCGGACCGGCACCGCTGCACCCGCTGTGGCACCGAGGCTACCGGCGAACGGCACCACGGACACTGGGCCCGAGCCCAGCATCTCTGGCTCGCGGAACGCGCCGCCGAGCTGGCCCTCCTGTCGGCGTTGGCCGATGACGATCGGGCCGCTGCGCGCGCCACCGAGCTGCTCGCCGTCTACGAGGAGCTCTACTTCGCGCTGCCCAACCGGGACAACGTCCTCGGCCCCTCCCATCTCTTCTTCTCGACCTATCTCGAATCGCTCTGGCTGACGTCCTGGCTCGCCGCGGCGTTCATGTTGCGGGAGAGCGGTCGCCTCTCCGAGGAGCGGGTCGACGGGATCAACCGCGTGGCCGACGAGGCCGCCCGGATCATCGCGGATTTCAACGAAGGCCTCTCCAACCGGCAGACCTGGCACGCGGCGGCACTCACGGCGATCGCGGCCTGGTTCGGAGACGCCGATCTGGCGAAGACCGCGGTGGAGGAGCGGACCGGGCTCCTGGGCCATCTCGCGGACGGCTTCGGGGAGGACGGACTCTGGTGGGAGGGCGAGAACTATCACCTCTTCGCGCTGCGCGGGGTGATGCAGGGAATCCACTGGGCGCGGGCGGCCGGCTACGATCTGCTGGAAGCGGAGGAAATCCGGGAACACTTTCGCGCCGCGCTGCTCGCTCCCACCCGCTCGGCCCTCCCCGACTTCACCTACCCGGCACGGCGGGACTCGCGCTACGGTATCTCGCTGGCCGAGGCGTCGTCGCTCGAGCTCTGGGAAATCGGCCGGGCCTGGCTGGGCGGTGATGCCGAGCTCGACTCCTGGCTGGGCGCGCTGTACCGGCTCGAATCGCCGGATTCCAACCAGCTGCTCTATGACGCCTGGCTGCACGATGCCGGTCGCACGGTCCCCGAGCCCCACCAGCGAAGCCAGCTGTCCTGGTGGGCCCTGACGGCCATGGAGCCTGCGCCCGAGCCCGGCACGATCGCCCCCTGGCAGCCCGGCAGCGTGCTGCTCGCGGCGCAGGGTCTCGCGGTGCTGCGCCACGGAACGCTCTATGCCAGCCTGGAATGCGGACGGGACATCGGCGGGCACGGACATCCCGATCGGCTGCACCTCACCCTGCACGCCGACGGGGTGCATTGGCTCCCCGACGCGGGCACCGGCTCCTACGTGGACCCGGTGCTCGAATGGTACCGCTCGTCGCTGGCGCACAATGCTCCCCGCCAGGACGGCGTGAACGCCGGAGGTGATGACGCGTGGTGCGAAGCGTTCGAATCGGACGGCTCCTGGTCCTGGTGCCGCGCACGGGCCGGGAAATTCGGCCGAACCCTGGTTGTCGGTCCGGATCTCCTGCTCGATGTGCTCGACGTCGCGCCGGACGCCTCCGGGGTCATCGACCTGCCCTGGCACTTCGAGGGCCAGGTGAGCTTCCCGGCCCCGGGCACCTGGGAGCCGGCTGCCCTGGAACAGAGCTTCGTGACCACGCCCGAACGCCTGGTACCCGGGCAGGCCGGCCCGTCGGCCATCACGGTCACGAACCCGCGAACGTCCCGCGTGCTCCAGTGCGTCTTCGACGCCCCTGGCGCCGAGCTGCTCCGCGCCGAGGGCCCCGGCCTGCCCAACACCAAGGACCGGCGGTCCTTTCTGCTGCTTCGCGCCGATGGCGGCCCGCGTCGCTGGATCACGGCATTGAGCCTCGGCGTCGCGAATGCTCCCGCTCCCGTCATCGCCCGCGCTGACAGTGACGGAGTGATCGAGGTCGCCGCACCGGCCGGGCTGGCTCGCTATCAACTCGGAGAGACCGGCCTGATCGTGGAGCATGCCGGTCAGCGGCGTACCCTGGCCGGCCTTCGTGCCGCGCCGCCCAAACATCGTCCCTTCTTCCAGCCCCGAGACGAGGGGGTATCAGCGCTCGCGCCATTCATCCATGCTCCGCCCGCGCTCGACGGAACCCTGGCGGGATTCGATACCAGCGCGCCGTTCGATCTCGACAGCGAACACCAGTACCGCCGCAGCGAGGAGCCCTACGATGCCGATGCCTTCTCGGCCCGAGCCTGGATCAACTGGGATGGCGAGGCGCTGTATCTGGCGGTCGTGGTGTCCAAGCCGGAGGTGATCCTCCGCGGACCCGCATCACCTCCGTTGCAGCTCGACAACGAAGCCGAGGACATCAATGCGGACGGACTCCAGATCTACCTCGGCACGGAAGAAGAGGTGGATGGCGCGCTGGTGACGCCGGAGGAAGGCGGGAACGTGGCGTGCCGGCCGCTGGGAGGCGGCAAGGGGCTCGGCCAGGTGGGTGGCGTGTGGAACCCGACCGAGCTCGGCTACCTGGTCACGCTCCGGATCGCCGATCCGCGTCTGAGCGGGCACCACGCCGGCAACCGCCTGGGGTTCGATCTCCTGATCAACGAGATGCAGCCCGACCGGCTGCGGCGCGCCGGACAGCTGGTATGGAGCGGCGGCGGAGGATGGATCTATCTCCGCGGAGACCGCCACGACCTGTCAAGCCTCGGCGTGCTCGAGCTGGGATGACGGAAATCCCGACGCGGGGGCAGCGCGTGATCCTGCCAGGGGGAGGGTTGCCGTGATCGCCTACGAGGTGACCGTGGAGGTCGATGAGACGCTCGTCGAGCGCTTTGTCGCCTACATGCGCGACGTTCACATCCCGGCGCTCCTGGCCACCGGGTGTTTTTCACACGCCGAGCTCGATCGCGCCAACGAAACCCGGTTCCGGCAGCGCTATCTGGCGGCGTCGCTCGCCGATCTCGAGCGCTATTTCGAAAGCCACGCCCCGGCGCTGAGACAGGACTACGCCACTCATTTCCCCACCGGCACCACCCTGACCCGCGAGATCTGGGAGGAAGTCGGCCGCTGGGACAAGCCGAGGCACCGATGATCTTTTTCACGCTGATGCTGGGTATCGCGGTGCAGCGCCCCGCGGCGGACACCCTTCGTGACAGGACCCTGCCCCGCCAGGACGGCCCGCCGAGAAGCATGCCCGCACACGGCCAGAAGCTCGCCCACACCTACTCGATCGTCGCATGGGACTCGCTCACCGGCGACCTCGGCGTCGCGGTGCAGTCGAAGTTCCCCAATGTGGGAGGCCTGGTTCCCTGGGCCAGGGCCGGCGTCGGCGCGGTCGCGACCCAGAGTCTGGCCAACACCGACTACGGCGAGAAAGGCCTCGACCTCCTGGCGCAGGGGGCCACTGCGGAGGAGGCCCTCCGGATCATCATGCGCACCGACAGCATGCTGGGCGACCGCCAGGTGGGGATCGTCGACGCACACGGCAACGCGGCCAGCTTCACGGGCGAACGGGACTTCGATTGGGCCGGCGGCCGGGTCGGGAACGGCAGCGGTGGCGACACCGAGGGTGGCAAGGGCGCGGTCATCGTCGGCCACGGCTTTTCGACCCAGGCCAACATCATGATGTCGGATCAGACCGTGAAAAATCTCGCCGCCAGCTTCGAGGCGAGCCATGGCTCCCTGGCGGACCGGCTGGTGGCGGCGCTCAGGGCCGGCCAGGCCGGCGGAGGCGACAAGCGCGGCATGCAGTCCGCCGCCCTTCTCGTGGTCCGGAAGAACGGCGGCTACCTCGGCGCCACGGATCGCTTCATCGACATCCGGGTCTACGATGCCAAGGATCCCATCGCCGAGCTCGAGCGTCTGCTCACGCTCCACAAGCTGCACTTCTTTCCCAGCGACCCGGGCGACCTGGTGCCCATCACTCCCGACATCCTGCAACAGCTCCAGCCGATTCTCCTCTCCGAGCCGGCCAATCAGCCGAAGAAATGGCTGTCCGCGCCGGAGACCGGTGTCAGCCGGAAATTCCTCGAGGCGCTGCGAGACTTCATGTACTGGGAGAACTACGACGTGCGGGTCCGGATGGATGGCAAAATCGACCGCGTGGTGCTCCGCGACATCCTGGCGAAGCGCCGGGGAGGCTGAGCCCTACTTTCGCACC
>DASYPZ010000245.1:0-8910 GCA_036006105.1 Gemmatimonadales bacterium | reverse complement strand
GCTCGCGGAACTGGTGCGGAACCGCGAGGTCACGCCGCTCGAGCTGGTCGACACCGCCCTGGCCCGGATCGACCGGCTGAATCCGCGGGTCAATGCGGTGATCCACCGGATGGATGCCTCGGCCCGCGCGGTCGCCGGAGGCGCGCTGCCGGACGGCCCGTTCCGCGGAGTGCCGCTGCTGCTCAAGGACCTGCTGGCCGCGGTGGCGGGGGAACCGCTCCGCTGCGGCAGCCGCTTCCTCGAGGCATACATCCCCGATCACGACAGCGAGCTGGTGCGGCGCTATCGCCGGGCCGGCTTCGTCTTCCTGGGCAAGACCAACACCCCGGAGTATGGACTCACGCCGGTGACCGAGCCCGGGCGCTTCGGCCCCACCAACAATCCCTGGTACCTGACCCGCACCTGCGGCGGCTCCAGCGGCGGATCCGCCGCCGCCGTGGCGAGCGGCATGGTGCCGGTGGCCACCGGGGGAGACGGCGGCGGCTCGCTTCGCATTCCCGCCGCCTGCTGCGGTTTGTTCGGCCTGAAGCCGAGCCGGGGACGGGTGCCTACCGGTCCCGACTTCGGGGAGATCTGGCACGGCGCGGTGGTGGAGCACGTGGTGAGCCGCTCGGTCCGCGACAGCGCCGGCATTCTCGACGCCACCGCGGGCGCCGACGTGGGGGCACCCTACGCCGCACCGCACCAGGTGCGGCCCTTCACCGAGGAGCTGCTCCAGGAGCCGGGCCGGCTGCGGATCGCCTTCACCGACCGGCCCTGGCTGGGCGGGACGGTGCACGCCGATTGCGTGGCGGCGCTCCGGGATACGGCGGGGCTGCTCGAGAGTCTGGGTCATCACGTCGAAGAAGCGACGCCCCGCTTCGACGGACGCGCCTTCGCGCGCGCCTTTCTCACCATGATCACGGCCGAGCTGGCGGGTGACATCGCGGACGCGGAGCGGGAGCTCGGACGCCGGGGCCACCGCGCCGACTTCGAGCCGGCCACCTGGGCCCTGATCCTGCTGGGGCGGGCCCTGCCGGCCTCGCAGTTTTCCCGCGCCATCCGGCTGCTGCAGCGGACCGCGCGGGAGATCGCGCCGTTCTTCGAGCAGTACGATGTGCTGCTGACCCCGACGCTGGCGGCGCCGCCGGTCCTGACCGGCGCGCTCCAGCCCACCGCCGCCGAGCGGGCGCTGCTCGAAGTGATGGGCACGCTGCGGGCGGGACGCCTGCTCCGCGGCGCGGGGATCCTGGAACGCACCGCCGACCGGGTGTTCGAGTTCATTCCCTGGACTCCGGTGATCAACGCGACCGGCCAGCCCGCGATGTCGGTCCCCCTCTGCTGGAATGCCGCGGGTCTTCCGATCGGCCTGCACTTCGTGGGGCGTTTCGGCGACGAAGCCGGGCTCTACCGACTGGCCGCGCAGCTGGAGCGGGCCCGCCCCTGGATGGACCGGCTGGCTCCGCTCGCCCGGGAGGGATAGGCCCCGACGCGAAAAGGCCGGGCATCGCGGCCCGGCCTTTCTGCATTCCCCGCGGGGAACGGCCTACTTCATGTGCTTGGAGACCAGCTTGGTCATCTCGAACATGTTGACGGTGGCCTTGCCGCCGAAGACCGCCTTGAGCGCCGCATCGGCGTTGATGTTGCGGCGATTCTTCTTGTCCTGAAGGCCCTTCCGCTTGATGTACTGCCAGAGCTTCTTGGTGACTTCGGTCCGGGGAATCGGCTTGGAGCCGACGACTTCGCTGAGCGCCGCGTCGGGCTGCATCGGCTTCATGAATGCCGCGCTCGGCTTCCGCTTGGTGGTCTTCTTGGCGACTTTCTTCTTCGCCGACTTCTTAGCGGCCTTTTTCTTCGCCATCGATACGTCTCCTGTCGAGGGTACGAACGGTGACTACGTGGGGCAACGAAGCACTCCCGGAAGCAAAAGTTAAGCATCTTCTCTGTGGACACAATAGGGAAAACCTCGATTTTCCCTCGGAAAGTGCCCTATGCGCCCGCTTTTGACCCTCTGGCTCCCGCTTTTTGCCCTCGGAACTCGCCCGGTTGCAGCCCAGGCGGTCGCGTCGCTTCACCTGCGTCTTCTCCAGGCCGAGGACCGTCGCGCCCCCTCGGAAGCGGAGCGTGCGTTGCTGGAGCGCAGCCTGCATCACGCCGACAGCACGGTGGCGCTGCAGGGTGTCCGGGCGCTGGGCCGACTGGAACGCCCCGCGCTCGCGGGTGCGCTGATTCCCCTGCTGGAGCATCCCTCGGCACGGATGCGCGGCCGGGCGGCCGAGGCGCTGGCCCAGGCGGCGCAGGGATTCCGCGGGGATTCCTCGCTCGAGCACCGGGGCGCCGCATGGGGCGAGATCCGCTCCGCGCTGTTCGCCCGGGCCGCCGTGGAGCGCGACCCCGGGGTCGCCGGTGCGCTGGCGCTCGCGGTGGGCCGGCTTCCCTATGTCGGCGCCGAGGAGATCGCCGCCGCCCGAGAAACGCTGACGCTGCTGACGCGCACCGCCGGACCGGACCGCGCGGCGGCCCGCGACGTCGCCCGGGGACTCGAGACCCAGATCCGCCTCACCGGGCGCCGGGTTCCCGTCGACAGCGCGCTGGTCGCCCGGCTGCGCGCTCTGATCGTCTCCGCGACCGACGAGCCGACCCGGCGTCACGCGCTCGGCGCGCTCCTCGTGGCCCAGGGCTCCGACGCGGGCGTCATCGGCGTGATGCTCGCGTCGAGCGACCCGGAGAGCCGCCGGCTCGCGGCCACCGGTCTGGCGGCGATTCCAGCGGGAGCCGAGCGTGACCGGCGGATGGATGCGGCGCTGCGCGATAGCGCCGCCGCGGTGCGGATCGAAGCGCTCCGCGCCGCGGCCCGTCTCCTGGGAGCGGCCGCGTGTCCCCGGCTCGGCGCCGCGACCCTGGACCGCGCGGAGCCGGTGTCGCTGGTGGCGATCGACCTGCTGGGCGGATGCGCCGGCGATTCCAGCGCGGTAAGACTGCTGGCCGCCGCGGTGGCGCCCGCGCCGGGGGCATCCTGGCATCGCGCGGCACACGCGCTGGTGAGCCTGGCCCGCGCGGCCCCGGACCGCGCCCGCGCGGCGGTCGCCCGCGCGGGCGCCTCTCCCGAGTGGCAGTCGCGGATGTACGCGGCGCGTGCGGCGGCGCTGATCCGCGACACCACGCGGCTGGTGCTTCTGGCGGCGGACCGCGCGGCCAACGTCCGCGACGCAGCCATCACCGGTCTGGCCGCGGTCGCGGGGCATGCCGCCGACAGCGTGTACCGGGCGGCACTCCTCAGCAGCGACTGTCAGCTCCTGCTCGGGGCCGCCGCGGCGCTGGCGGGAAGTCCGGCGCGAGGGGAGGGCACGGCCGCGCTGCTCGGCGCGCTGACGCGCGCCACCCGCCGGCGCCAGGAAACCTCGCGTGACGCCCGGGTCGCCCTGCTCACCCGGGTGCATCAGCTGGGCGACGCGGGGAATGCCGCGGCGCTGGCGCCTTATCTCCGGGATTTCGATCCCGTGGTGGCGGAGTCGGCGGCGGTGATCCTCACCGAGTGGACCGGCCGGCCCCGCGTCGCCGCGCCGCGCCGGATTCCTCCGGTACCGCTTTCCGGGGCCGAGCTGGAGTCCCTGCGAGGCAAGCGCTTCCGGTTTACCCTGAGCACCGGGGTGGTCGAGGTGGCGCTCGACCTGGACGCCGCTCCGGCGACGGTGATCCGGCTGGCGCGGCTGGTGCGCCGGGGCTACTTCAACGGCCTCACCTTCCATCGCGTGGTGCCCAACTTTGTGATTCAGGGAGGCAGCCCCGGGGCCAACGAGTACGCCGGCGACGGCCCCTTCCTGCGCGACGAGCTCGGCCCCCGGTCCCATGAGCGAGGGACGCTGGGAGTCTCCACCCGGGGCCGCGATACCGGCGACGGTCAGATCTTCGTCAACCTGGTGGACAACCCCCGGCTGGACTTCGAATACACGGTGTGGGGGTGGGTGGTCTCGGGGATGGAGCGGCTCGATGCGGTACGGGAGGGGGAGACGATTCGCCGGGTCGAAATCAGTCCGCGTTGACCCCCCGGGGCCGGGGTCGTACGTTTGAGGCCTACCGCCGTTCCCCGGAGGAACCCCATGCGCCCGTCCCGTTGGACCTCGCTGGCCCTGGCCGCGATTGTCGCGACCGTTCTTGTCACCCCGGTCCGCGCCCAGAACGTGGAAATCAAGCCCGCCGCCAAGGTCAAGCGGGACAAGTACGTCATCCTCCCCGACGAGATCGCGGAGAAGCCCGACCTCATCAACGCCTATGACGTGGTGAAGGTGCTCCGGGGCCAGTGGCTCCGCATCACCCGGGGTAGCGGCGGCGGCCTGGGCTCGGGCTCCATGCCGGCGACGGCGGGCTACAAGCCGCCGGCCAAGTGTGATCAGGGGACCTGCCCGGAGGCGTCCGGCAGCAGCGGCACTCCGGTGCCCACCGAGCACGGAACCCCCTACGCCGACAACACCAGCACGGTATCGACGCCGGGTGCCGCGGGGCCGGTGCTGTACATCAACGAGGTGAAGCAGGAAGAGCTCAGCGAGCTCAGGAACATCCGCGTCGCGGACATCGCCGAGATTCGCTATCTCACCGGGAACATCGCGGCGGGGCGCTACGGCGCCGGCCACGAAAACGGCGCGATCATGCTGAAGACGGTGATGTACAACAAGCCGTGATCTCCTCCCCGCGAATGACCGCGGTCCTGCGCGCCGGCCTTCTGGCCGGCGCGCTTGCGTGTGGGGGGCTTCTCGCGCCCGTGCCAGCGTCCGCCCAGAGCGTGGTCAGCGCCGACACCGCCGGTCTCATGGCTGCGGTGCGGGTGCTGGCCGCGGATTCGATGGAGGGCCGGCGACTGGGCACACCGGGAGGCGCCCGGGCCCGAGTGTATCTCCTCGGCCGCCTTGCGACGCTGGGCCTCGCCCCGCTCGGGACGCGCTACGAGGAGCCTTTCGTGGTGAAGGACTCGGTGCGCGGCGTGAATCTGCTGGGACGGATCCCGGGTTCCCGGTTCCCCGCGCGGTACATCGTGCTGTCGGCCCACTACGACCACCTCGGCATCAGGGGCGGTCAGATCTACAACGGGGCGGACGACAATGCCTCGGGCACCGCGGCGGTGCTGGCGATCGCCGACGCGCTGCGCCAGGCCCCGCTCCGGCATTCGGTGATCATCGCGCTGTTTGATGGCGAGGAGAGCGGGTTACTGGGCGCCCGGGCGTTCCTGGCCGCCCGCCCGGTCCCGCTCGATGCGATCGCGCTGAACGTGAATCTCGACATGGTGAGTCACAGCGAACCGGGCGAGCTGTGGGCCGCGGGCACCGCCGCGACTCCCTCGCTGCGACCGGTGCTCGATTCCCTCGCGGCCGTCGCACCGGTGCGGCTGCGCCTCGGACACGATCGTCCCGGCGTGGCCGGGGAGCAGGACTGGACCAATGACTCGGACCACGGCCCCTTCCACGCCGCGGGCATTCCCTTCATCTACTTCGGCGTGGAGGATCACCGGGACTATCACCGGCCCACCGATGACCCCGACACGATCACGTCCGCCTTTTTCGGGCGGGCGGTCGGGACCATCCTGGCGGCGATCCGGCGGCTCGACCGGGTCGTGGAGTAGTCGCTACTTCTTCAGCAGCACGAACGTGGCGGTAATCGCCACCGCCCCGCCCTGGGAGCACTCGGTGCCCCCCTTCAGGGTTCCGTTCTCCAGCGTCGCCTGGCTCTTGCACTCCATGCCCATGATGTCCTGGCTCCAGGAAATCTGGCCGCTCTCCACCTTGAAGTCCCGCACGTCGGCGGCGTCGACCGGCTGATCCGCCTGGACCTGGAGGGTGACCTTCCAGACGTCGGCTTCCTTCCCGATGACCAGGCGCAGGGCTCCGGGCGGAGCCTGGTCGGACTGGTAGGGCCCTTCCCAGGCGCCGATGAGCTTGGGGCCGATGTCGTCGGTCTTGGGCGTGGGCACCTGGGCGCGCGCCGAAGCCGCTGCGAGGACCAGGAGGCCGAATGCTGCGGTAGTCGAACGGATCATGGGACTGTCCTCGTGGTTGATTGATGCCGGAACATGACCTGCCGCCGAATCGGATCCACCGGTGCTGAGGTCGCGTCGGTCACAGCCTCCGCAGCCGCACCCGCTCCACCCGGTGGTCCGCGTTCTTTTCCAGAATCAGGTGGGCCCGCTCGCGAGTCGGAAGAATATTCTCCCGGAGATTGGCTCCGTTGATTTCATCCCAGACCCGCCCGGCAAATGCCGTCGCCTCGTCCTCGGACAGATGCGCGTACTTCCTAAAATACGACTTTGGATCCCGGAATGCCGTTTCCCGGAGCCGGCGGAACCGCTCCAGGAACCATTCCTTCACATGCGCCTCCGCGGCATCCACGTAGATCGAGAAGTCGAAATAGTCGGAGACGAAGAGCCGGGCCCCATCCTCCTGCTGGCGAGGACCGCCCTCCAGGACATTGAGCCCTTCCAGGATCAGAATGTCGGGCTGCCGGATGATTTGCGCCTCGTCCGGAACAATATCATAGATCAGATGGGAGTAGACCGGCACCATGACTTCGGGGACCCCGGCCTTGAGACTGGCCACGAAGCGCAGGAGCCGGCGGAGGTCGTAGCTTTCCGGGAATCCCTTCCGGGCCATCAGACCGCGCTCTTCCAGGATCCGGTTCGGAAACAGGAAGCCGTCGGTGGTCACCAGGTCCACGCGTGGATGGTCGGGCCAGCGTGCCAGCAGCGCGCGCAGCACCCGCGCCGTGGTGCTCTTGCCCACCGCGACGCTGCCGGCGATGCCGAGAATGTACGGGTTACGGCACAGGGTCTTCCCCAGAAAGCGATCGGTGACCCGTTCCAGGTCCTTGGTGGCCGCGACGTGCAGATTGAGGAGCCGGGACAGCGCGAGATAGACCTCCTCGACCTCGTCCAGGGACAGGGCTTCATTCAGGCCCTGCAGCTCGGCGAGATCCGCCTGGGACAGGGTCAGGGGTGTGGCCGCGCGGAGCCGGGCCCATTCGGCGCGGTTGAAATTCGTGTAGGCTGACACCGTCATGGGCTGGAAGCTAAATAACGGCGGTATGTTCCGCTGACTCTGCCACGGGGTGACGCGCCGATGCCGCCGGATCTGACCAGCCAGCTCCTCGCCTTCATGGAGCAATGGATCTATCCCGCCGAGGCGCAGTGGACCGCGGAGCTGGCGGAAGACCGGCGTCGTCCCCCTCCCGTGATGGAACGGCTCAAGGAAGCGGCCCGCCGCGAAGGGCTCTGGAACCTCTTTCTCCCGGGGACCGAGCATGGCGCCGGGCTCTCGAACCTCGAGTATGCACCGCTCTGCGAGATCCTGGGACGCTCCCTGATCGCTCCGGAGGCGTGCAACTGCTCCGCCCCCGATACCGGCAACATGGAGGTGCTGGCGCGCTATGGAAGCGCCGACCAGCGGGCAGCCTGGCTGGGTCCGCTGCTGGCGGGAGAGATCCGGAGTTGTTTCGCCATGACGGAACCGGACGTGGCGAGCTCCGACGCCACCAACATCCGGACCGCGATCGAGCGCGAGGGCGACACCTACGTGATCACCGGGCGGAAGTGGTGGACCTCGGGCGCCGCCGATCCGCGCTGTCGGATCGCGATCGTCATGGGACGCACCGATCCCGCCGCGCCGCGCCACCTGCAGCAATCCATGGTGCTGGTGCCGATGGACACTCCCGGGGTGTCGGTGGTCCGGAATCTCACGGTCTTCGGCTACGACGATGCTCCCCATGGCCACGCCGAAGTGATCTTCGACCGGGTTCGGGTGCCCCGGACCAACCTGCTCCTGGGAGAGGGTCGCGGCTTCGAGATTGCCCAGGGCCGGCTCGGCCCCGGCCGGATGCACCACTGCATGCGCATGATCGGGCTGGCCGAGCGCGCCCTCGAGCTGATGTGCCGCCGGGTCACGGCGCGGGTGGCGTTCGGGAAGCCGCTGGCCGAGCAGGGGACCATCCGCGCCGATATCGCCAATTCGCGGATCGAGATCGAACAGGCCCGGCTGCTGGTGCTGCGTGCCGCCGCACTGCTGGATCAGGGCGGGAATCAGACGGTGCGGGGCGAGATCGCCATGATCAAGGTCGCCGCTCCCGGGATGGCGCTCGCGGTCCTCGATCGTGCCATCCAGGCCCACGGCGGCGCCGGAGTCTGCCAGGACACCTTCCTGGCGGCCGCCTGGGCGCAGGCCCGCGCCCTCCGGATCTTCGACGGCCCCGATGAAGTACACCGGGAGGCCATCGCGAAACTGGAGCTCAAGAAATACGAGGTCGGGTGACCGTGCTCGATGGCTCCGCCCCGGTTCGCCCGGGTGAGGAGCTCGATATCGGCCGGCTGACGGCCTGGCTCGCGGCGCGGGCGCCCAGTAGCGGAGCCGCGGTCACGGTGGCCCAGTTTCCCCATGGGCACTCGAACCTCACGTATCTGGTCACGGCAGGAGAGGCGGAGTACGTGCTGCGCCGGCCGCCCTTCGGCAACCTGGTCCGCACCGCGCATGACATGGCCCGGGAATTCCGGATGCTGGCGGCGCTGGCGCCGCGGTTTCCCGAGGCGCCCCGCCCGCTGTGGTCCTGCGAGGATCCCTCGGTACTCGGCGCGCCGTTCTACCTGATGGAGCGGCGACGGGGGATCGTCCTGCGCCGAAGCCTGCCCGCCGGGCTGGTGCTCTCGCCGGCGCTGGCGGGCGCGATCTCCGCTGCCGTGCTGGACGCGCTGGTGCGGCTCCACGCGGTGGATTACCGGGCCGCCGGCCTGGACGGGATGGGACGCCCCGCGGGTTATGTGGAGCGTCAGGTGCGAGGCTGGACCGAGCGGTATGCCGGGGCCGCGACGGAGCCGGTGCCCGAGATGGACGCGGTCGCCGGCTGGATGGCCGGGCGCATCCCGCCCGAGCGAGGCGCCGCGGTGATCCACAATGACTA
>DASYPZ010000244.1:0-2081 GCA_036006105.1 Gemmatimonadales bacterium | reverse complement strand
GCTCGGGGTCACCGATCCGCTGCTCGGGATGGACCTCGGCTTCTTCCTCCGGGACTTTCCGCTCTGGCTCGAATTGCAGCATCTCGCCGTCTCCCTCGCCGCCGTCGGACTGGTGGCGGTGCTTGCGGTCCATGCGGCGGGGCAGGCGGTGACGATCGTCGACCGTCGAATCTGGATCTCGCCCAGGGTGCGGGGACAGCTGGCGATTCTCCTCGCGACACTGGCCATCGCGCTGGCGTGGGGATCGATGCTGGAGGAGTTTCGACTGGCGGCGGGTCTCCGCGGCCCCATGGTCGCGTCGGAATTCATGCTCCGCGCCCTGGTGTCCCGCATTCAGGCCGGCATCGGCCTGGCCGCCGCCATCGCCAGTCTGCTCTGGTGGCTGCGGGTTCGCGCCACGGTGGCCGTGACCGTCTGGTCGCTCCTGGTGATTTCCCTGGTTGCGGGCCGGGTCCTGCCGCTCGGCAATGTCCCAGCCACCAGCAACGAAGGCTGGCGGGCGGCGGCCCGGCGCCTCGACTCGGTCGCCTTCTCGCTGGGAGATCCGGAACGCCCGGTCGCCACGCCGAGCCGGTCGGCGTCCGAGGTGACGCCGACCCTGTGGGACGAGGCGATGATTCCGCTCGCGGCCGCCGCCGATTCCACGACCGTGACGACCGTGGGACGCGGCTGGATTGTCGCGGCCGGCCGGGAGCACCCGGTGTGGTTTGCCGTCCGGGAGGGAATCGCGCAGGGACCGGCATTACTGGCGCTCGCGGACGACCAGGTCTCGTCGAACGGTGGAATCCTGGCCTGGCGCGATGGAGACAGCACTACATCTCCGGGCTCGAGCGCGTACCTCGAACTGGGATCGCACGCGCTGCGGCCGACCTCTCCCGCGGTGGATGTCTCGAAGGATGCCCGGGGTATCCCCCTCGACGGGTGGGCCAAGCGTCTGGTCCTGGCCTGGGCGCTGCAGGTCCCCCAGGCGTTCTCCGCACCCAGCGGCACCCGGCTGGGATGGCGTCTCGATCCCGCGGTCCGCCTGCGGGCCACGGCTCCATTCGCCTTCTGGACCCCCCCGCACGTCCAGGTCGTCAACGGCGGAGTCGTCTGGGCCAGCGACGGGCTGCTGGCTTCCGGCGGGTTTCCGAGCTCGACCCGGATCGACTGGCCTGGTGGCCCGGCGTCGATGGTCCGCAGCGCCTTTCTGGGAATTGTCGACGCCTCGACCGGCCTGGTCCGGATCTACCGGCGCGATCCCTCGGATTCTCTGGCCGCGGCCTGGGCTCGCATTACCGGCCCGCTCATCGAGGCCCCGGGCGCGATTCCCCCCGAGCTGCGCCGGTGGCAGGCGTTTCCCGAGGAGCTCCTGCTGGCGCAGGGCAGGGTCATGGAGGGACCCGCCTGGCAGGCGGGTCGCCTCGAGCGCGCTGCCGACGGCGTCGCTCTGAAGCCGCTGCCGGAAGCGGGCGGTTCCGGCGCCCTGGTGCCCCTGATTCGCGAAGTCTCCCGGCAGGTCAACAGCCTGCTGCTGACCTGGCGTACTCCCGCCGGAGACTCGGTCCGTCTCATCCGGCTCGACTCCACCCTCGCGGTGGAGTCCGCCGCGGCGCTGATCGAGAAGTGGAAGCTGTTTCCCTTTCAACAGGCGCTCTACGATTCGATCCGGGCATCGGGAGGACGCTTCGAACCCGGCCGGGTGCGCCACGTGCTCGCGAAGGACGGGATCGCGGCATATCAGCCGGCCTGGGCGGTACCGCCGACCGGACGGGCTCAGCTGGTCCTCGTCAACGTCATGCTGGGGCGCAAGCTCGGCACCGGGCGCTCCTTCCCGGACGCGTGGCGCAACCTCCGGGGCGAGATCGGACCGCTGGTTCCGGGCGCCGGCGCCGAAGCGATTCTCGAAGAGGCGCGGCGATGGATGCGGCATGCCGACTCGGCGTTCAAACGGGGCGATTTTCAGGAGATGGGCCGGGCGCTGCAGTTCCTCCGAGAGCTTCTGGAACCCGGCCGCAAGCGTTGAAGGACCATGCGCACTGCGGCTACCTTTGGCCACCGCTTTCCCGAATGAGGATGGATTGAACCTCCACGAATACCAG
>DASYPZ010000243.1:0-6579 GCA_036006105.1 Gemmatimonadales bacterium | reverse complement strand
TGCGGGCCTGGGCCGGACTCCGGCCCGGAACTCCCGACGGATTGCCCATTGTCGGCGGCGAGCCGAGCCTCAAGGGACTCTGGTACGCCACCGGGCATGGCCGGAACGGCATCCTGCTGGCCGGGATCACCGGCACGATCATGAACCATCTGCTCTCCGGCGAGACCAGCGTCGAGGAGATCGACGCCCTCCGCCCCGACCGCTTCTGGAACTGGTAGGTCCCTCCCCGAAATCCGATTTGGCCCGACCGGCGTAGACCTGGCACGAGGACATCTCGTTTCACCTCACCAGGAGCACCCGTCATGCCGGTTCCAACGCCCGCCCGGAAGCGCCTCGTCTGGGGCCTTGCCGCGGCCGCCATCGCCGCCCTCGGAACTCTCGGGGTCGCGCTTGCGTCCGACCACCAGGACTCGCCCAATGTCGAGCTGAACCCGCTGCAGGACCTGACCGACGTTTATGCGTTTCCCAGTCCGACGGCGGGACGCATCGTGCTGGTCATGAATTCCCGGGCGTTCCTCACCCCGGCGGCCGCGCCCGGGGCGTCGTTCGACCGCAGCCAGCTCTACCAGTTCAAGATCGACAACAACGGCGACGCCCGGGAAGACAAGGTGATCCAGGTGACCTTCGACGGCACCGGCGCCTCCCAGACCGTGAACGTACGGGGCCCGGTGACCCCGCCGGTCCAGGGTGCGATGGCCAACACGGTGTCCACCACCGCCCCCGCGGTCACCGGCGCCATCAACAGCACCCTCGGCAGCGCCACCGGTCTGCAGGCCTTCGCCGGCGCGCGGGACGATCCGTTCTACATCGACCTGGAGCAGTTCTTCCGGATCATTCCCGATCGCAAGCCGGCCACCGGTCCGCTGGGCGCGCTCCCTAACACGCCGACCGCCGGCGGATTCCGCCCGGCGGGACAGGCCGTGAACTACGTGGCCGGCTTCAACGTGCTGACCATCGTGGTCGAGCTGCCGGTTGCCGATCTGACCGCCGGCGGCACGTCCCGGCTCGGCATCTGGGGCACCATCAGCCGTTAGGCCACGATCCATCCACCGACACGAGGGTACCCGAATGACCAGACGAACCAATCGGGCGGCATGGCTGCTCCCCGCCCTGACCCTGACACTCACCGTCGCCGGCTGCAGCAACACCGACAACGGGATGACCGACACCAGTGTTCCGAAAACGTATGACCAGGTGCAGCGGCTCGGGAATCCCCTGCTGAGCGAGGTGTTTCTCGCCAAGCGGAGCCACCCCCAGCACGGAGCCATCGGCCCCGATCAGGACGTTGCCATGATCGGCGACGAGGTCAAGAGCTTCGTGACCGGAACCGCGGGCCGGAGCCAGACGCTGGCGAACACCCTCGCGTCGGTCCTGCTGCCGGACATGCTCATCGTCCAGACCGACAAGGCCGCCAACACCGCGGGCTGGCTGACCTGGCTTCCGCAGCTGGGCAACGGCTGGGGCGGGCGCAAATTACCGGACGATGTGGTCGACCTCGGCCTGCTGGCCATCTTCGGCGACCCGTTCGGGATCGATCCCCCCGGTGCGGTGGGCAAGGCCGGACTCACCACCGACAACGTGGCGAGCGACAGCCAGTTCCTGGTCACGTTCCCCTACCTCGCCGTCAAGAACTGACGGATCCGATCATGCGCACAGGCCTGGTCGCCGGTATCGCGGCGGTGGCACTCCTGGGTTCCGGCGCTCAGGCCTTGCGGCTCGCGCGAACGGAGAAGGCGGTACCCGCGGAAGAAACCAGGCTTCACCGCCTGGCCTCGGCGCGGCTGATTCGCGATCAGGACATCGCATTCTACGAGAGACGCATCGCGCGCGATCCGACCGGCGCGATCGATCTGGTCCGGCTGGGCGCACTCTACCTGCAGCGCTATCGCGAGACCGGGGATGAAGCCGACCTGGGGAGCGCCGAGACGGCGGCCCGCCGCTCGCTCCGCAACCGGGAAACCAGGAACGAGGCCGCGTGGCAGCTGCTGCAGTCGGCGCTCATGGGCCAGCACCGGTTCGTCGAGGCGAAAGCGGCGGCGGAACGGCTCCTGGCGTCCGACCCGGCCAACGCAGTCTCACGGGCGATTCTCGGAGAAGTCCTGCTGGAGCTGGGCGGTTATGCGGAAGCCGATTCGCTCTTCCGCCCCTTGATGCCGCGCCGGTTCGAAGCCGCGATCGCGCCCCGTTATGCGCGCTGGCTCGAGCTGCGGGGGCACGTCGGCGACGCCCGCCGGCTGATCGAAGCGGCACGCGACGATGTCGCGCGCGGCGGGGATGCCGACCGTCCGGAGCAGCTCGCCTGGTACGAGCTTCGACTCGGCGAGCTGGCGCTGCGGTTCGGCGGATACCACGAAGCCCGCAAGCGGCTGGACCGGGGACTCGAGCTGGTGCCCGACGATTGGCGGCTGCTGGCGGCCCGGGCGCGACTGGCGCTCGCAACCGGTGACCCCGCGGACGCAATCAGGATGGGCGATTCATCGCTGGCCCGGCATCTCGATCCCGCAACCCTGGCCACCGTCGGCGATGCCTGGCGGGCCCGGGGGGACAGCGCGGCCGCGGGCGAATACTTCCGCGCGATGGAAGCCGCGACCCGGGCACCGCGGGGCGGTTTCCACCGCGTCTGGTACCTCGCCCTGCTGGATCACAACATCAGAGTCCCCGAGATCCTGGTCGCGGTACGGCGCGACCTCGAAACCCGCCGCGACGTCTACGGCTACGATCTGCTGGCCTGGGCACTGTTCAAGAGCGGTCGGGTGGACGAGGCCCGGGCGGCCATGGCCCCGGCGCTCGCGTGGGGCACCGAGGACCCCCTGCTGCACCGGCACTTCGCGCAGATCGAGGCGGCGCGATGAGCGATGGGCTCGCGTTCCTTCGCCTCGGGTTCCATCACATCACCGAGCTCTCGGCCCTGGATCACCTGCTGTTCCTGGTGGCGCTGGTGGCGCCCTACCGGCTGCGCGATTGGCGTCATCTGCTCGGGGTCGCGAGCGCGTTCACGGTAGGGCATTCGATCACCCTCGGCCTGGTGGTGACGGACACCGTCCGGCTGCCGACTTCGCTGATCGAATTCCTGATCCCCGTCACCATCATCGGTGCCGGCATGGAAAACCTGCGCCATTGGGGCCGCCGGCCCGCGGGCTGGGTTCGCCCCGCGCTGGCCGCGGGCTTCGGTCTGATTCACGGCGCCGGATTCGCCACTTTTCTCCGCCAGATGTTCGCCGGCCCGGTCGCAATGCCGCTGTTTGCCTTCAACGTCGGGATCGAGCTGGGGCAGATCACTGTCCTCGCCGTGGCGCTGGTGCTGCTCTCCGGCGTGGACCGCGTCGTGAGGCGGGCGGCGCCGTCGTGTGGAGTGGCCCCGCGCGCAGTGACAACCTCGCTGGTCGCCGCGGGGTGCGCCGCCGTGATGGCGGTCCAACGGATTCCGTGGTGAATCCGATACTCGGCGCGCTGAGCCTCATCGGGCTCCTTGCCGCGAGGCACCCGATACACTCCAGCTCGACCACGGTGACCATCCCGGCCGACGGGGTCCGGGTCACGGTCGTGCTCCGGGTCTTTGCCGACGATTTTCCCCCCGGCCGATTGCGAGCTCCCGTCGAGCGCTATCTCGCCGAGCGGTTCCGGCTGCTGGACCGCCGGGGCGGGACTGTGCCGATGACGCTGGATGACATCTCGGTCGATGGCGCCGTTCTGGTGCTGACCCTCTCGGCCCGGGCACCGGACGGTCTGTCGGGCGCCAAGGTATGGCAGGGCATCCTGGCCGAACGATTCTCCGATCAGGTCAACCTGGTACGAGTCGAGCACGGCGGCCGGTCCGCCACGCTGCTCTTCATCGCGGGGGACGGTGCCAAGGCGCTGCCATGAGCCGCGGGTCGGTATGGTTCTCCATGGCCGCCCCGGAGGGGTGGACGCCTCTCCCGGGGACGGCTAGTATCCGCCTACCTTCCGCTCTCGTGCGAAAGCCCGCGACTTCCGGAGCCATGGCCACGCCGCCACTTCCCCTCCCCTCCGAATCGGATCAGAGCCTCCTGGAGCGAGTTGCCCGCGGCGACGACTCCGCGCTCGAGCGGCTGTACGACAACTATTCGGCGGCGCTGTACGCGGTGGCCTACCGGATTTCGGGAGAGCGGTCCGACGCCGAGGAAATCGTGCTCGATAGCTTCGCCCAGGCCTGGCGGGACGCGCCGCGATTCCAGGCGTCGCGCGGGTCGGCCATCGCCTGGCTGACGATGATCTGCCGAAGCCGGGCGCTGGACCTGGTCCGGGCGCGGGGACGCCGGGCCCGGGTGGTGACCAACGCGGCCGCCGCGGATCCCGATGGGTTCCCCGGCATGGGCACCGCCGAGCCGCGCACCGACCGCGACGTGGAACGGCTGGAGCGACGCAAGGTCGTGGCCGAGGCCCTGATGGCGCTTACGCCGCCGCAGCGCGAGGCGGTGCAGCTGGCGTATTACGAAGGCCTCTCCCATTCCGAGATCGCCGAACGGCTGGGCGAACCGCTGGGCACCGTGAAGACCCGGGTTCGCCTCGCCATGCAACGACTGCGCGACAGCCTCCGACCCTACTACGCCGGGCAGGCGGTATGAGCGACGGGACGCCTGAAACGATGCGCGATCTGGTGGCGGGCTATTCGCTGGGCGCGCTCACGCCCGAGGAGGCGCGTGCGTTCGAAGCCGCGCTGGCGATCTCGCCCGAGCTGCAGCGGGACCTGCAGGAGTTTCGCGAGACGAATGCGCTGCTCGCGCTGGCCGAGGGAAGGACGCCTCCCGCCGAGCTCAAGGCGAGGCTGCGAGCGCGTATCGGCCAGGCCAAGGCGGGCACCCTTCCTGGTCGCCCGGGATCGGGCCCGGCGTCGGAGCTGGGACGGCGCTCCTTCACCCTGGTGGTGATGGGCGCGGGCCTCGCCGCGGCGATCCTGGTGGCGGTGATGCTCTCGCTCAAGGTGCGGTCGCTCAACTCGGCGCTGGGCGAGCGGTCTGCCGAGGTCTCCCGAATCCAGCGAGACCTGGCCGCGCGGGAGGCCACACTCAACGCCATTCTGGAACCCGCCACCCAGCTGGTGACCATGGTGGCTCCCGGCGAGACGCCGCCGACCGCGCAGGTCTTCTTCGATCCTCGCAAGCGCACGGTGATCGTCCACACCTTCAACCTGCGACCGGTGTCGGCCACCAAGACCTATCAGCTCTGGTTCCTGCGCAAGAAGGGAAACCCGATTCCCTCCCAGGTGTTCAACACCGAAGCCGACGGTCGCGGCCTGGTCCAGGCGATTCAGGTTCCCGCGGGCGAAGAGATTTCCGGCTTCGCGCTGACCATCGAGCCGACCGGCGGATCTCCCCAACCCACCAGCACTCCGTTCCTGGCCGGCTTTCTGCCGGGGACCAAGTGACCAATCGGTTCCGGAGTGCGTGTATCGGCGCGGCCCTCGTGATGACCGCGACGGCGGCGCCGTGTCCGGCGTTCGCGCAGAGCAAATCGCAGGTGGAACAGGAACGCCGGGATTTTGCCGAGTGGTTGCGGTCCGCACCGGTGTCACCGCTCCGCGCGGTGGTGGTGCGCCCGATCGATGCCGGTCTCACCCTGGGACCGAACACCACGGACCTGCCGTTAGCCGGAGTGCAGACGGGCCGCATCGCGGAGCGCGACGGCCGGATCACGCTGACACTGGGCAGCGAGTCGCGGCCGCTCGCCCGCGGCCGGGCAACCCAGGTGGGAACCTGGCGACTGGTGGTCGGCGGTCCTCCCGGGCGCGGCGCCGCCACCGTGTACCAGTCGGGACCCGGGAAGAACAAGCAGCCCGTCTACTTTCCCTACGACGCCGGCGCGGCCTATGTGGTCACGCTGACGCCGGCGCGCGAAGCGCGGAGCCAGCGATTGCTCGCTCCCGACGGCGTGGAAGTCGAGGCCGGCGATGCCGGAACGGTCGAGGTATCGATCGGCGGATCGGCGTCCACCCTTCATGTCATGCGGCTCCCCGGAGCCACCGAGGACGAGTCGGAGCTGGAGATCTATTTCCGGGACGCCACCTCGGATCATGGCACCTATCCGGCCGGCCGGTTCGTCTCCCTGATTCCCCGGCCCGACGGCCGCTACATCCTCGATTTCAATCGGGCGCGAAATCCCTTCTGCGCGTACAATACGGTCTACCCCTGCCCGGCACCGTGGCGTGGCAATCAGCTGACCCAGCCGATCAAGGCGGGTGAGCGTTATGCCGGCGGGGGGCTCGACAAACCGCTTCCCTGAGACCCATGCGCCTCCTCCTGGTTCTGTCGGCCGGATTCCTGCTCGGCCCCCAACAAACACCCTCGTCGATCGCCGGAACCTGGCGCTCGGTGCTCGACCTTGCCGGTGGACCGCTGCCGTTCGAGCTCGCGGTCGCGGCCAAGGACGGGCGGATGGTGGCGCGGATCTGCAACGGGCCCAAGTGCGCCGACCAGGCCCTGGTGACCCAGACCGGATCGACCGTGGTATTCGACATCGCCGATTATGCCGCGACGATCACCGCCGAGCGGAAGGGCGATTCGCTGGTGGGCGTGTACCACAATGTCGGCCGCAACGGACCACGATCGATTCCGTTTCGCG
>DASYPZ010000242.1:0-15662 GCA_036006105.1 Gemmatimonadales bacterium | reverse complement strand
ATCACTTCCCCGACCGCCTGCTCCCCATTCTGGCCGGTGATCCGGACCAGACCGGTGGGGACGACGATCTCGCCGTAGCCGATCGGGCCCTCGCGCCGATCCACGACAACCAGCGTGTCCCCCTTCGAGTAGGTCGCGCCGGAGGGCGGACGGATCCCGACGGCGGTAAAGACCTGGACCGCAGCGCGAGTCCGGCCGCTCTCGATCTGTTCCGGAGAGACCGGGCCCAGAAAGGCACCCCACGCGAGGCTGTCGCCTTCGGTGAGGAAGCCGGAGGAGTAGAACTCGCCCGCTCGAAGCGGATGAAATTTGGCTTCACGATAGGTCTTGAAGGCGCCCTGGGCGTCGGCGCGCTTCCGGCGGAACAACCCGAGCCCATCGTCCCCGCCCTGGCTGCTCTGCTGCATGTCCGCAGGCGGCGTGGCTTGCATTGGCATGGGAGCCGGCGCCGGAGGAGTCGCGGGCTCCGCAGCTGCCGGGGGTGGCGTGTCCGTGGTCGGAACCGCCGTCTGACCGGCCACCGCCTCGAGGCTCAGCACCTCACCGGGGTAGATCCAATGAGGATTCTCCACCACGGCGGTGTTCAGTTTGTAGATCTGAGGCCAGAGGAAGGGGTCACCGAGGTAGGTCCGGGCGATATCCCAGAGGGTATCCCCCTTCTGGACGGTGTGTGATGTGGCCTTGGTGGCAACCTGCGCCGACGCCGGGGCGATCAGCCCCAGCGTCAGCAGGAACGAGAGCCTAGAACGGGAGATCGTCATCCTCGGCATCGAGAGCCTCCGGAAAGTCGCTGAACGACTCGTCCTTGGCGCCAGGCTTGGCGGACGCCGCCCCGGCCGCCGCCTTGGGAGCGGAGTAGGACTCGCCACCTTCACCCTTGCCGGACAAGAGAATCAGTTCGCGAGCGTTGATCTCCGTCGTGTAGCGGGTCTGGCCATCCTTATCCTGCCAGCTCCGATACTCGATACTGCCTTCGACGTAGACCTTGTCGCCCTTCTTACAGTAGCGCTCAGCGATGTCCGCAAGATTTGAGCCCTTGTTGTTCCACAGCACGATCTTATGCCACTCGGTCTTTTCCTGCTTGTCTCCCGATGCGCCCTTCCACTGCCGGCTGGTCGCCAGCGACAGATTGGCCACCCTGCCTCCGTTGGACGTACTACGCACCTCCGGGTCTGCCCCGAGGTTACCGATCAGTTGAGCGCGATTGAGACTGCGGGCCATGGAATCCTCCTCACTCGAGAAAATCTGCGGGCCACCACGGTGGACCCGTCCATCCTATCGACAGGCTAAGTTCTTCCGGCAACCAAACATACGCTCATGGTCACCGATTACCGCAGGGACCGGAGCGGCGCTCGCAGCACTAAGGCGTCCTCTCGCGGGTCCCGATAATAATCAGGCCGAAGTCCCACTGGCCTGAACCCGTGCGCCTGGTACAGGGAGAGGGCCGGATCGTTCGATTGGCGCACCTCGAGGTACACCTCCAGCACCCCGGCCGCCGCGATGGACCCCAGCGCCTCCTCCAGGAGACACCGTGCAATTCCTTTCCTCCGGGACTTCGGGAGGACGGCAAGATTCAGGATTTCCCCTTCCTCGCCAGAGATTCGCGCCATGACGTATCCCACCGCCCGCGTCTCACATTCGGCCAGGAAGACTCGAGATGTTGCATATTGCACCGTTTCCAGAATTCCCGCGGCGGTCCAGGGATCGCTGAAACAGGTCCGCTCGATTTCTACCAGCGCAGAAACGTCAGCCGGGCTGGCGCGTCGGATCAGGCAGGGTTTGGCCATGCGTCGCTTCCCATTTGACCTGAGCTTCCGCAGGACGGCCATAGGTCGGTTCCCAATTATCGAGGGCGCCGATGCGCTCGGCCCCGCCGGAGACGCCTACCAACGTCAGCAATGCCGCGGCCGAGGGAAGGCCCGCTGATCCACGCACCAATGGTACCTCGAGCCGGGCCGCGAGTCGCTCGACCAGTTTGTCGGGAGCATCAGCGACCAGCAGGTCGGCAGTGGCCCCGTGGAGTGACTCCGGCGTGGCGAGTCCCGGTGCCAGGAGCGTTTCGATCTGTCTCGGCAGATCGATCCGGTAACACGCGGCGTAGAGCTCACCCCGGAGTGCCGACGTCACCACCAGCACTCTGGCGCCATGGGGCGCGGAGACCGCGACGGCCCGCACCAGCAGACTGGAGGCGGTCCACACGCCGAGACCGGGGAGTACCCGGGCCAGCGCCTTGACCGCCGCGGCCCCGACCCTGAGCCCGGTGAAGCTACCCGGGCCATCGGCGATCGCGAGAGCCTCGACCGCCTCGAGCGGGATACCGCCCTCCCGCAGCACCTCGGCAACCATCGGCAACAGCGCGGCGGCGTGCCGACGCGCCCCCTCGAGATTCCGTTCGATCACCGGTTCTCCGGGGCGTCCCAGCGCGACACTCAGCCGGTCGGTCGCCGTCTCGAGCCCCAGGGCGATCACGACAGCTCCACCCGGCGCACCGCCGGGTCCGGCGTATGGCCCAGGATCACTCGGCGGCTGGCTCGGGGCGCCCACGAGCCGGCGCGCTCCGGCCACTCGATCAGGAGCGCGACACCCTGCTGCAAGGTGTCCCAGTCGAGATCGCGGGCCTCCTCCGGACTCGCGAGCCGATAGCAGTCCACGTGATAGATCGGGCCGTCTCGGCCGTCGTAGTGATGCACCAGCGCATAACTCGGGCTGGTGACGGCTTCGTCGGCCCCGAGCGCCCGGACCAGCGATTGCACGAAGGTAGTTTTGCCGGCGCCGAGCTCACCCTGGAGCCAGATCACCTGTCCGGGAGGAAGGCCGGCCCCGATTTCGAACGCGAGCGCGCGAAGTGCCGGCTCGTCGAGGAGGGCGGTCACGCGCGGCGACGACTCCCCCACGACCCGGCCCGCCGCACGTCGGGAGCGGACGCGGCGCGCAGATCGTTGAGCTGATCACGGAGCATCGCGGCCATTTCGAACTCGAGATTGGCGGCCGCCTGTTTCATCTGCTTTTCCAGCGCCGCCATGGCGGCCGCCCGCTGCTTGGGGTCGTGCAGGTCGGGCAGGACGGGCGTCTTCTTGGACGCGGCCGCGCCGGCGCTGCGCGCATCGGCGACGTGGGTGGAGAGCCGCACCTGATTGGTCGATTTGATGATCGAGACCGGGGTGGCGCCATGCTCGATATTGTAGGCCTGCTGAATCTTGCGGCGGCGATCCATCTCGGCCAGAGCCCGCTCCATCGATCCGGTCATCCGGTCGGCGTAGAGAATTCCGACTCCGGCCAGGTTGCGCGCGGCGCGGCCTACGGTCTGGATCAGGGAACGGTCCGAACGGAGAAACCCTTCCTGGTCCGCGTCCAGGATAGCGACCAGTGACACCTCGGGCAGATCGAGACCCTCCCGCAGAAGGTTGATGCCGACCAGCACGTCGAACTCTCCCAGCCGAAGGCCCCGGAGAATCTCCACTCGCTCGATGGCGTCGATGTCGGAGTGGAGGTAACGCACCCGCACCCCGTGCTGCTGCAGGTAATCGGTGAGGTCCTCCGCCATGCGCTTGGTGAGTGTCGTCACCAGCACGCGCTCCTTCCGGGCCTCCCGGAGCCGGATCTCATTGAGCAGATCGTCGACCTGGCCCTTGACCGGCCGGACCGAGACCTCGGGATCCACCAGGAAGGTCGGCCGGATGATCTGCTCGACCACCGATCCCTGGGAGAGGCCCAGCTCGTACTCCCCGGGCGTGGCCGACACCGTGATCATCCGCGGCACCAGTTCCATGAACTCCTCGAACCGCAGCGGCCGGTTGTCGAGGGCCGAGGGCAGCCGAAATCCGTACTCCACCAGCGTGGTCTTGCGCGCGCGGTCGCCGTTGAACATCCCGCCGATTTGGGGAAGCGACACGTGGGACTCGTCCACCACGGCCAGATAGTCCGCCGGGAAGTAATCCAGCAGGCAGGCCGGCCGTTCTCCGGCCGCGCGGGCGGTCAGGTGGCGGGAGTAATTCTCGATGCCGGGACAAGTGCCGATTTCGAGCAGCATCTCGATATCGAAGTGGGTGCGCGATTCGAGGCGCTGGGCTTCCAGCAACTTGCCGGCCGTCTTGAGCTCGGCGAGCCGTACCGCGAGCTCGTCCCGAATCAGCCGGACCGCCCGCTCGATGGCGGGTCGCTCGGTGACGAAATGCTTGGCGGGATAAATGGCGCACTGACTCAGCTGGGCGATCGTGTTCCCGGTCAGGGGCTCGATCTTGGAGATGCGCTCGATCCGGTCGCCCCACAGTTCCACCCGGACCGCCTGCTCCTCGTAGGCGGGATAGATCTCGATGGTGTCCCCGCGGACCCGGAAGGTGCCAGGCTCGAACGACACATCGTTGCGCATGTACTGAATGGCGACCAGATCTTCCAGGATGGCATCCCGGCCCCGCTCTTCGCCGGTGGCGAGCGTGAACATCATGCTGCGGTAGGTGGCCGGATCGCCGAGGCCATAGATGGCGCTCACCGTGGCCACGATGACCACGTCCTCCCGTTCCATCAGGCTGGAGGTGGCCCGCAACCGGAGCGCCTCGATATCCTCGTTGATCGAGGCGTCCTTCTCGATGTACACGTCGGTGGCCGGGACGTACGCCTCCGGCTGGTAGTAGTCGTAGTAGGAGACGAAGTACTCGACCGCATTGTTGGGCAGGAACTGTTTCAGCTCCCCATACAACTGGGCCGCCAGGGTCTTGTTGTGCGAGAGGACCAGGGTCGGCCTCCCGTGCTCGGCGATCACGTGCGCCAGCGTCATCGTCTTGCCGGAGCCGGTCACGCCCAGGAGCGTCTGGTAGCGATCTCCATCGGTGAGTCCCTGGATCAGCTCGCTAATGGCCCGAGGCTGATCACCGGCCGGCTCGAACGGGGCCACCACCTTGAACGGCGTGGTCACCCGATACCCCCGGCCTTCAGGATGATGTTCCAGTGCGGCTTCGATATCGGCATCACCGACAGGCGGGAGATCCGCACCAGCTCCATGGTCAGGAGCCGGGGGTCCGCCTTGATGGCCGACAGCGGCACCGGGCTCGGCAGCGGCCGCACCGGCGCGAGGTCCACCACGACAATCTTGGGGTTTCCGGCCGTCGGATCGGGATAGGGGCCCTTGGTAACCCGCGCGAGTCCCACCACTCTGGGATCCTTCCCGGAGTGATAGATCAGCACCTCGTCTCCCGCGGTCATGCTCCGCAGATGTCTGAGCGCGGTCGGATTGCGAACTCCGTCCCACGTGGCGCGCCCATCCCGTACGAGCTGCTCGAAGGAGTAGGTCGTCGGTTCCGTCTTCAGCAACCAGTGGTCAGCCATGCCCGAAGATAACCCGAAGTACTGCTTTTTCCACCCCTGCTACGACTCACGCACCGGGCGGCGCCTCCCGGCGGTCCACACTCGCGACACCCTTCACGCGGCGCACCGCCTTGAGCACCTTGCCGAGGTGCGGGAGGTTGTCCACCTCCACGAACACGGTGCCGAATGCGCCGCCGTCCTTGGTGTGCAGGTCGGCTCCACGAATGTTGGTTCCGGTCTGGCTGATGGCCTGCATGATGTCGGCGTAGAGACCCCGCCGGTCTTCCGCATTCACCACCAGACGCACCGCGAACGACTCGCCCTCCTGCTCCTGCCAGTCGATCTCGACTCTCCGGTCATCGGCCGAGAGGGTGAGCAGGTTGGGACAGTCGGCGCGGTGGATCGAGATCCCTCTGCCCTGCGTCACGTATCCCACCACCGAGTCGCCGGGAACGGGCTGGCAGCACTGGGCATAGCGCACCAGGAGTCCATCGACGCCCTGGATCTTGATCCCGCGGCCCAGGCGGATCCGGTTGAGCATGCGCCCGAACACGGTGGGCTTGGGCTCGACCAGCTCGTCCTGCGCGGCATCGGGATGGAGCGCGCGCACCACCTGGCCGATGGGCAGGTCGCCCCGGCCGATCGCCGCTTCCAGCGCCGTCCCGTCTTCCAGATTGAGCAGCGCGCCCGCCCGATTCAATTCGGCGGCGTCCGGCATGGTCAGGCGGCGCTTCTTGAGCTCCCGCTGCAGGATTTCCCGGCCCAGGGCGCTGGAGACCGTCTCCTCCTCATGGCGCACCCACTGCTTGATCTTGTGGCGGGCCCGGCCGGTGCGGACATGCTGCAGCCAGTCGCGGCTGGGCTTGGCGAGCGGCGAGGTGAGGATCTCGATCGTGTCCCCGTTCTTGAGCTCGCGGTGCAGCGGCGCGATCCGCCCGTTGATCTTGGCGCCCTGGCAATGCACGCCGACCTCGGTGTGCACGTGAAAGGCGAAGTCGATCGCGGTGGCACCCTTGGGCAGTCGCTTCACGTCTCCCTGGGGCGTGAAGACGAAGATTTCGTCCTGGTAGAGATCGACCTTGAGGAATTCCAGGAATTCCTCGGGCGAGTGGGTGTCCTGCTGCAGCTCCAGGAGCTGGCGGAACCAGCCGAAGTGCTGATCCAGCTCGTCGGGCCGATCCCGCTCCGACTTGTAGAGCCAGTGGGCCGCGATACCGTACTCGGCGGTCCGGTGCATCTCGTGGGTCCGAATCTGGATTTCGTAGAGCTGGCTGTTGGGCCCGAAGATGGTGGTATGGAGCGACTGGTATCCGTTGGATTTCGGGCTCGCGATGTAGTCCTTGAAGCGCTCCTGCAACGGAGTCCATCGGTGATGGATCACGCCCAGGACGTGATAGCAGTCCGGAACGGTCGGCACGATGACCCGGAGCGCCATCATGTCGTAGATGGCCTCGAAGGGCGTGTTCCGTTTGCGCATCTTCTGCCAGATGGACCAGAGATGCTTGGGCCGGCCGCTCACGTCGGCGTCGGCGATCTCGGCCCGGCGGAGCTCCCGCTCGAGCGGGCCCTGCAGCGCCGCGACCATCTCCTCGCGCTCGGCGCGCTTGGCCGCCACCTGCCGGGCCAGGGCGGCATATTCCTCCGGCTCCAGGAACTTGAAGGCCAGGTCTTCGAGCTCGGCCTTGACCCCCGCCATCCCGAAGCGGTGGGCCAGGGGGGCGTAGATCTCCCGGGTCTCGGTCGCGATGCGGGCGCGTTTGTCGGGAGGCAGGTGCTCCAGCGTCCGCATGTTGTGAAGCCGGTCCGCGAGCTTGATGATGATGACCCGCGCGTCCTTGGCGATCGACAACAGCAGCTTGCGGTAATTCTCGACCTGTTCCTCCGCGGTGGAGCGGAAGGTCAGGTGGGAGATCTTGGTCAGACCGTCGACCAGCCCCGCGACCTCGGGACCGAACTCCTGGGCGATGTCTTCGCCGCGGACATCGGCGTCTTCCACCACGTCGTGGAGCAGGGCCGCCACGATGGACGTCGAGTCGAGGAACTGCCCGATCAGGATGGTGGCCACGGCGATGCTGTGGGACACGAATTCCTCGCCACTCATCCGCTTCTGACCCCGGTGCGCGCTCGCGCTGAAGCGGAGGGCACGGTCGATCAGCTCGAGGTCGAGCCGGTCGGCGTGCCGCTCCAGCGCGGCCCGGAAGTCGGGAGCAAGGTCCAGCAGCGTTTCGTTCACAACAGTCCCCGCGTGGCAAAGCTGATGAAACGGTCTCCCGCGACGATCACATGGTCATAGACCGGCATGTCGAGCAGCTCCCCCGCCGCGACCAGCTGCCGGGTGACGGCCTGATCATCCGCCGAGGGGGTAGGATCACCGCTCGGGTGGTTGTGCACCAGGATGATTCCGGCGGCGGCTTCGGCGATGGCGGCCCGGAAAACCTCGCGCGGGTGCACCAGCGAGCTGTTCAGCAGCCCACGGGTGATCAGCACATCCCGAGTGACCTGGCTCTGGCTGTCCAGCGCCAGGAGGTGAAACTCTTCCACCGCCAGATCCCGGAGCCTCGGCCCGGCGATCCGCATCACATCCTCCGGGGAGCGAATTCGCGGCAGCGCCGGGCGCGCTTCCCGGGACAACCGTGCGCCCAGCTCCAGCGCGGCCAGCAACCTGGCCCCCTTGGCCGGTCCGACGCCGGCCGTCCGCAGGATTTCTCCCGCAGGGCGAGACGCCAGCCGCCGCAGCGAGCCATCGGCCGGGGACAACAGCTGGGTCGCGACCTCGACCGCGGTGGTGCCCCGCCCCCCCGTCCCTAACAGAATCGCCAAAAGCTCAGAGGCGGTCAATGCTTGCGCCCCGTGCGCCCAGAGGCGCTCGCGGGGACGGTCCGGGGGAGCCGAATGAAGGACGGCGGGGGAACCCATGCACCAGCTTAGGCGGCCGGGCGGCCCAGGAGAGGGCCGAGATCACGCAGGCGGGGGCTTACGCCCCCACCCCGTGGCACTTCTTGTACTTCTTGCCCGACCCGCAGGGGCAGGGGTCGTTCCGGCCTACGGTGGGGACCCCGCTCGGCGACGGGGCTAACCGTCCCAGCGAGGTCTCCACCCGGGGAGGCGGCGGCGGCGCCCCCATCGGTCCGGTGCTGGTCCGTGCCGGTCCCGAAAACAGCTCGTCGGCCCCCCGCCTCGGCGTCGGAATCGGTGGCGGGGGCGGCGCCTGCCGTGGAGGCTCGGCACTCACCTGAATCTTGAGGTAGCGCTCGGTGAAGGTGGCCTGAATATCCCGCATCAGGTCCTCGAACATCTCGTACGCTTCCTTCTTGTACTCGACCAGCGGGTCCTTCTGGCCGTAGGCGCGATACTGGATCGCGTTGCGCAGCAAATCGAGGTCGTAGAGGTGGTCCTTCCACTTCTCGTCGATGACCGCGAGGGTCACCTGCGAGAGCACCTGCTGGTCCACGTCCGCGACCCCAATGCCCTTCCCGAACTCCTGCAGGTATTCCACCTTGCGATGGAACGCCGCTTCGCCTTCGGCCACCGCGGCCTTGATGACCGCGGACAGGTCCTTGGTCTCGGCCGGATTCCCGATCGCCTCCGGGGCGACCAGGAACTGGAGCGTCAGCGCGTCGACCAGGCCCTTGCGGTCCCAGTCCTCCGGCCGCTCGGCGTCTTCCAGGAACTTGCGGACCGCGTGCTCCAGCGCGCTCGAGATCATGAGCCGCGCCTCGGCCTTGAGCTCTTCGCCGCGTTCCAGGGCAAACAGCCGGAGGGAGTAGGCGACCTCCCGCTGCTGGTTCATGACATCGTCGTACTCGAGCAGCCGCTTCCGGGACTGGAAATTCTGCAGCTCGACCCGTTTCTGGGCCGACTCGATGGCCACCATCACCAGCTTGCCGGTGATGACCTCGCCCTCCTCGGCGCCGGTCCGGTCCATGTATCGGGCGATCCGGTCCGATCCGAACAACCGCATCAGATCGTCTTCCAGCGACAGGAAGAAGAGCGACGCGCCCGGATCGCCCTGGCGCCCCGCCCGACCCCGCAGCTGCCGGTCGATCCGGCGCGACTCGTGCCGCTCGGTGCCCAGGATCTGCAGCCCGGCTTCCTCGGTGGTCAGGTCGAGGTCCTTGCCCAGTTTGATGTCGGTGCCGCGCCCGGCCATGTTGGTCGCGATGGTGACCGCGCCCTTCTGCCCCGCCCCGGCCACGATCTCGGCTTCCCGCTCGTGATACTTGGCGTTCAGCACCTCGTGCTGGATGCCCCGCCGCTTGAGCATCTTGGAGAGCGTCTCCGAGACATCTACGGTGGTGGTGCCGATCAGAATCGGCAGACCCAGCGTGTGCAGCCGCTCCACCTCGTCGAGCACCGCATTGAATTTTTCGCGCCGAGTCTTGTAGATCCGGTCGGTGTGGTCGCTCCGGCGGATCGGCTTGTTGGTGGGGATCACCGCCACCTCGAGCCCGTAGATCGAGTAGAACTCGGATTCCTCGGTCTCGGCGGTGCCGGTCATGCCGGCCAGTTTGTCGAACATCCGGAAGTAGTTCTGGATGGTGATCGTGGCGAGAGTCTGAGTCTCGCCCTTGATCTGAACCGCCTCCTTGGCCTCGACCGCCTGGTGCAACCCGTCGGACCAGCGGCGCCCGGCCAGCACTCGCCCGGTGAACTCGTCCACGATGAGGACCTGGTTGTCCTGCACCAGGTAGTCCACGTCCTTCTCGTAGAGCGAATGGGCCTGCAGCAGCTTGTGGATGATGTGCAGCTTTTCGCTCTTGACCGCGTATTCCGCCTCGACCCGCTGCCGCTCGGCCCGCTTTTCCGGAACGCCGAGGCTGGGATCCTTGTCGATCCGGTGCACGGCCTCGGAGATGTCGGGAACCAGGAACATCTCCGGATCGTCGGGCGAGAGCGCCGCCGCGCCCCGATCGGTGAGGTGAACCGAGTGGCCCTTCTCGTCGAGCACGTAGTAAAGCGATTCCTCGAGCCCGCGCATCCGCTGCTGCCGGGTCGGCAGCTTCCGGTCGGCGATGTAGTCCAGCTCGGCGCGCTGCACCAGCTGCTTGACGCCGGTCTCGTTGAGGAGCTTGAGCAGCTTCTTGTTCTTGGGCATGCCGAGCTGCGCCTGGAACAGCTTGGCCCCGGCGTCTTCCTTGGTCTTCTCGCCGGTGAGCAGCGGCTCGGCTTCCGCCATGAGCTGGTTGACCACCGCGGTCTGCCGGCGGACCAGGTCCGCGACCGGACGATTGAAAATCGTGTACTTCTCGTCGCCGTCGTTGCCCACCGGGCCGCTGATGATCAGCGGGGTGCGGGCCTCGTCGACCAGGATCGAGTCGACCTCGTCCACGATCGCGTAGGCGTAGTCCCTCTGGACCCGCTGATCCAGCGAGAACACCATGTTGTCGCGGAGGTAGTCGAACCCGAACTCGTTGTTGGTCCCGTAGGTGATGTCGGCGTTGTAGGCCTCGCGCCGGGCCGGGGAGGACGGCTCGGTATCGTCGATGCAGCCGACCGTGAGTCCCAGGTACTTGTAGATGTGTCCCATCCACTGCGAGTCGCGCCGAGCCAGGTAGTTGTTGACGGTGACCAGGTGCGCGCCCCGTCCCGCCAGGGCGTTGAGATAGAGCGGCAGCGTGGCGACCAGGGTCTTGCCCTCACCGGTGGCCATTTCCGCGATCCGGCCCCGGTGCAGCTCGATGCCCCCGATCAGCTGGACGTCGTAGGGCACCATGTCCCAGACCAGCTCGTGCCCCGTCACCATCACCGTGGTACCCATGAGGCGGCGGGTGGCCTCGCGCACCGTGGCGAAGGCCTCGGGCATGATCTCGTCGAGGACGAGCTTGAGGGCCTCCTTGTACTGCGTTTCCACCGCGTGGGCCCGGTGCTCCAGCGCCATCCGCTCGGTCGGATCCTCACAGTGGTGCTTGGCGCGTCGCACTTCCGCCAGCTCCTCCTTCAGCGCGCCGGTCCGTTCCGCGATCACGGCCCGGAACCGGGCGGTCTGGCCCTTGAGCTCGTCCTCGCTCAGGCCCGACAGCCGTTTCTCGTGCTCATGGATCTGGAGCACGACCGGCATCAGGCGCTTGACCTCGCGCGCCTGCCGGGTTCCGAAGACCTTTTCCACCATCGTCTTGATCATGCGTTCCTATTCTTCCTGCCCGGATGCTTGTTCGTGCCGGTAGAGCCGATGCGCGGCGATGTATTCCGCCACGGCGTCCGGCACCCAGTATCGGATGGACCGGCCCAGGCGAACCCGGGCCCGGATTTCGGTGGACGAAATGTCCACCCGCGGCACCAGCCGTGCGCCGCTCTGACCTTCCCGCTCGAAGACCTCGATCTGTGCCAGATCGCGAATCGCGTCAGCCTGGTGCCAGCGGGGCAGCTCCTTTGCCGCGTCCGCACCCAGGAGGAGCACCAGCTCGGCGTCCTTCCGCTCCGCGCGAAAACCGCGCAGCGTGTCCACCGTATAGGACGGCCCGGCCCGGGCCACTTCCACCCGACTCGCGGTCAGCCGAGTCGAGCCCCGAACGGCCAGCTCCACCATGGCGGCGCGATATTCGGCGGCGGCGCCGTGGCCCGTGTTCTTGAGCGGCTGGCGGCCGGCCACCACCAGCCGGACCTCGTCCAGCTCGAGCGCTTCTCCCAGCGAGGCGGCCGCGATCAGATGCCCGTGATGAATCGGATCGAACGAGCCGCCGAAAATTCCGATTCGCACCTAATGCTGCTCCGGCACTCCGGACCCGCCCGGGGTGGCAGCGGGGGTGGGGGGACAGAGCCGAAGGGGCCCGGCGGGGTCGGGATGATACTGCGCGATGTAGGCGCAGGTTTCTTTCACGTCCTCGGCATAGCCCAGGCGTTGATAGGAGCGTACCAGGTGCTCGAGCGCACCCGGAACCACCTTCGATCGCGGGTAGTTCGCGATCAGGCCGCGAAACATCAGGATCGCCGAGTCATCCGCCTTGAACTTGAAGTAGAAGAGCGCGCTCTTGTACTCCTTGGCGGCAAATTTCTCCGCCAGCTCCGTCACCCTGAGGCCGGCCCGCGCGGCCGCCGGGGTATTGGGATATCGGGTCGCCACTTCCTGGTAGACCGTTCTCGCAGTCTCCCCATAGGTCGGATCGAGCTCGGCCCGGCGCCACAAATCGGCATAGGCGTCGCCGGCCCGGAGCAACGCCTCGGGCGCGAGGGGATCCTCGGGGCGCTCGTCGGCCACTCGCCGGAACTCCCGCACCGCCTGCAGCTGGTTTCCCTGGGCGAACAGGATCTCGCCGAGGAAGAAATGCATCCTCAGGTACCTGGGGTCGGTGGTGGTGAGGAGCGGTCCCAGGAGGTCGAACTGTTTCTGGGCGGCGCCCCACTTCCCATGATTGAACGCCCGCTCCGCCAGATTCCACAGCGAGTCCGGCGCCATCGGCGCCAGACGCTTCGGCGCCGGCCCATCGGTGGCCCGGTGCCCGTGGCAACCCATGAGTCCAGCGAGGGCGATCGGCAGCGCGAGTCGGGACAGATTCTTCAACGCAACTCCTCCAGCATCGGCGGCGTCGCGCCGCCAAGCGCATTGAGCTTTCCCGTGGCCAGTTTGGCCAGGGAATCCGGCACCCCGGTGGCGGAGACCACCGCCTGGTACGCGATCGCCGCGCCCAGGACATCCCCCTGGCTGAGGCGTGCATCACCCAGGCCGATCTGGGCCCGCCAGCCCGAGGGGGTCGCGGCCGCGGCCGCAATCGCGGCCTCGAACCACTGCTCCGCGGTCTCCGCCTGGTCCCCCGCGAGGGCGTCCAGGCCGAGACGAAGGGCGCAGGCGCTGACTCCTCCCGACGCACTGGCCCGCAGTCCCGGATCCCGGGTGCGCCGGAGCGCCGTCTGCAGGGTACGCGTGGCGGTCTCGCAGGCGGTGGTGACCCGCTGGGCGTTGCCCAACGCCACCAGCAGCGAGTCGACGGCGCGTCCGTCTTGCGCGGAGGCGATCGCCGCCGGCAGGGCGCCCAGTGCTTCCTGGGCCGGCAGACCGACTGCGGGCGCGAGCGCGAATCGTCCCAGCGGCCGCCCCGGCGCTACCGTCCTGAGGGCGCGGACCGCCCCGGCGAGGTTGACCAGGTCGGTCGCCCCGCCCCGCTCCGCCAGATGGGCCGCGCGCTCGAGGCCGGCCGCGGCTTCGGCGGATCGCGAGGGATCGGCGGTCTCCAGCGCCGAGAACGCCGTAATCGCCGTGGCGAGGGCGTGGTTGTGCAGCGCGGCGCCACCCAGTTTGGCCCAGACCCGGGTCTCTGTCCCGCTCTTCTGCGCGGACTTGTACTCGGCCATCGCGTCCGCATAGCGGCCTTCCCGGTAGGCCCGGTCTCCCAGGCGCTCGTGGTCGGCGGCAGCCGTGCTGCAGGCGCCTCCGAGCAGTGCGGTAGCCACGATCGATCGGATCATCCGGGAAGCCGCCCCGCCATGGCGAGATAGGCTTCGACCCGTGCGTTGTTCGGACGACGGGCCTGGCATCGGGCCCAGACCTCACGCGCCGACGACGCATCGCCCGCGAGATAGTGCGCCAGCCCGAGCGAGGCCATGGCATCGAGAAAGTCGCCATGCTCGGACAGGATCCGCTCCAGCTCTTCACGGGCTTCCAGGGGACGACCCGCCTCCAGCAGCAGCCGGGCGAGCTTGTAGCGCAGATCGTGGAAGGCCGGCCCGAGAATCACGGCCCGGCGGTATTCGTCGATCGCTTCCGCGGTCGCGCCCGCATCGGCGTAAGCGTCCCCCAGCTCGGCGTGCTGGTTGGCCAGTCTCGCCGCCACCGGACGGGAGAAGCCACCGACCTGAGGCTGTCCATGCGCCGCCGCGTCCCGAAACGCCTGCTCGGCTTCCGCTCCCCGCCCCAGCTCGTTGAGCAGGATACCGCGATGAATGCTGGCTTCGATGTAGCGAGGATTGAGCGCCAGCGCCCGCTCGAATTCAGTCAGGGCCTGCTCCCGTTGTCCCAGCAGGGCCAGCGAGAGCCCAAGTAGATGATGCGCATCGGCGAAGCTTCGTCCACTCGCGATGACTTCCTCCAGCAAATGAACCGTCCCGTAATAGTCCTGCACGGCAAAGCGCTCGCGCGCCTGGGCAAGCAGATGGTCCGCGCTGATCTGCATTCCGCTCCGTCCGTGGCTCGGGTCGGCAGGTTCCAGGCGGGTTTGGAGGCCACACACGGCCCCCCCGGAACCACGCCCGGAGTGAACCGTTAAAGATAATGGAGGGATCAGCTTAAGACGATTTTGCGGAAATGCTCGATGGTCGAGGAGAGGCCTTCCTGGAGCGCCACCTTCGGGGTCCATCCCAGCCGGGTGCGGGCCTGCGCAATATCCGGTTGCCGAACCTTGGGGTCGTCGTCCGGAAGCGGCTCGAAAATGATCGGCGCCTTGCTCCCGGTCAATTCCTTGACTCGCTCCGCCAGCTGCTTCACTGTGAACTCCGATGGGTTGCCCACATTCACCGGATCGTGGTAGTCGCTCTGGAAGAGGCGATAAATGCCCTCGATGAGGTCCGAGACATAGCAGAAGGACCGGGTCTGGCTCCCGTCGCCGTAGATCGTGATCGGCCTGCCGCGGAGCGCCTGCACAATGAAGTTGGACACCACCCGGCCATCCTCGGGACGCATCCGCGGCCCGTAGGTATTGAAGATCCGCACGATCCGGGTGTCGGTGCCGTAGGTGCGATGGAATGAGGAAGTGATCGCCTCGCCGAAGCGCTTGGCCTCGTCGTACATCGCGCGGGGCCCGACCGGATTCACATTGCCGCGATAGCTCTCGGTCTGGGGATGCTGAACCGGATCGCCGTAGACCTCGGAGGTCGACGCCAGGAGAAACCGGGCTCCTTTCTCCGCGGCGAGGGCCAGGCACCGGTGGGTGCCATAACTCCCGACCATCAGCGTCTCGATGGGCCAGCGCTGATAGTCGGGCGGGCTCGCCGGCGAAGCAAAATGCAGAATCCCGTCGAGCGGTCCCTTGATCGCGAACGGCTGCGATACGTCCTGGCGGACAAACCTGAAGCGACGGTTGCCGTCCAGGTGCGCCAAATTTTCCCGGGACCCGGTGATCAGGTTGTCATAGCCGAGCACGTCGTGTCCCTCGGCCAGCAGGCGGTCGGTCAGGTGCGAGCCCAGGAATCCCGCCGCGCCGGTCACCAGAAGTCTCATCCCCGCCTCCGGCCGATGCCGTGGTATTCGAATCCGAGCCGGAGCATGCGTTCAGGGTCGTAGAGATTTCGGCCGTCGAAGATCAGCGGTGCGGCCAGGAGCGAGCGCATCCGGTCGAAGTCGGGATTGCGGTACACCAGCCATTCGGTCACGATGACCAGGGCATCCGCCCCCGCAAGCGCCTCGTACGGATCGCGGGCATAGTAGAGCCGGT
>DASYPZ010000241.1:0-10008 GCA_036006105.1 Gemmatimonadales bacterium | reverse complement strand
GGTCTTCGGGGGACTCCATCCATTTATACGTGGACAACGACGGCCCCGGGATCCCGCCGGCGGAGCGGGCCAGGCTCTTCGAGCCCTATGAGCGGCTCTCGCGCGACCAGAGCTCCGAGCGCACCGGCTCGGGTCTCGGGCTCGCGGTCGTGGCGCAGATCGCCCGGGCATCGGGGGGGAAGGTCTGGCTGGAAGATGGCCATCCGCGAGGAACCCGCGCGATCCTGTCGCTGCCGATCGCGCCGACGGACGGTGCCCGGTGAGCGCGATCCTCCTGATCGAAGACAACCGGGATTACGCCGCGACCCTCAAGGCGAACCTGGAGCGCGAGGGCTACACCGTCCGGATCGCGGCGACCGGCAGCGAGGGTCTCCAGCAGGCCGGCCTGGCTCGCCCCGACCTGGTGGTACTCGACCTCATGCTCCCGGCCATGGACGGCTTCACCGTGCTGCAGCGGATGCGGGACCAGGGGCTGGGCATGCCGGTGCTGGTGATGACGGCGCTGGGCACCGAGGAGGAGAAGCTGCGCGGCTTCGGGCTCGGCGCCGACGACTACATCGTGAAGCCGTGCGGGTTACGGGAGATCCTGGCCCGGGTCCGGGCCCTGCTCAAGCGGGGCGGGGTGGGGACGGCGGTACCCGCCCCGGTCACCATCGGGGATCTCAGCGTCGACCTCGCGGCCCGGGTGGTTCGGCAGGGCGCCGAGACGCTCAACCTCCGGCCCAAGGAGTTCGACCTCCTCGCCGCGCTGGTCCGGCACCGGGGCCGGGTGGTGTCGCGAGCCGAGCTGCTTCGGGAAGTGTGGGGCTACGCCGCCGGCATCGAGAGCCGGACGGTGGAGACCCATCTGGCCGCGCTGCGCCAGCGGCTGGGTGACGACCAGAAATCGCCGCGGTACATCGTGACGGTTCGCGGGGCGGGGTATCGGCTCAGCTAGACGATCCTGCTGACCGATTGTGAGACCCCGTCTCATCTCGAGGTCCTGAGTCGTCTACAGGGGGTGAGCGGCCCGTCCGCTCCCCACGCCATCCAGGAGGATCACATGAAAGGAATCACGCCATTCCTCTGGTTCGACCATCAGGCCGAAGAGGCGGCCCGATTCTACACCTCGGTATTCAAGCACAGCAAGCTGGGCAACATCACCCACTACGGCCCATCCGCCGCCCAGGCCTCGGGCCGCGCCAAGGGATCGGTCTTGACGGTGGAGTTCGAACTGGACGACCGGAAATTCGTCGCGTTGAACGGCGGACCCCAGTTTCCCTTCACCGAGGCGGTCTCCTTCGCGGTCGAGTGCAAGAACCAGGAGGAGATCGACTATTACTGGGACCGGCTCAGCGAGGGCGGCACCCCGAGCGTCTGCGGCTGGCTCAAGGACAAGTACGGCCTGTCCTGGCAGATCGTGCCCGCCGAGCTGGACGAGCTGCTGAAGGACGACGACCCTGCCCGGTCCGACCGCGTGATGGCGGCGGTCCTCACCATGCGGAAGCTCGACCTCGCCGCGCTCAGGGATGCGTACGAGGGCGTCCCGGCCGAAGTCGGCCGGTGAGCGCCGGTACCCTGTAACGGTTCGGGGTGCGGGGGATTGACTCCTTTCCGGCGGCTGAGCCGCCGGAAAGAAGTCACCCCGCTGGCGACAAATCGCGTTTCCACCCACTTTTATCCCGCTCGACACCACCCACCAACTCTTCCGGAGGGAAATATGCGACTCCCGTTCGTTTCGCTTGGCCTGTTCCTGATCCCCATGGCGGGTCTGTCCGCCCAGAAGCCGCTGGTCTGGAACGACGCGCCCGCCGTCTTCCCCAAGGGCGCCAAGATGGCCGTGGTCAGCGGAGACCCCTCCCAGGCCGCCATGTTCACGATCCAGCTCAAGATGCCGGCCGGCTACACCATCGCCCCGCATTTTCATCCCACGGACGAGGCGGTCGTGGTGAAGCAGGGAACCTTCCTGGTCGGGATGGGCGACAAGGTCGATATCAAGGCGACCAAGGCGATGAAGGTCGGTGACAAGGGCTCGATCCCCGCGAACGAGCATCACTACGCCAGGGCCCAGACCGCGACGACGGTCGAGGTGACGGCCATGGGTCCGTTCGTGCTGACCTACGTGAATCCGGCGGACGATCCCCAGAAGAAGAAGCCGTAGTCCCCGGAGAGCCGCGATGCATCCCGTGCTCCTGGGCCTCGGATTTCTCCTCCAGGTCGCCGCCGAGCCCGCCCCGGCGCCGCCCAAGGGGCCCATCGTCATCCTGGCCGGCCGGGTACTGGACGGACGGGGCAAGGAGCTGGGAGCAACTCGCATCGTGGTCGAGGGCGGGAAGATCACCCACGTGGACCCCGGTGCCGGCTCGGCCGGGGTGACCTACGATCTGCGCGGCTACACCGTGCTGCCGGGCTGGATCGACACCCACGTGCACATCGGCTCCCACTTCGGGCGCGACGGACGGATCGCCACGGAGCGGGAGCGCCCGGAGGAAGCCGCGCTGGGCGGCGCGCTCAACGCCTGGAATACCCTCCGGGCCGGCTTCACCACCGTCCAGAGCATCGGGGAGGCGTCCGACAAGGCTCTGCGGGACGCGATCCGGAACGGCGGTCTCCCCGGTCCCCGCATCCTGACTTCGCTGGAGCCGATCATCGGCCGGGGTGATTCGACCGGATCGCCGGACCAGCTGCGCGCCATGGTGCGGGAGCGGGCCGACCAGGGCGCCGACCTGATCAAGATTTTCTCCTCGAAGAGCCAGCGGGTGGGCGGTGGGCCGACACTCACTCAGGAGCAGCTCGCCGTTCTGTGCGGGGAGGCCCGGGCCCGCGGGTTACGGACGCTGGTCCACGCCTACCGTTCCTCGGTGCGCGCCGCGGCCCTGGCCGGGTGTTCCCAGATCGAGCACGCCACCTACGCCGATTCCGCCGATCTCGCCGTCGTGGCGAAGCAAGGGGCCTACTTCAGCCCCCAGGTCGGCCTGGTGGTGCAGTCCTACCTGGAGAACAAGGCCCGCTACCTCGGCACCGGCAACTACAGCGAAGAAGGATTCGCGATCATGGCGCGGGACCTTCCCCTCGATTACGCGATCTGCCGCGCCGGGGTCCATACCCCGGGCATCAAGATGGTGTTCAGCACCGACGCCACCGCGGGCGCCCATGGACACAACGCCGAGGAGTTCATCGGGCGGGTCGAGAAGTGCGGCCAGACTCCCATGGCGGCGCTGGTGTCCGCGAATTCACTGGCGGCGGAATCGCTGGGGCTGGGCCAGGAGATCGGGACGATCGCGCCGGGATATCAGGCGGACATCATCGCGCTGGAGGGGAATCCGCTGACCGATCTGACCGCGGTGCGGCGGGTGGTCTTCGTGATGAAGGGAGGGGTCGTCTATCGACGCTGAGAATACCTATCAGCTCCGTCGCCACCGACGCAGCGCCAGCCATACCCCCGTCCCCGACAACACCAGTCCGCAGGCGAGCAACGGCAGGATGACCAGATCCCAGAGCGGGCGCCGGTTGTTGAGCGCCGGAAGATCGAGACTGTGGACCGCGTCCCGGAGCCATCGGGCCCGCCTCGCGGCTCGCCCGACGAAGGCCAATGGCGTGCCGCTCACCGGGTCGAGGTACAGGCGTGAAGCCTCGCGGTCGGCGAAGGAAATTCGCCAAACCGGCAGATGCATCTCCCGGCCATGACGGACGTAGTAGTACTCGTCATAGCGGGACAGCCGCTCGATCGCCCGAGGCGGATCGGATGACTCCATGGCGAGCGCCGCGGCTCGGCGTACCTCCGGCTCGGTGAGCTCCCCGCGCGGCGCCCCGCTCTCGGCATCGACCCATAGAGAACGTCCCTCCGAAAAGAAGAACTGATAGCCGGGGTGCCCGTCGAGCTGGACCAGGTCCACAGCGGACGGCACCAGCGCAGTGGAATCGGTCTGGCGCAGCCGGGCCAGCGCCTGCCACTCCGGCACCTGGACCGCGGTCCACCTGGTGGGCCCGCCCCGAATCCGCGCCGCCTGGCCGCTCCCCGGCCCACTACCCGCTCCGAAGTTCTGGTATAACCCGCTCGCGGTCCAGGTCAGCACCAGGAATCCGAATCCGATCCCGGAGAAGTGGTGCCACTTCGAGATGCCCCGGTAGGTCTTGCCCCGAGCCAGGTGATAGAAGCCCCAGACGATGCCGGTCAGGGCCAGCCCCAGGATTCCCGACCCCGCCACCACGAAGGCCGCGCTCCAGAGTCCAGGGCGATCATACAGCCAGATGAAGTAGAACCAGTGCGGGACGGTGCCGGTCCAGGTGGTGAGCCGGGTGAAGCGCGTCACCACGCCGAAGGGGTTTCCGCCCCGGGCGTTGACATAGACCGCGGTCAGCCCGGGATCGTCGAAGCGCACCCGCCAGGCCGGAAACTGGGGCGCATAGGCCACGTCCAGCATATAGTGATCGGCGCTATGGAGCAGCTCGATGCGGGTGGCCCGGATGTCGCCGGGCACCAGCGCGCGGGCCGACGTCTCCGCCAGCCGGGAATCGATCGGCGAGAGCACGGTGCCGGTGCGCGCATCGACCAGCGCGATCGGGACTCCATTCTCGAGCTGGAACTGGTAGACCGGCGACGTGCCCAGTTGCTGCAACCGGCCCCGCACCAGCTCGCGCCGATCTCCCGTGACGGCCATCGCGCGCTGCGCCGCCGACCAGGCGGCCGAAAAGCCGATCAGGCCGCTGTCGGGAGCGAAGGGACGCAGGGCATGCAGCTCCCGCGATTCGGGAATGGAGGGATAGGGGTAATACGCCATCACGATGCCGCTGGCGAACCAGACGAATACCAGGGCGCCGAGGCAGGTGCCCAGCCAGCGGTGCAGCAGATAGTCGAGGCGGAGGAGCTTCACGCCTCGAAGGTACGCGTTATTCCATGGTGCCGGCCAGTCGCTCGCCGACTTCCTGGTGATCCAGGAACTCCGATTTGGCGAGCAGCAGGGGGTCCGGGTACCACACGAACACCACCGAGCCGGCTCCGATCAGCTTGATCAGCCGCTTCGCGGAGGCGCTGGGTACTCCGGCGCAGCCTTCGGTCACGCCCTGGGTTCCCTTCGAAGCCCGGGCCGCGCTCACGGTCGGCGTGCCGTGGATCAGGAGACCGCGCTGGTACGCGTTGTCGTTGATCCCGGGCTCGAGCCCGATGAGCGGGAGCGAGCGACCCCGCACACCGTAGAACACCTCCCCGGTCACGAAAGTGCCGAGGCTGGATTCGTGGCTGTCGTCCCGGTTCGAGAATCTGGTGGCCTCGACGGCGTCGCCCGACCCATAGCCGTGCGCGACATAGTCGGTGGCGAGCAGATGATGGTCGATGGCGTCCACCACCCACAATCGCTTCTCGGTGGCCGGGCGGCTGTAATCGATCACCGTGAGCACCGGCCGCGTCGACTTGCCCTCCACCGCCGCTTCCTTCAGGGCGCTCAGGGCGTGGTGCCAGACTTCCTCGGAGATCCCGCCGGGGATCACTTCGGGCGGGGGGAGCGGGTCGGGGGGAGGGGCCGGCGGGGCAGGCAGACGCACCGCCTGATCGGCCGGGTGATCGAGAGTCGAAGCCGAGGCGACGCCGGGACGCAACACCGCCACCAGGAGGCCGAGGACGATCCGGGTTTTCGAGTAGTGTGTCATGCCGGTTGGAAGGGGCAAGGCGCATGCCCTTCAGCGACCGAGAATCCGTCGCCGCAACCATCGCCGGAAGAGCGGGTTAGGAGACGGGCGGGATCCCGCCATGGCCCGAATCCCTCCTCCTGCCATCCTGGCCCGCGCCGGCTGCCGTTGGGGGCAGCAGAAACGCGGCGCCCTGACTGCTGGCGCCGCGCATCCTCCTGCTGTTTCGGCCTGGTGGCCGAATTCGCTAGGCCATCATCCGGCTCAGTGGGCGCCCTTCGGTTCGGCGCAGGCGGTCATGCCCCTGTTCTCCGCCGAGGTGATGTCCACTCGCCGATCCCACCACTTACCCTTGTCGTGCCGCTGGGCATTCAGATCCTTCCAGGCCTGCGGGACCTGATCGTCCGGAACCGGATAAGCCTCTCCGAACCCTTCGATCGCGCTGAACCGCTCGTCCGGAATCCCGAACGAATTGAGCGCGTGGTGGACGGTATGCACCCGCCGCCAGGAGAGGTTGCAGTTGTAAGCGTCCGAACCGACGAAGTCGGCATGGCCGGCCAGCCGGACCTTGATATCGGGATACTTCTTGAGCGAGTCCGCCGCCGCCCGCACGCTATCCATTCCCGCGCGAGTCAGCTTGTCCTTGTTGAACTCGAAATTGGCCCCGAAAATGACGACCTCCAGCGGGACCTCGACGGTGGACTGATCCGTCATGCCACCGCAGCTCGCGGAGACCGTGTAGTTGCCATACGTGGGCCAGCTGAAGGTGTTGCCGTTCTGGGTCGCGTTGCCGGTCGCCGTCAGCGTGCAGTTTGGCATCGCCGTGGTGGACCCATCGCTGTTGATGCCGTTGACCGTGAACGTCACCGTCTCCTTGGGCTTGAGCCGGGCATGTTCCGGAGTCAGGTCGATCCGGGACAGCGTGGGAGCCGGCGGCGGCGGCGGCGGGGGCGGCGGCGGCGCCTTGATCGTCACCGACGCAGTGCTGCTGAGCCCGCTCTTGGGCTCGGTGGCCGTCACGGTGTAGTTGCCGGGGGTCTGGCCCGCGGTGTATTCACCGGTCGCGGTGATGTTCCCGCCGGTGGCGGTCCAGGTCACGTCGCGCGATTTGCCGCAACGGGTCGCCGTGGCGGTGAAGGTCGCCCGCTCGCCCCGATCCAGCGTGGCGGTCGAGGGGGTCACCGCGACGCCGTCCGCCTTCTTGTTGCACCCGCCGAGCAGCGCGCTCAGGCCCGCCTCGATGCCGAAGTTGTGGTACTTCGCGTGGCCGGGCAGGTCCTTCTTCATCATGTCATAGGTCGCCGCGAGGCGGACCGGACCGAACCGGAACCCGCCGACGCCGCCGAACCCATTGTCCTTATAGTCGGCGTCCTCGCCGTACATGTTGTGCACGAAGCGGCCGCCCAGGAAGAAGGCGCTCTTGCCGCCGATCGGAAAATTGTAGGTCAGGCCGGCATGGATCGGGATCAGACGGACCTTCCCGCCCCCCGCGGCATCGGCCTTGGCGTAACTCCCGTCGGCCTCGATCTCGAAGTTGCGGAAGAGGAATACGCCGAACCGGAGACCGCCGCCGATGGCATGCTCTTCGGCGGGCAGCTTGTTGAGGATATCGGTCGCGAGCGGTTCCCCGAACCGGGTCCAGCGACCGAATGCGCCGAGTTCCACGGTGCCGCCCGATTGCGCGGCGACCGGACCAGCCACGAGCGCGCCGGCGAGCGCGAGCAGGATCTTTCCTCTGTGTCGCATAGACCTTCTCTCCCTAGATATGGTCGCTCGGCCTTGGGGCCGTTCGATGTGGGTGACACGCCGTCCAGAGCAAGTCTCCCGGGTTAGCGCGTTTTAATGGAACAATGGGGGGGACGACCGAGCGGAGATTTGGGACACTATCGCATGGGCTTGGCCGCATGGACCGATTTTCGGTCCCGTCTCGCCCGCAGCAGGTTCGGATTGCAGCGCCGAGTCAGAGCTTGTCGGTCTCGCGCGGGAGCCGCACATTGGTCGAATGAGAGCAGCCGCCCTCGTTCTTCTCTTGGCAACGCCGGTCATCGGATCGGCCCAGACCTCGCCGGACGACGGGCGCTGGACCATGCCCGGGAAGGATTTCGCCGCCACCAGGTTCAGCGCACTGGCACAGCTGACTCCGGACAACGTCGCCGGGCTCAAACCGGTGTGGAATTTCTCGACCGGCGTGCTCCGGGGACACGAGGGACAGCCCCTGGTCGTGAACAACACCATGTATGTGGTGACACCCTACCCGAACGTGCTGTACGCCTTCGATCTGACGCTGCCGTCCTACCCCCTCAAATGGAAATACCGTCCCAACGTCGATCCCAATGCCCTGGGCATTGCCTGCTGCGACGCCATCAACCGCGGTGCCTTCTATGCCGGCGGCAAGGTCGTCTATAACACGCTGGACGGGCACACCATCGCCGTCGACGCGGCCACCGGCAAGGAGCTCTGGAACACCAAAGTCGCCGTCCTCACCGACGGCGAGACCACGCCGATGGCGCCGTTCGTCGTCAAGGACCGGGTGATCGTCGGGCCGTCCGGCGGCGAGTTCGGGATCCACGGCTGGACCAGGGCGCTCGACCTGACGACCGGCAAGGTGGCGTGGACGGCGTACAACGAGGGTTCCGACGCCGACATGCTGGTGCGCCCGGGTGACTTCAAGCCGTTCTACGACAAGGGGAGCGACCTGGGGCTCTCGTCCTGGCCCCCGGACATCTGGAAGAAGGCGGGCGCCCCGGTGTGGGGATGGTTCTCCTACGATCCCGCGCTCGACCTGGTCTACTATGGCGTCGGCAATCCCGGGCCCTACAATCCCGAGCAGCGCCCCGGCGACAACAAGTGGACCAACAGCGTGCTGGCCCGGCACCCGGGAGACGGCTCGTTGGTGTGGGCCTACCAGTTCACCCCGCACGACAACTGGGACTACGACTCCAACGCGGAGATGATCCTGGCGGACCTCACGGTCCACGGAAAGCCGCGCAAGGTGCTGGTGCATTTCGACAAGAACGGATTCGCCTATACCATCGACCGTACCAACGGCGAAGTGCTGGTGGCGGAGCCGTTCGTGAGCCTCAACTGGGCCAGGCGGGTCGACCTGGTCAGCGGGCGACCGATACTGGATTCGAGCAAATTCACCGGGGCGAGCAAGGGCAACGTGAAGTACATCTGCCCCAGCCTGGAAGGCGGGAAGAGCCCGGCCTCGCCCGCCGCGTACTCTCCGCGCACCGGGTTGTTCTACCTGTCCACCGTCAATCTCTGCATGGACTACCAGGCCGATGTCCGGGCCAGGATCCGGGGCACCCCGTTCATCGGCGCCAACACGCCCTACGTCGCCGGACCCGGCGGCAACATGGGGGCGTTCATCGCGTGGGACGCGGCTCTGGGCAAGCGGGTCTGGGAGATCAAGGAGAAGTATCCGGTCTGGAGCGGGGTGCTCACCACCGGCGGCGGGCTGGTGTTCTACGGCACGCTGGATGGTTGGCTCAAGGCGGTCAATGCCACGACCGGCGCCGTGCTGTGGAAGTTCAAGGTCGGGTCCGGCGTGGTGGCGGCGCCGATCACCTTCACCGGCGCCGACGGGAAACAGTACCTGGCGGTCTACGCCGGCATCGGCGGCGACTGGTCGCTTCTGTCCGGGGACCTGCGCGCCGATGACCCCGCCGATGTGCGGGATCCCGCCGACTTCGTCAAAGACCTCGCCCGCTACACCAGCCAGGGCGGGATGGTCTGGATCTTCGCGCTATGAGGATCGCCGCCGCGCTCGTGGTACTGGCCGCCGGATGTACCTCCGGCAAGCCGGCCGCCGTGGTCCCCGACAGCGCCCCCGCCGCTCGGCCCGACTCCATCCGGCTGGCGGTCCGCTACGATCAGCACGTGCTCGCCGAAGGGAAACTGCCCCCCGGTGTGAGCCCGGTGAATCCATATGCGGGTCAGGCGGCCTCGATCAGCGAGGGGGAAAAGCTCTTCGCCTCGATGAATTGCGACGGGTGCCACGGCGGCGGCGCCACCGGCTGGGTGGGCCCCAGTCTGAGCGATGGCCGCTGGATTTACGGTGGGAGCGACGCGGCGGTGTTTCAATCGATCTACTACGGCAGACCGCACGGGATGCCGGCGTTCGGTGGAACCCTCACCCCGCCGATCGTCTGGAAGCTGGTGACCTATCTACGTTCGCTCCCGGCCCCCAAGTCGGTACCGACCCAGGCCTGGTAACCCGCGGGGTCCAGAGTGCTTTCGAGGGATCGACGCCTTCGACTGGGCGGAGGTCGAAGCTTCGCATTCTCGCAGAGTAGGTCGCCATGGTGACTAATGGCTGGTGCTTCAGGATGACGATCGCTGAGTCCAAACCCTCCAGCGTAACTGCGCCGGGTACGTAGACCGCATAAAATCCATCGGAAG
>DASYPZ010000240.1:0-2469 GCA_036006105.1 Gemmatimonadales bacterium | reverse complement strand
CGGCCTCGCGGAAGAGTTGCTGACCGGGCTTCCCGCGGCCGAACCGGGCGCGGCCACGCCGCCGCCGCTCAGCCGTTTTGCCGAGCGGGCCGTGGCCGACGCCGAACGCGCCGACGGCAACCTCCTCGCGGTGCTGCTGCGGGCCCCCAAGGGGCGGGTGGCCAGCGTGCTGGGCCGTCGCGGCGTCAACCTGCAGGAGCTTCGGAAGGCGACGGAGCCCGATCGCCCGCCCAAGCCGGCCGCCAAGGCGCCACCGCAGAAGCCGGCCCGCGCGGTCCGGCCCGAGCCACCCCCGGAAGCCCCTCGGCCCAAGCGCGAACGTCGCCCGGCGCCGGCGGCCGCTCCGCCCGTCGACGACGATCCACCCAAGACCGAGCGACGGCTTCCTCCGCACCTGGACCGGTCCCGCACCAAGGGGCGCTCCGGGAATCGGCGGTTCCGGGCGTCGTCGCTGCTGCTGCTGCTGGCCATTCCCGCGAGCATCATACTCAGCCTGCAACATGCTTCGCCGCTGCTGGTATTCATCGTTGCCTGTCTCGGCGTGCTCCCGCTGGCCGGGCTCATGGGACGGGCCACCGAACAGATCGCCGAGCAGACGGGTCCCACCATCGGTGGCCTGCTGAACGCTACTTTCGGCAATGCGGCCGAGTTGATCATCGCGATCGTGGCGTTGCGTGCCGGGCTGGTGGACCTGGTCAAGGCATCCATCACCGGGAGCATTCTCGGAAACCTGCTCCTGATCCTCGGACTCTCCCTGGTGGCCGGTGGCGTCAGGACGCCGATCCTCCGCTTCAATCGGACCTCGGCGGGTATGAGCTCGGCCATGCTGGCACTCGCCGTGGTCGGACTGATTTTTCCGGCTCTGTTCCACAGCGTGCATCCCGCCACCCAGACCGGGCGGCTGGCCTTCACCGAGCTGCAACTGTCCGAGGCGGTGGCCGTCATCCTCGCGGCGACCTACGGGCTCTCACTCCTGTTTTCGCTCCACACCCACAAGACGATGTTCGGCGTCGATCCCAACGCAACGCCGCACGGGGCGACCTGGGGCATGGGCAAGGCCGTGCTTGTCCTTGCGCTCGCGACCGCGGGTGTGGTCGTGGAATCGGAATTGCTGGTCCACGCGGTCGAAGGCGTGACGGTTACCCTCGGGCTTTCCCAGACCTTTCTCGGCCTGATCATCATTCCGATCATCGGGAACGCCGCCGAACACGCGACCGCGGTGGTCGTTGCCCGAGCAGGCAAGACCGACCTGGCGCTACAAATTGCACTCGGCTCCAGTACCCAGGTGGCGCTGCTGGTGGCCCCGTTACTGGTGCTGGCCGGCCTGGTGCTCCACGTTCCGGTCAACCTGGTATTCACGCCCTTTGAAGTGGTGGCTCTGGCGGTGTCGACCGTGGTGGTGGCGATCATCACGCTGGACGGGGAATCCCACTGGTTCGAGGGCGCTCAACTTCTGGCGTTGTACGGTATGGTGGGGGCGGCGGCTTTCTTCCTCTGATTGACTCGGAGAGCCTCCAGCCCTAAGTTGCTTCAGCATAAACTCTTACGAAGGACCACGGGGTGCGGACTCGTCCGACCATTCTGTTCTTCGGACCGGTCGGGGACCCTGTCCCGGATCTGGTCCGCGAGTGGGCTCTAGGGCGAGGCTTCCCCCTGGAGGTCCATGCGGACGCCGATCAGGTCGAGTCCATCGTCCTTCGCGGACATCCCTGCCTGCTGTTCATCGACGCCGATCGGATGGGCCAGGCCGGACTCCAGCTGGTCCGAGGCCTCAAGAGCGACCCCTTTACCGCGATCATTCCGGCGCTGATCCTGGCCGGGTCCCACGAGGCCGATGCGATTCAGGGCTGGTTCGCCGCGGGGGCGGACGAGATTCTCACCGGGTTGTTCCCGGTCGAGGAACAGCGGGCCCGGCTCGACGCCCTCCTGGTACGCACCCAGCGGGACGTCTCCGTGCACCCGAGCACCCGAATGCCGGGCACCACCGAGATCGAGCGGGAAATTCGGCGGCGGCTGGAGGGGACCCAGGAGTTTGCGGTCTGCTACGCCGACCTGGATCACTTCAAGGAATACAACGATCGGTACAGCTACTACGATGGCGACCGGGTCATCTACATTCTGTCCCGGATCCTGCATGACGTGGTAAAGGGGTTGCTGGGCGGACGCGGGTTCGTGGGTCATATCGGCGGGGACGACTTTATCTTCGTCATTCCGGCGACCGATATCAGTCCGGTCTGCGGGGAGATCCTCGCGGTCTTCGATTCTCTGGTACCGTTTCAATACAACGAGCAGGACCGGAGGGCGGGGTACTTTTTTGGCAAGGACCGCCGCGGACAGCTGCACCGGGTGCCGCTCATGACCCTGTCGGTCGGCATCGTCACCAACCGCCACCGCACCTTCGCGCACCCGGCCGAGGTGAGCGAGCTGGCCACGGAAATGAAGAGCTACGCCAAAACGTTGCCCGGCTCG
>DASYPZ010000239.1:0-2711 GCA_036006105.1 Gemmatimonadales bacterium | reverse complement strand
GACGCTAGGACGCAAGGACGCAAGGACGCCAGAATAACCAGAAGGAGTGCCCGTGAATTCCAGCCGCATCTATCGGTCCCTGACCGCCATCGCTCTGATCCCGGCCGGGCTCGTCGCCCAGCCGTCACGCGACACCCTCTCGCTGGAGCGGGTGCTCAGCTACCCGTACCCGTCGGGTCTCGTCGCCAGCTCCCGGACCGGGCGCATCGCCTGGGTGTTCGACCAGCAGGGACGCCGGAATATCTGGACGGCCGATGCCCCCGACTATCGCGCCACCGCGTTGACCCACTACGCCACCGATGACGGTGAGGAGCTCACCGAGCTGTCGGTGACCGCCGACGGGAATACCGTCGTCTATGTCCGCGGGGGCGATCATGACGCCAACTGGTCCGACGCCATTCCACCCAACCCGCTCTCCGGTACCGCGCAACCCAAGGTGGTGATCTGGACGGTGAGTGCCCGCGGCGGCGAGCCGCGCATGCTGGTCGAGGGCGATGATCCGGTCGTGTCGCCGCGCGGAGACCGCGTGGTGTTCAGCAAGGGGGGCCAGCTCTGGGTGATTCCGCTGGACGGGTCGGCGCCGGCGCGCCAGCTCTTCTACGCGCGGGGCACCAGCGGCTCGGCGACTTGGTCGCCCGACGGCTCGCAGCTCGCCTTCGTCTCCGACCGTGGCGACCACAGTTTCGTCGGCGTCTATGCAGAGGACTCGGTACCGGTGCGCTGGATGGCCCCATCGACCTCGCGGGACGGGTCGCCGGTCTGGTCACCGGATGGAAAGTCGCTCGCCTTCGCACGCGCGCCCGGCAACGGCGGCGCGCCGGAACCGATGCTGGCCCAGGTCCCCAACCCGTGGAGCATCTGGATCGCCGATGCGGCGACCGGCGTGGGCCGCGCGGTCTGGAAGAGTCCCGCCACGCTGCGGGGCTCCTATCCCGAAACGGACGGCGGCGCCAACCTCCACTGGGCGTCCGGCGATCGCCTGGTCTTTCTCGCCGATCTCGACGGCTGGCCGCACCTCTACTCCGTCGCGACCACCGGCGGCGCCCCGCTGCTGCTCACGCCCGGCGAGTTCATGGCGGAACACATCGCCCTGAGCCCCGACCGGAAGAGCCTGGTCTATGCCGCCAATGCCGGCGGCGACAGCAACGACGTCGATCGCCGTCACATCTTCCGGGTCCCGGTCGACCGCGCCGAGCCTCGCGGCTTGACCCCGGGCGCCGGAGTGGAGTGGACTCCGGTCTTCACCGGCGACGGGCAGAACATCGCCTTCATCGGGGCCGGGACGGCGACCCCGCCGCTTCCGATGGTCCTGCCCGCCGCCGGCGGTGCTCCGCGGGCCCTCGGCAGCGAGCTGATCGCGGCATTTCCGGAGGCGCAATTCGTGATCCCCCGGAAAGTGGTCTTCAAGGCGGCCGACGGCACCGTGGTGCACGGGCAGCTGTTCGAGCGGGCCGGCGGCGCAACCAGGAAGAGCGGCATCGTCTTCGTGCATGGCGGGCCGCCCCGGCAGATGCTGCTCGGCTGGCACTACATGGACTATTACTCGCACGCGTACGCGGTCAATCAGTACTTCGCGAGCCAGGGCTACGTGGTACTCAGCGTCAACTACCGGATGGGCATCGGGTATGGACACGAGTTTCACCACCCCGAACATGCCGGCCCGGCTGGTTCCTCGGAATATCAGGACGTGAAGGCCGGCGGCGAGTACCTCCGGGCGCTGCCGCAGGTGGATCCGGCGCGAATCGGGATCTGGGGCGGATCGTACGGCGGGCTCCTCACCGCGCTGGCCCTCGCCCGGAACTCGGACATCTTCCGTACCGGGGTCGACCTGCACGGCGTACACGACTGGCCCAACGACATGGGAATGTGGCAGACCAACGAGTCCTATCGGCCCTACGAAGCGAACGACTCGAAGGCGGCGATGGAGGTGGCGTGGCGAGCGTCCCCGGTCGCGGACATGGCAACCTGGCGCTCGCCGGTGCTGCTGATCCAGGGCGATGATGACCGGAACGTGCGATTCCACCAGACCGTGGATCTGGCCCGGCGCCTGCAACAGCAGGGAGTCCGGTTCGAGGAGCTGGTCCTGCCGGACGAGATCCATGGCTTTCTTCGGCACGCCTCGTGGCTGATGGCGGATAGCGCCACCGTCGCCTGGTTCCGCCGGGAGCTGGCGCCGAGCCGGCCGTAAAACCGATCCCGGTACTCGTCGTGCAGGGCATCAGCTCCTGACGGGTCCGCGTGCGCCGGGGCGCGCGGGTCTTCCCGTTCTGCACCAAGACGCTGGTGTCTACGCCTTGGCCTTTTCCTTTTCCCACGAGTCCCGGAGCGTCACCGTCCGGTTGAACACCAGCTTCTCCGGACTGGAATCGACCGGATCCGAGGCGAAGTAGCCGGTGCGCTCGAACTGGTAGCGACTGCCCGCCGGATCCGCTCCTACGCTCGGCTCGATCTTCGCCCCCCGTACCGTCACCAGCGAATTTGGATTCAGCACCGACGTAAAGTCCTGTCCTTCCGGAACCGCCTCCGGATCGGGCACGGTGAAGAGCCGATCGTAGAGCCGGAGCTCGCAGTCGAGGGCGTGGTGGGCGGACACCCAGTGAATGGTGCCCTGCACCTTGCGCCCGTCGGGCGAGTCCCCGCCGCGGGTGGCCGGATCGTAGGTGCAGCGCAACTCGATCACCCGGCCGGTATCGTCCTTGATGGCTTCGGTA
>DASYPZ010000238.1:0-4906 GCA_036006105.1 Gemmatimonadales bacterium | reverse complement strand
GGCGCCTTTGCCGCCTCGATGGCGCTGGCGGTATCTACCATTCCCTGGAACGGTCCCCTGGCCACGGTGCGGGTGGGCCGGCTCGAGGGCAACTGGATCCTGAATCCCACCTTCCAGCAGCTCGACATGTCGAGCATCGACCTCACCGTGAGTGGCAGCGCCGATTCGATCGTCATGGTCGAAGGCGGCGCGCTCGAGGTCTCCGAGTCCGACATTCTCGATGGCCTCAAGGTGGCGCACAAGGGCATCAAGGAGCTGGTCGGGCACATCAAGGAGATGGTCAAGAAGACCGGCAAGCCCAAGATGGAATGGACCAAGGCCGCCGTGGACGAGGCGCTGGTCAAGCGGGTGCGGGAGCTGATCGAGAAGGACATGGCCAAGGCCATCAATGCGAAGGACAAGGCGGCTCGCGCGGCCGGACTGTCCCAGGTCAAGAAGGACGTCGTGGCCAAGCTGGCCCTCGAATTCCCCGAACGGGGCAGGGACATCGCCACGGAAATCGAGGAAATCGAGTATCGCGTGATGCGGGCCCAGGTGCTCGACAAGGGTGAGCGGGTGGATGGGCGCGACTCCGATACCGTCCGGCCCATCACGATCGAAACCGGCTACCTGCCGCGGGCCCACGGCTCGGCGCTCTTTACTCGCGGGCAGACCCAGGCGCTGGTGGCGGTGACCCTCGGCACCAGCGACGACGAGCAGCGCATCGATTCGATCGACGTCGCCGGCGAGACCACCAAGTCATTCATGCTCCATTACAACTTCCCGCCCTACTCCACCGGTGAAGTGAAGATGATCCGCGGCACCAGCCGCCGCGAGATCGGCCACGGGGCCCTGGCCGAGCGGGCGCTGCAGCCGCTGCTGCCGGATTTCGACAAGTTTCCCTACACGCTCCGGATCGTCTCGGAGATTCTCGAGTCCAACGGCTCGTCCTCGATGGCCACGGTCTGCGGCGGCTCGCTCGCGCTGATGGACGCCGGTGTGCCGATCAAGGCGGCCTGCGCCGGCGTGGCGATGGGGCTGATCAAGGACGGCGAGAAGGTGGCCATCCTGACCGACATCCTCGGTTCGGAAGACCACCTCGGAGACATGGACTTCAAGGTGGCCGGCACCGAGCAGGGCATCACCTCGATCCAGATGGATATCAAGATCGAGGGTCTCGACCTCAAGATCATGGAAGAGGCGCTGAGCCGGGCCAAGAAGGGCCGCCTGCACATTCTGGGTGAGATGAAGAAGGCGCTGGCCGCCGCACGGGCAGACCTCTCCCCCTATGCCCCGCGGATCTTCACCATCCAGATCAAGCCGGACAAGATCGGCGACGTCATCGGGCCCAAGGGCAAGACCATCCGGGGCATCCAGGACGCCACCGGCGCCAAGATCAGCATCGAGGATTCCGGCATCGTCACCATCGCGGCGGTCGGCGGAGAAGCCGGCAACAAGGCCCGCGACATGGTCATGGCCATCGTGGCCGAGCCCGAAGTGGGCCGGATCTACGAGGGGCCGGTCAAGAGCACCACGCCGTTCGGCGCGTTCGTGGAGATCATCCCGGGCGTCGAAGGGCTGCTGCACATCAGCGAGCTCCAGCACGGCCGCACCGAAAAGACCGAGGATGTCGTCAAGAAGGGCGACATCGTGAAGGTCCAGCTTCTCGAGGTCGATGAGCGCGGCCGGATGAAGCTGTCCCGGAAGGCGCTGATCCCGAAGGAGTAGAACCTTCGTGGAGCAGGAACTCCTCGACGACGGACTGTTCCGGTCCGTTGCCGCCAACGGCCTGACCGTGCTCTCGGAGAAGCTTCCGGGCGTCCGGTCGGCCGCTGTAGGTATCTGGGTCCGCTCCGCCAGCGCGCACGAAACCCCGGACCGGATGGGCGTGGCCCATCTGCTCGAGCACCTTGTGTTCAAGGGGACCGAGCGCCGCACCGCCAAGCAGCTGGCCCAGGAGCTCGAGGTTCGGGGCGGCTCGCTGGACGCGTACACCTCTCGCGATCACACCAGTTTCCAGGCCCACATTCTCGATGCCGATGTGCCGCTCGCGGTCGAGATCCTGACCGATCTGGTCCGGCATCCGCTGCTGCGCGCCGAAGACCTGGACCTGGAACGCAACGTGGTCCTCGAGGAGATCAGCGGCGTCGACGACACGCCCGACGACCTCGTGTTCGAGCTGCACGCGAAGACGTTGTGGCCCGAGCATCCCTACGGGTACTCGATCCTGGGGACCCCCGGGAGCGTGGGCGCCCTGACCGCCGGAGATCTCGCGGCGGTGCACCAGGCCGGGTATTATCGCGGCAACTGCGTGATCGCCGCGGCCGGCCATGTGGACCATGCCCAGCTGCTGACGGTCCTGGAGCGGGAGGGCTGGTTCGAGGGGAGTGCCGAAGCCGCCCGGCTTCCGGTGACGGCGGTGCCGGCCGCGCGCGGCGCGGTGCACGCCGAGTCCCGGGTGTCGGCCCAGACCCACATCGTCCTCGGCACCGATACCTTCGGCGCGCGTGATCCGCGGCGATACGCGCTCGCCATCCTCGCCAACGTCCTGGGCGGCGGCATGTCGAGCCGTCTGTTTCAGCGGATTCGCGAGGAGCTCGGCCTGGCCTACGCGGTGTACGCGTTCCAGCAGCTCTATCAGAGCGCCGGGGTGGTCGGGGTCTACGTGGGCACCGCGCCGGCCACCGCCGAAGCGGCCGAATCGGCCATCCGGGAGGAGCTCTCCAGGATGGCGCGCGAGGGTCTGCCGGCCGAAGAACTGGCCGGTGGCCGTCAGCAGCTCAAGGGACAGGTGATGCTGTCGCTCGAGAGCCCGAGCAGCCGGATGCACCGGCTGGCGGGCATGGTGCTCCACCGGGATCGCTACCGGCGGCTCGATGAGGTGCTGGCCGAGATCGACGCGGTGACCCTGGAAGAGGTGGCGGCGCTGGCGGGAGAATATCTCCAGCCCGAGCGCTGGAGCGTGGTCCGGCTGGGGCCGAACGGGAAGTAGCCAGGACAGCACAGGTCAGATCGGATGCCGAGCGTCGCGCGCTCGACTCACAATTTCAACTCAGAGATGGCGACATGATCATCGGCGTCCCGAAGGAAATCAAGACCAACGAGAATCGGATCGCCCTGGTTCCTGCCGGCAGCGAGCTGCTGGTCGGCGGCGGACACACGGTATACGTCGAGAAGGGCGCGGGTCTGGGCAGCGGATTCAGCGACGCACAGTACGAGTCGGCCGGAGCCACGATTCTCGGCACCGCGGACGAGGTCTGGGCCAAGGCCGAGATGATCATGAAGGTGAAGGAGCCCATCGCGGTCGAATGGCCGAAGATGCGCAAAGGCCAGGTCATCTACACCTATTTCCATTTCGCGGCCGCGGAGGAGCTCACCCGGGCGGTGATCGCCTCCGGCGCCATCGCGGTGGCCTATGAGACGGTGCAGCTGCCCAACGGCGAGCTGCCCCTGCTCACGCCGATGTCGGAAGTAGCCGGCCGGATGGCGGTGCAGGAGGGCGCCAAGTACCTGGAGAAGCTGTATGGAGGCCGCGGCGTCCTCCTGGGTGGCGTGCCGGGAGTCGCTCCGGCCAAGGTGGCCATCATCGGCGGCGGCGTGGTCGGTATCAATTCGGCCAAGATGGCTGCCGGATTGGGCGCCAACGTCATCATCCTGGACATTTCGCTGGACCGGCTGCGGTACCTCGACGATGTGCTCCCGGCCAATGTGCGAACCATCTATTCCAATCGATTCAACATCCTCGAGGCCATCGAGCGGGCCGACCTGGTGATCGGCGCAGTGCTCCTTCCGGGCGCCAAGGCGCCGCACCTGATCACCCGCGCCGACCTCAAGCGGATGCAGCCTGGGGCCGTCATCGTCGATGTTGCCGTGGACCAGGGCGGCTGCGTCGAGACGATCAAACCGACCACCCACGAAAACCCAACCTACTTCGTGGACGGCATCCTCCACTATGCGGTGGCCAACATGCCGGGGGGCGTGCCCCGGACATCGACGCTCGCCCTCACCAACGCCACGCTTCCCTACGCGCAGCGGCTGGCCAAGAAGGGCTGGAAGCAGGCGTGTCGCGATGACCGCGCGCTGGCGCTCGGACTCAACGTGGTGGAGGGCAAGGTGGTCTACCCCGGAGTGGCCGAGGCGTTCGGGCTGGCGCTGGTCGATGTGGGAAGCGTTCTCTAGGCGCTGTGAGGCTAAGACGCTACGACGCTAAGTGGCTCCTAGCGTCTTAGCGTCCTAGCGTCATAGCCTCCACCTCAATGGTCGAGATCCTCATCACCCGGCTCCCCCACGGCGCGGGGCTGCCGCTCCCCGGCAAGGCCACCCCCGGCTCGGCCGGATTCGATCTTGCCAGCGCCGAGTCCGGAACGCTCGATCCGGGTGCCCGGCGCCTCTTCGCGACCGGGTTTGCCGTGGCCATTCCCGAGGGGTTCGAGATCCAGATTCGCCCCCGGTCGGGGTTGGCGTTGAAGCACGGTGTGACCCTGCCGAACACCCCGGCCACGATCGACAGCGATTACCGGGGTGAGCTCATGGTGGCCATGGTCAACCTGGGCACGGTGCCATTCGAGGTGACCCGCGGCATGCGGATCGCGCAGTTGGTGGTAGCCCGGGTCGAACCGGCTGAATTCCGAACGGTCGAGATTCTCCCGCCGACGGACCGGGGAGCCGGAGGGTTCGGCAGCACCGGCCTGGGAGGCTAAGGCAGTACTTTTGCCGACTTGTAGAAGTCCAAGCCTGCCATTAGGTTAGCATCAAGTTCACCCCGGTTGCTTCCGTGTCATTGTTTTCGTCCTGGAAATTCCTCAATCTTCTGCCGGCGAACGAGATCGCTGTCGATCTTGGCACGGCCAACACCCTGATTTACGTCAAGGGTGAAGGCATTGTCCTGAACGAGCCCTCCGTCGTCGCGCTGGAACGCTCCACCGGG
>DASYPZ010000237.1:0-3641 GCA_036006105.1 Gemmatimonadales bacterium | reverse complement strand
AGGCCCTGCATGCGGCGGAGCTGGTGTTCAAGCACCCGATCACCACCGCCCGCATGAGCTTTGCGTCGGAATGGCCCGAGGATCTTCGGGAGTCGCTCGCGCTCGCCCGTGAGTCCCAGGGCCAAGTTGCTCCCGCAGCGGGACTTACCTATTTTGATTTCTTCAGGTATCGATCCGAATGAGTGACGCCGCCGTAGGGCGGGTGATCGTGTGTCGCGTCGGCACCAGGCGCTTTACTGTCCCCGTCGCGGCGGTTCGCGAAGTCGTCACCGCGCCGGGGGTTATTCGTATCCCGGGAGCGGCGGCCCCCATTCGGGGCGTGGTCAATGTGCGGGGTGGGCTGGTGACCGTGGTCAGCGGCGCGGCCCTGCTGGCGGAACCGGAGAGCGGCGCCAGCGACTACCTCCTTCTGCTCGCGATGTACGACGGTCGGGTGGCGATCGAAGTGGATGACGTCGAAGAGCTCCACACCACGGAAATCGCCGACCGACTCCCGATGCTCGATGTCGACGGCCAGGTTCGGCCGCTGTTCCGGCCCGAAGCGATCAAGGCGTAAAACGAAGGGGGTGCCACTGTGGGCCACACCGTGCTCGTCTGCGACGACGCGATCTTCATGCGGACGATGATTACCGATATTCTCACCCAGGCCGGGTACGAGGTCATCGGCGAAGCGGAATCCGGCGCCCAGGCGGTGGAAAAATATCGCCAGCTCAAGCCCGACCTCGTCACCATGGACATCGTGATGCCCGACATGGGCGGCATCGAGGCGGTCCGGGAAATCTGCAAGGACCATCCCGAAGCCAAGATCCTGATGTGCAGCGCCATGGGACAGCAGGCACTGGTGGTCGAGGCCATCCAGGCAGGCGCGAAGGATTTCGTGGTCAAGCCCTTCCAGCCGTCGCGCGTGCTCGAAGCGGTGCAGCGATTGCTCGGGTGAGCTCTGGTGGATCTCGCTCGGTATACCGCACTCTTTCTCTCCGACAGCCGCGACCACCTCCAGCGGTGCAACGAGCTTCTGCTTGCCTTCGAGCGTGATCCCGGCTCGTCCACCCCAGTGGCCGAGCTTTTTCGCGCCTTCCATTCGATCAAAGGGTCCTCGGCCGCGCTGGGCTACGATTCGGTGTCCGAGCTGTCCCACGCGGCGGAGCAGGTGCTGGCGGGCGTCCGCTCCGGAACGATCGAGCCGTCCCGTCCCACCATCGACGGACTCTTCCGGGTGGTGGATGCGCTCTCCGAGGCGGTCGAGACGGTGGGGCGGGGAGAAACGCCCACGGTCGACGGCGCGCTGATCGAGGCGCTGTTCCGGCTGGTCCCCGTCGTCGATGCCCGGACCGCCGAGCTCCCGATTCCGGAGCGGCGCCGCGAAGCCCGGTCGAGCGCCACGCCGACCACCCCGGCCCGCCCGGCGGCCCGGCAGGTGCGCGTCGACCTGGAGCGGCTCGACTCCCTGGTGAACCACGTCGGCGAGCTGGTGGTCGCGCGGAATCGCCTCGCCGGCCTGGCCGACCGGGAGATCGGCTCCGAGCTGGAACAGGTCAGCGGACGAATTTCGATCCTGGTCGCCGGTCTCCAGAACGGTGTCCTGCGGGCCCGGATGGCGCCGGTGGATGAGGTCTTCGACCGGTTCCCCCGCATGCTGCGGGATCTCGGGCGCGAGCTGGGCAAGGAAATCCGGCTCGAGCTGCAGGGCACCGAGATCGAGCTGGATCGGTCGGTGCTCGACGCGCTGAGCGAGCCGCTGACCCATTTGCTGCGGAACGCCGCCGACCACGGCCTCGAGACCCCGGCCGCGCGCGCCGCCGCCGGCAAGCCGTCCGAAGGCAGCATCCGGCTTCGGGCCGAACGGGTGCGGGATGAGGTGACCGTCACCGTGGCGGATGACGGGCGCGGGATCGACCGCGCCGACGTCCGGGACCGCGCGGTGGAACGGGGGCTGCTGGAGCCCGGCTCGCCGGTGCCCGACGCCGCGGCGCTGCTGCGCCTGCTGGCCCATCCGGGGTTCACCACCAAGGCGCAGGTCAGCACCATTTCCGGCCGCGGGGTCGGGATCGACGCGGTACTGACCCGGGTGCGCGCGCTCGGCGGTCGACTGGAGATCAAGACCGCGGCGGGCGTCGGCACCACCTTCCTCATGCACCTCCCGGTCACCCGGGCCATTCTTCGGGCGCTGCTGGTGGGCGTCGCGGGAGAACGCTATGCCATTCCGTTCGGCGTCCTGGCCGAAGCGGCGGTGCATGAGCAGACAGAGTCCGAGGTTACCTTACGGGGGTTACCGCTCCCCACGGCGGATCTCCGGGACGTGGTCGGGTTGAGCAAGGCCGGTCCGGGTCGCCGGCCGGTCGTAGTGGTCGATGCCGGCGGAGCTCGGGCGGCACTCGTCGTGGACTCGTTGCTCGGACAACAGGACGTCGTCGTGGAGCAGCTCGCCGCCCCGGTCGGGCTACCCGCCTGGGTCGGTGGCGCCACGATTCTGCCTGACGGCGCGCCGGCGCTCATCCTGGATCCGGCCGCTCTCTTCTAGGTGGAGGACTCGATGGCAGACCAGCGGATTCTGTCAGACCTGGAGCGCGACGCGCTGCGTGAGGTGGCCAATATCGGCGCCGGGCACGCCGCCACCGCGCTGTCCCAGATGACCAGCCGCAAGATCATGATCAGCGTCCCTGAGGTCAGCGTCCGGCGGCTCGAGGAAGTCGCCGAGCTGGTGGGACCGTCGGATTCGGTGATCGCCGGCGTGCTGATGCACGTCATGGGCGATCTCACCGGGCGCACCCTGGTGGTTCTCGATCAGGAGTCCGCCTATTCCCTCTGCGAGCTGCTGCTGCGGCGGCCCCGCACCGGGCAGGCCGGCTTCGACGCGATGGAGCAGTCGACCATCAAGGAAACCGGCAACATCCTCTGCTCCGCGTACATGAACGCGCTCTCCGATTTTCTCGGCATGATGCTGGTCCCCTCGGTGCCCGCCCTGGTGGTGGATCTCGCCGGCGCGGTCCTCACCACGGCCTATCTGAACTTCGGGCACGAGCGGGACGCCCTCTTCTGCGTCGAGACCACCTTCCGGATCGATGGCTCCGAGCGGACCCTCACCGGGCAGTTCCTCCTGATGCCGGACCCTCCCGCCCTGCAGGCGATCTTCGACTCGATTCGCATCGCCAACTGACTCCATGCCGGCGGCCGCACCGACCGGCCGGGACGCCGACGCTCTTCGCTCGCTGGCCCGGCGCATCGATCCCTCCGATCCCGGCGCCCAGAACAACCTCGGGGTCTTCTATTACGAACGGGGGATGATCGCGGACTCCATCGGTGCGTTCAGCCGGGCCCTCGAGCTGGACCCCGAGATGCGGGTGGCCCAGGACAACCTCGAGATGGTCCAGCGGGAGTCGGGGTACTTCGATTCGATCATCGGCGATCTCCGGGAACAACTGGCCCGCGACCCCAACTCCCGCAACACCCGCCTCGAGCTGGCCCGGGCCTACGTCGCGCTGGGACAGCAGGACCAGGCCGCGGAGCAGTACGAAGAGCTGCTGCGGAGCGATCCTGCCGACGCGGGCGCCCTGATCAAGCTCGGTCTGCTGGAACAATCCCGGGGCCGCCAGGAGCTGGCCACCGAGTGGTTTCAGCGCGCCTGCGAAGTGGACCCGAAG
>DASYPZ010000236.1:0-6667 GCA_036006105.1 Gemmatimonadales bacterium | reverse complement strand
GACGGCAGCGTCAGAGACCCCAACCAGCTCGAGTTGTTCGGAGCCCTGATCCAGGATCTTCCCGGCATGCAGCGCAAGCACGGCCGCAGCGATCCCCACCAGATCACCACCCTCGCCGGGACGACGCTCAAGGGCACCTGGGACGAGCTGCTGCTCCAGCTCAAGGCGGACGTCCGGGGCTCGGTGCAGTTGTCTCTCACGGAATTCATGGCCGGCGAGGCCCGGCGCAGCCAGGAAGAGACCGGCGTGATCATCCCGCTCACCGACGCCGAAGCCTTCATCCGCGGGAGTGCCGAAGCGGGAGTTCTTCGGATCGTCCAGTGACGCTCCGCTGGACCGAGGACGTGCGCCGAGTGGTGCTGGCCAACGGCCTCACCCTGCTGGTCCAGCGAGATCCGACCGCGCCCGCGGTGGCCGTGGTGAGTCATGTGCGGGCCGGGTTCTTCGACGAGCCCGATCGCCTCTCCGGCATCAGCCACGTGCTGGAGCACATGCTCTTCAAGGGGACCCCCACGCGCGGCGTGGGGCAGATCGCGCAGGAGACCAAGGCCGCGGGCGGATATCTCAACGCGGCCACCAGCTACGACCACACCACCTACTACGCCGTCCTTCCCGCCGGATCCCTCGCCGTCGCGCTGGATCTCCAATCCGATGCCCTGCGGCGCAGCACCCTGGACCAGGAGGAGCTGCGCCGTGAGCTGCGGGTGATCATCGAAGAGGCCCGTCGCAAGCTCGACACGCCCTCGGCGGTGGCCTCGGAGACCCTGGCCGCGCTGCTGTTCGACCGCCACCGCATCCGGCGCTGGAGGATCGGGACCGAGGCGCAGCTCGCCGCGCTGTCCCATGATGATCTGGCGGGGTACTACCGCTCGCGGTACGTGCCCGAGCGCACCATCGTCGCGATGACGGGCGATCTCGACCCCGATCTGGCGCTGGACGCGGCGCGCGAATGCTTCGGCGGATGGCCCGCGGCCGCCGGCGCGGAGGATCCCTCTCCCGAGGAGCCGCCGCGCCGCGAGGTGCGGACCCAGACGTTGCGGGGTGATGTGCGTCGCGCCGACCTGGTGGTGGGCTGGCGCGGCGTTCCCGCCCTGCATCCCGACGCCGCGGCGCTCGACGTCGCCGCGGCGGTCCTGGGCACCGGCCGGGCCAGCTGGTTGTACCGCGCGCTCCGGGCTCCCGGCGTGGTGATGTCCATCGGGGCCTGGCACTATTCGCCGACCGAGGTGGGAATCTTCTCGGTCTCGGCGGATCTCGACGCTCCAAGGCTTCGCGAAGCGCTGGAAGGCATCGCGGCCAGCGTCTCCCGGCTTCGCAGCAGCGGCCCCTCCAGCGACGATCTCTCCCGGGTCCGGCGCGTCCTGCGGGCCCGCTGGGCCCGCCGCCTGGAGACGGTCGAAGGCCGGGCCTCCGCCCTCGCCGCCGCCGAGGCGTTGGGCGGCGTCGCCCTGCTCGATGAGGAGTACGAGCGCCTGCTCGCCGTCACGGCGGATGACGTGCGTCGCGTCGCGATCGACTGGCTGGCTCCCGATCTCGTTTCGGCGGTCGCATTTCTTCCCGATGCCGCCGAGACCGACCTGACCGGCGACCTGCTGCGTGCATCGTTCGAGAAGACCGGACCGCCTCCGCCCGAGGCCAACGAACCGCCGGTTCCCCCGGTTCCTCCTCCGGTGGCGGTGCACGGGTCCAGCACGTCCGGTGTACTGCATGTGGAGCTCCCGGGGGTGGACCTGCTGATCGGCCGCAAGCCCGGGGTGCCGCTGGTGTCGATCGGCGTGTACCGGCGCCGGACGGTGCGCGACACGGTCCGCGCCGCCGGTCTGTCGGCACTGGCGGTCCGGTCGGCGGTTCGCGGAGCCGGAGGGATGGATCCGGCGGGCCTGGCGCTCGCCTTCGAGCGGCTCGGCGGCGGTCTCTCCCCTCACGTGTCGGCCGACTGGTTCGGATTCGGTACCTCGGTGCTGTCGGATCAGGCGAGCGAAGGCGCCGGGTTGTTGCATACCGTGCTGCACGCTCCCGAATTCACCGAGGCGGAGGTCGTGCTGGAGCGCGGCACCCTCACGGACGAGGTGGCCCAGGTCGCCGACGACATGCTTCGGTTCCCCCTGCAATTGGCCCTCCGGGCGGGGTTCGGAGACTCGGGCTACGGTCTGCCGGTCCAGGGACTGCTGGAATCGGTCCCGACACTCAGCGATGGGATGGTGCGCGGCTGGCACGCCTGCGAGCTGGCCTTCGGGCGCACCGCGGTCGTCGCGGTGGGAGACCTCGAGCCGGAACGATTCGCCGAGCGGCTGGCCGGATGGTTCGGCGGGGACCCGCCGCGCGAATCGGCGCCGATCGTGGATGCGGGGCGCTGGCGCGAGGCGGGGGACCCCGCCGTCGTGGCTGTCGAACGGGCCAAGCGGCAAACCGGTCTGGCGATGCTGTTCCCGGGGCCATCGCGCACCGATCCCGACCGTTACGCCGCGATGGTCTGGTCCGCGATCGCGAGCGGACTCGGCGGGCGGCTCTTCCACGCCTTGCGGGACAGCAAATCGCTCGCCTACACCGTGATCGCCTCTTCGTGGCAGCGCGCCGGCGCCGGCGCCCTGGTGCTCTACCTCGCCACGTCGCCGGAACGGGAAGATGAGGCGCGCGACGCGCTGCTTCACGAGCTCGGCCGGTTTCGCGAGGAGCCTCCCGACCGCGCCGAGCTGGTCCGGGCCATCAGCTATCTCTCGGGGCAGGCGCAGGTGCAGCGACAGACCGCCGCGGGAGTCGCCGGCGAGGTGGCGGAAAGCTGGCTGATGGGGACCGGTCTCGAGGAGCTGGCCGATCCGGCCGCCGGGTTCAAGCGGGTGACGGCCGAGGCGGTCCGAGAGCTGGCCCAGCGCTACCTGGATCCGGGGCTGCGGGTCGAGGGCATCGTTCGGGGGCGTCCTACCGGCCCTTCCTGAGGCCCGGCCTCGCGGCCTTGTATGTTTCCCTCATGGATGCCCCTCTTCCATGGTGGTCTCCGGCGGACTTCCTGACCGCGGTACGGATTCCCCTCGCCGTCGCCTTCGTCGCCATCCCCGACAACGGAGCCCGGCTGGTCATTCTCGCGGCGGCGGGAGGCAGTGATTTTGCCGATGGCCTTGTAGCGCGGAAGTGGGGCGGTTCCCGGCTGGGCGCATTCCTGGATCCGGTTGCGGACAAACTGTTCATGGCGTGCGCCTTCGCCGTGGTGCTGGTGTCCGGCGCCCTGAATGTGTTCGAGATCCTCGGGGTGCTGGCGCGGGACTTCGCCACCGCACTGGCCTTTCTTTTCACCGTCCTATTTTCCAGGCCTTCGGCGGTTCCGGCCCGGCTGGGCGGCAAGGCGGTGACGATCGGCCAGTTGCTGACCCTGCTGGCATTCCTGCTGGGCTCGGAGCTGCTTCGGCCGGTCGCCTGGGCGACCGCTGCTGTGGCGCTCTATGCGATCTGGGACTATGCGAGGGTGGCGAAGGAGAAGCGTCCGCTGGGCGAGTGAGGGCGGGAAGGCGGTAGGTGCGGGAAAGCGGTAAGGCGGGAAGGCGGTAAGGCGGGAAGGCGGTAAGAGGCTCAGACGCCAGGAGTATCGCAATGCTGGATGTGCATGTTCGAAACGCCACGATCACGTGGGAAGGCGACATGCGGTTCCGGGGCGGCCACGAGGGCGGTCCCACCTCGCTCATCGATGCCGACGGCAAGGAGGCGCCCGGCCCGATGGTCACGCTGCTGATTGCCGCGGCGGGCTGCGCCGGTGCCGACGTCGTGAGCATCCTGCAGAAGATGCAGGTCACCCTGAAGACCTTGACCATCCAGGCCAGCGGCCGGCGCGCGCCGGAGCACCCCAAGCGTTATCTCACGCTGCATTTCGTTTACCGGATGACCGGAGAGGGTCTCGACGAGTCCAAGGCGCGCCGCGCCATCGATCTGTCGCACCAGAAGTACTGTTCGGTCCTCCACTCCCTGAATTCCGACATCGCCATCACATACGACCTTTCGCTCGGGTGAGCATTCGCCGCACCGGGGCAGTGGCGCTCCTGCTGCTGAGCTGCTCCTCGGCGGGGCTGGCGGCACAACGTCGAGGGACGGCGTGGGAGTGGGGTGTGCACAGCACCGTGACGGCCTCCACGCACGGGCCGTTCGGCCTGGTGGTGGGGCCGCGCGCCGCGCTGCGCACCTTTACCGGAACCCGGGTGGCACTCTCGCTCGGGGCCGGTTTCCACGGCGACCAGGGCTCGGCCCGAGGCGAGGCGGCACTCGAGTACGTGCTCTCTCCCCGAGCCGCGGGTCGGACCAGCGTCTATATCGGGGGAGGACTGGCCGGCGTGGTCGGGGGCGGAAAAGGGGGCTACTTGATGGTCTACGCCGGTCTGGAGCGGAGTCCGGGTCTCCCCGCGGGCTGGGCGGTCGAGGCCGGCCTGGGAGGAGGATTCCGGATTCGCGCCGCGTACCATTGGCGCCGCTTTGCGCGGGGATGGATACCCCAGAAATGAATGAGGCCGCCCGGGATCAGCCCCGGACGGCCCGCTGCCATCGTACAACCGTGCTCAGTTGGTCGAAGAACCTGCAACTTCGGGCTTGCCCCGGACTACCGGCTTGCAGAAGCGCTCACCCAGCAGGCGGACCTGGGTCAGCTGCTCTTCGCTCAGATCGGCATACCGTTCGGCGAGGTATTGCATGGTGTCATCGATCCATTCCTTCTGGTGCTCGGGCTCGGCCTCGAGGACTCCACAGCGCAGAATGTGGCTGAAAAGCTCGTCTCTGGCCTGCTCGACCACGGAAGGTCCTGCTGAGCGTTCGGTCTTTTTCTTGTTCGTCATGCACCGTCCTTTATCGGTAGGGGCCGGGATACATTACCCCGACGTAAGCCATTGCTCACAAACAATATAATGGCTTGTACCGTTCGGGCGCAAAGGTCAGGGACGACTGCGCCCGAACACGGCGTCAATTACATTAGGCGGCGCCCCGAGTTCGGCAGGTCGGGGCCTTTGTCGGCGACGAGGCAGGCGTATGGCGGAACATGACGAAGTGTATGGGGACGACCGGGTCGAAGCGCTGCGCGGATTGCTTCGTTCCTTGGCCCAGCGGATCGCGGAGCTGGATCGGTCCGGCCAGCTCCTCTCCCAGGTTCCCGAGCTGCTCGACCGGCTCGGCGCGCTGCGCTCGGAGCTGTTTCACTACGAGGTCCGTTCCACCTACGACACACCGGAAGTAGCCGAGCACCGCAAGCTGGTGGAGCAGGCGCGAGAGATTCCGGACTTCCTGAACCCCGATCTCGAGGACGACGATCCATGGCGCAAGCCGCGGCAGGAGTAAACCGGTTCTACCTGATTCTGGGTGCAGCGGCCCTCGCGGGCATCGCGGCGCTGGTGTATCAGGTCCAGAAACCCAAGGCCGTCAGCATTCCGGTGAACGTTTCGGTGCTCACCGCAGACACCGCGGGATTCCGCGGCTATTTCCTCGGCTCCGACTCGGCCAAGGTCGAAGTGACCGAGTACGCCGATTACCAGTGCCCGGTCTGCCAGGATTTCGAGAACATCCAGTTTCCGGCGGTGCGGCAACAGCTCATCGAGACCGGCATGGTGCGCTGGCGCTATCGCGATTTCCCGCTCGAAATGCACCCGAACTCACGGGTAGCCGCCCACGCCGCCGCCTGCGCCAACGACCAGGGGAAGTTCTGGCCGATGCACGAGGCGCTGTACCAGCATCAATCGGAGTGGGCGCCGATGAAGAACCCGGCGGGCACGTTCTCGGGGTATGCCAGATCGGTGGGCGCCGACGTCGCGCAGTACGACAAATGCATGAGTGACGCGAAGTATGCGGGCCGGATTCAGGCCAGCTATGACGAGGGGCTCAAGCTCGGTGTGAACGGCACGCCGAACTTCCTCATCGGAGGGCGACTCTACACCACTACCATGCCGTCGGACAGCGTGCGGGCAATCGTGCTTCGTTCGGTGCCGCAGGCGGCGGCCCCCGGCAAGCCGTAATGCATCGTTCGCGGATGGCCATGGCATTGCTCTGCATGGCCGGCCTCTTCGTGGCGATCTATCTCTATCTGTTCAAGATCGGGAAGATCGGCGCACTGGCCTGCGGCTCCGGCGCCTGTGAGACGGTGCAACTCTCGCCCCAGAGCCGGTTCCTCGGCGTGGAAGTGTCCCTGATCGGGGTCATCGGGTACGCCGTGATGCTGCTGCTGGCGCTGCTGGCGCTGCAGCCCCGCTTCGCCGGCCGATCCGGACCCGCCAACCTCCTGTTCCTCCTGTCGAGCGGCGCGCTGGTGTTCACGGGGTACCTCACCGCGCTCGAGCTGTTCGTGATCCACGCGATCTGCCGGTGGTGCGTGGGCTCGGCGGTCATCGTGGTCGCGCTCTTCGCGACGGCCTGGTTTGATCGCCGGCGGGGAGCGCCCGACCCCACATGATCGACGCCGCGGGGCCCGGGCGCGCGCCGCCGCGAGGCAAGGCCCTGGTCGCTCTGTCGTTCGCCGCCCTCGGAGTGGTGTTCGGAGACATCGGCACCAGTCCGTTGTACGCGCTCAAGGCGTGCTTCGATCCGAGGCACGGTGCTCCCCCCACGCCCGAAAATGTTCTTGCGGTGCTCTCACTGGTGTTCTGGAGCCTGAACTTCCTCATCACGTTCAAGTACCTGACCGAAATGATGAAGGTGGACAACCGAG
>DASYPZ010000235.1:0-2067 GCA_036006105.1 Gemmatimonadales bacterium | reverse complement strand
CATCGATCAGATCACGAAGGTCTCCCGCCTGGCCTCCGGGGGCCACACGGTAGAGCTGCGGGGTGGCCGGTGCCTGCGAAGCAGCCGGCAATTCGCCGCGCGGGTGCGCGCGCTGTGCCGTGGAGAGGGAGGCCCCGCGGACCCCGCCGCTCATTAGGTGAATCCCGAGGGCCGGATTACAATTCCCGCCGGAGCCCCGACCCGATTCCCGATCCTCGAACCCGATGGTCCATGTCCACAATCATCGAAGTGCACGCACGCGAGATTCTCGACAGCCGCGGCAATCCCACGGTGGAGGCGGACGTGGTGCTCGCCAGCGGCGCCCGGGGCCGGGCGGCGGTGCCGAGCGGCGCATCTACCGGCGAGCACGAGGCGGCGGAGCTGCGCGACGGCGATCCCAAGCGCTACCTCGGCAAGGGCGTGAGCGAGGCGGTGCGCAACGTCAATGAGGTGCTGGGCCCGCGGCTCGAAGGGATGGACGCCTCCGACCAGATCAGCATCGACGCCGAGCTGATGGACGCGGACGGCACCTCCAACAAGGCCAAGCTCGGCGCCAACGCGATCCTGGCGGTGTCGCTCGCGTCGGCCCGCGCGGCCGCGGATGAGGTGGGCCTGCCGCTCTACCGCTACCTGGGCGGTCCCATGGCGCGGGTGATGCCGGTCCCGATGATGAACATTCTGAACGGCGGCGCCCACGCCAGTAACAACGTGGATGCGCAGGAGTTCATGGTCGTGCCGATCGGGACCGACAATTTCCCCGACGCGCTCCGGATGGGGGTCGAGGTGTTTCACAGCCTCAAGAAAGTGCTCAGCAAGATGGGCCTCTCCACCGCGGGGGGCGACGAGGGCGGGTTCGCCCCGATGCTGCCGTCCAACGAGGCGGCCCTCGACGTCATCATGCAGGCCATCGAGGCGGCCGGCTATCAGCCGGGCCAGGATATCGGCATCGCGCTCGACGTCGCGGCGTCGGAGCTCTACGACAAGAGCGCCTACGTCTTCAAGAAGGGCGACAAGAGCAGCCGGACCGCCGAGGCGATGGTCGATCTCTACACCGATTGGGTCGACCGGTATCCGATCGTGTCGATCGAGGACGGTCTGGCCGAGGACGACTGGGACGGCTGGGCGCTGATGACCGAGAAGCTCCAGGACCGGGTGCAGCTGGTGGGCGACGACATCTTCGTGACCAACGTCGACCGGCTCTCCAAGGGCATCGAGGAGAACGTGGCCAACGCGGTGCTGGTCAAGGTCAACCAGATCGGTACCCTGACCGAAACCCTCCAGTGCATCGAGCTGGCCAAGGGCAGCATGTACGGCGTGGTGATCTCGCACCGCTCCGGAGAAACCGAGGACACCTTCATCGCCGACCTCGCCGTGGCCACCAATGCCGGGCAGATCAAGACCGGCAGTGCCTCGCGCAGCGACCGGACCGCCAAATACAACCAGCTGCTCCGCATCGCCGAGGAGCTCGATTCCGTGGCCCACTATCCGGGCCGGGACATGTATCACCTGTGACCGGGAAGCGCTGGCTGCTCCTGCTGCTGGTGCTGGGCGCGCTGGTCTTCGCCGTCGAGGCCGGTGAGTACAGCACCCCCCAGTGGCTCTCCCTCCGGACCCGGGAACGGGAGATGCGGGCCGAAGTCGCCGCGCTGGCGCGCGAGGTGGACAGCCTGACCCGGTACAAGAAGCTGGTGGAGACCGACCCGCTCACCCAGGAGCGGATCGCGCGGGAGCAATACGGCATGCTCCGCAAGGGCGAGATCGAGTTCACCGTGGTGCCGCCGGAGCAGAAATAAGGCCGTCCCATGAAGCCGGACGACGCGAACGGCAGACTCTCTCCCGATGCGAGGCCTTTTCGGGTTCTCCTGATCGCGGGGTCGAATCGGCGGCAGTACGACTGTCCCGGCATCGACTCCAAGGCCCGGGCGCTGATGTTTCGGATGGCCGACCGGCTTCCGGCGGATTGGGAGATCGACCTCGAAGACCTCGGCAACGTCTGGAACCGGGAACAGATCCGCACCTGTAATGCCTGCGTGTCCACTTCCATGGCACTCTGTGTCTGGCCCTGCA
>DASYPZ010000234.1:0-5142 GCA_036006105.1 Gemmatimonadales bacterium | reverse complement strand
CGGCCAGCCGGAGCACCCAGTGATTGGGCGAGCCGGTATTGCGGTCCGGCAGGTAGCCGCTGACGTAGTGCAGCGCGCCGTCCAGCAACGCCAGGGCCCCGCCGCCTCGCGGCTCCGGCAGCGGAGGGCCCGGCGTCCATCGGTCGGCCGCAATGTCGTAGCGCCACACGTCCGCGGTCGCGGGCCCGGGACTGCGTCCGAGGAATCCGCCCACGAACCACAGCGTCCCCCCCACCTGGACCGCGTTGGCGTGGGTAAACGGCTTCGGCATGTCGCTCTTGCGCGACCAGCTATTCGTCGCCGGGTCATATACGTCCACCTCGGGCGAGGCGTCGCCCGCGGTGTTGGTGAAGCCCCCGAAGACATAGAGTTTGTCTCCGATCAGCGCGGAGCCGGCCTCGTACCGCGGAATCGGCGACGGGGCGCCGGTATGCCAGGAGAAATACTCCGGCCCGGAGGCTCGGGAGCGGGTCAGCCGCTCGAAGGGATTGCGCCGTCCCGCCACGAATCCACCCGCCGCGGCAAGGCCCAGAGCCACGATGGCGAGCAGGATCGCGGAAACCGTGATCCGCCGGGAACCGGTTGTCATGGTGCGGTACCTGTTGGAAGGGCGAAGGCCTGAAGCCGCGAGCTCGTACCGGAGCCGGTCGCGACCACCACGAATTGTCTTCCGGCCGCGGTCCGGTAGGTCATCGGGTTGGAGTAGCCGGGCTGGTGCAGATCCCACTCCGCAAGCACGCGGCCATCGGCCTTGTCCATGGCATAGAGCACCTCTCCGCCCCCGGTGATGAAGATCAGCCCGCCTCGCGTGACCATCCCGCCCACCGCCCCCGCCACCCCGAGGGGGGGAAGATGCAGCCCGCGGAACTGGGGGAGGTCGCGCACCGCGGGCGTATCGCCCAGCGTCACCTGCCAGAGTCGATCGCCGCGATTGAGATCATAGGCAGTGAGCGTGCCATAGGGCGGCTTCACCAGGGGAACGCGCACCATCGTGCCGAATATGCGCAACAATCCGGTGCGACTCGGCGTCTGCAGGTCGAGGGGTCCGTCCGGGGTCCGGGTGAAGTCGATGGTGTACCCTGCGCCGGCGCGGGAGCTGTCCGCCGGGACGACGCGCCCCAGCGCCGGCCGATTGGTGGCCTTCACATAGACGATCCCGGTCTCCGGATCGGCGGTCATCCCGCCCCACCCCGACCCGCCGATCCAACCCGGCAGCACGACGGTGCCCTCGAGGGAGGGCGGCGTGAACAGCGGTCCCAGGCGGAGCCGGCGGACCCGGGCCTCCGCGCGGGCCCGGATCTCGGGGGTAAAATCGGCCAGATCCTCGGGTCCGATTCCCTGCTTCGCAAAGGGCGCCGGCCGGGTGGGCACCGGCTGGGTCGGCGCGGCGCGCTCGCCGGGTACGTCGCTGGCCGGCGCGGGCCGCTCCTCGATCGGCCAGACCGGCGCTCCGGTCACCCGATCGAACACATACAGGAATCCGGTCTTCCCCGCGACGACCACCGCGTCCACCGATTTCCCCGGCAGCGCGAGCGTCAGGAGCGCGGGAGGTGTCGGCGGATCGTAGTCCCACAACCCGTGGTGGACCAGCTGATAGTGCCAGACCCGCTTTCCGGTGCGGGCGTCGAGACAGACCAGCGATTCCGCGTACAGATTGTCGCCCTTGCGGCGTCCGCCGTAGAAGTCGTTGCTCGGCGTGCTCACCGCCAGGTACAACAGCCCCCGCGCCGTGTCGGCGGTCATCGGCGTCCACACGTTCACATGCCCGGTGCGATCGGCGGATCCCTCCTCCCAGGTTTCGCTGCCCGGCTCGCCGCCGGCGGGCACCGGACTCCAGCGCCAGACCCGGCGGCCGGTCCGCACATCGAAGGCCTGCACGTCGCCCGGCGGATCCCGGTCCTGGACGATGTGATCATCCACGGCGCTGCCCACCACGACGAGACTGTCGATGACCAGAGGAGGAGAGGTGTTGGCCAGCGCATAGCGGTCCACCGGCCAGCGCAGGTCGCGGGTCAGATCGACCTCCCCGCCGACTCCGAACGTCGGAATGGGCCGGCCGGTTGCCGCGTCGAGCGCGAACAGCCGCCACCGGGAGGTGAGGAGGACTCGCCGGCCGCTCGGACCGGTCCAGACCGCGACCCCACGATGCACGAAGCCGGCGTGGGTTCCCATGATCTGACCCCAGCGCGGGGCCTGGGGATCGAAGCTCCACAGCTCCCGGCCGGTATTCCCGTCGAGGGCGATCGCGCGACTGTAGGGCGTGCTCAGATACAGCGTGTCGCCCAGCATGATCGGGGTTGCTTCGAAGGACCCCGGCCGAGCCGGCGTGCCGACGTCGGGCGACTTCCACTCCTTTTCCTGGTTCTTCCATTGCCAGGCGGGGCGAACCAGCCGGACGTTGTGCCGGTCGATATCGTCCAGCAACGAATAGCGGAGGCCCGCGGCGGTGCCGCCCACCGCGGGCCACTCGACCCGACGCGCGGGGTCGGCCGGCGGAGCAGGGGCCGCGCCGGAACCGCAGGCGGCCAGGATCGCCGGCAGCAGGTGCAGGGCGCTCCGGACCGACCACTTATGACAGCGTGAGGACATCCGGGCTCGGCGTCGGGGGACACGAGGCAACCGTGAAGGGCTGGGCATGCGAACGCCGGGAGTCGAACCCGGACCCCTTGCGGGACAGGATCCTAAGTCCTGCGCGTCTGCCAGTTCCGCCACGCTCGCATGGGCTACTACTCTAAAGTGTCCCTGGGTCCCACGCGAGGTCCGGGGGCATCCCATGTTTCTGAAGGGAACGCGGTGCGTAGCCCCGGGACCTGGCTCCCCCTACATTTCCGCCCTGCCGGATTTCCCTTGGGTTTCCCGGCCCCAACTCTTTTCCCGGAGTAACGCCGTCGTGGCCAGCTCGATTCGTTCCGCCCTCGTCGCAGGCGCCGTGCTCTCGCTCATCGTAGTTTCCGCCTGCAGCAAGAAGGATGAGCGGCTCGACAAGCTGTCCAAAGGCATCGGCAAAGACAGCGTCCTGGCGGTCATGGGAGTCGAGAAGGCGCAACGGATCGTTCCCTACCTGGCCAGTGGGCACTACATCGAGGCGATGTATTTCACCAAGCCGGGCCCGGCCGATTCGGCCAGCGTGGTGCTTCGGAACATGTCGCCGGTGGTGATGATCGACGGCAAGGTGATCGGGTGGGGCTGGTCGACCTGGGACTCGGTGGCCGCGAACAACGCCATTGAGTTGCCGCCGAAGAAATAATCTCAGAGGCGAAGACGCCAGGACGCCGAGAGGCTAAGAAGAACCCCCGGGAACGAATCCCGGGGGTTCTTTGTTCCTAGCCTCATAGCGTCTTAGCGTCCTAGCCTCAAAGCGTCTTAGCGTCCTAGCCTCTGTGCGTCTTCGCCTCTAGTTCCCCAGCTGCACCCTCACCAACCGCCGGCCCGAGCCAGCAGTCGCCACCAGGGCCTTGTTCCAGACTTGCAGGGTGACGATGCCACCCGGACCCGCGTTCCGCAGCGCGGCCCGGAGCTCGGCATCGGTATGCACCGCGGCTCCTTCGACGGCCAGGATGACGTCGGGGCTGCCGCTATCCACCCCGAACAGCCTGGACTCCGCCGACGGGCCCTCCTGATCGATACTCTGGATGACCAGGCCTCGAAGCCCGGTCGGCGCGCCGATTTCTCCCGCGATCTGTGCGGTCAGCGGGGTGACGGTGAGCCCCAACGGTTTGATGATGACGCCGGCATCGGCCGCGTTCCCGCTGTCGGTCGAGTCGTCCTGCTGGTCGGGCTGGGCAGTCGGTGCCGCCCCGCCGCTCGCCGCCGCCGCAATCAGCCGGACGGTGTAAGTCCGCCGCACGCCGCCCTTGCGGGCGACCTCGACCTTCACGGACTCACCGGGATGCTTGAAGCCCACGATCTGCTGGAGCTGGGAGACATAGTCCACCCGCTGCCCATCGATCGTGACGACGATGTCGCCCTCCTCGAGACCGGCCCGCTTGGCCGGGGAATTCTCGTTCGGGAAATTGTCGATCTTGACGCCGCGGACCTCGGGCAACCCGGCATAGGTGGCGTCGGTGGCATCGGCCTCGACCACCAGGACGCCGAGCGCGGCGCGCTCGACCTTGCCGTGCTTGATCAGCTGGTCCATCACCTGACGGGCCAGATCGATCGGAATGGCGAATCCGTAGCCCACGTTGTAGCCGGTTTCGCTGGCGATGGCGGAGTTGATGCCGATGACCTCGCCGCGGACGTTGACCAGTGGCCCGCCCGAGTTGCCGGGGTTGATGGCCGCGTCGGTCTGGATGAAGTCCTGGATGCTGCTCTGGGTCCGTCCCGGCAGCCCCTGCAGGCCGCGGCCCTTGGCGCTGACGATACCGGAAGTGACCGTGAAAGTGAGCGCCTCACCCAGCGGATTGCCCACCGCGAGGACCCATTCCCCGATGCGGGTACTGGAGCTGGAACCCAGCGCGGCCGCGCTGAGGCCGTTGGCGTCGATCTTGATCACCGCCACATCGGTGCTGGGATCGGTACCGATCACCTTGGCGGTAAACTCCCGCCCGTCCAGCAACCGTACCGTCACCTTCTCGGAGCCTTCCACGACGTGATTGTTGGTGAGGATGTAGCCATCCTCGGATACAATGAAGCCCGAGCCGGACCCGCGCTCGATGGCCGGAGCGCGATTGCGGCCCTGTCCCTGCGGGAACCCGAAGAAGGGCTCGAACCCCTTGGGAATCTGGGTCGTAGCCACCTGCTGCTTCCGGGTGGATTTGACGAAGACCACGCTGGGCCGGACGTGCTCGGCCACCGCCGCAAAGGCGTCACTGAGCTCCGCCAACGGGCGAGCCGCCGGCAGGGGCGGCGCCGTCACCGTCCGGATTGCCGGCTGGCTGGAGGTCAGCCGGCCCTGGGCGCCCTGGGCCAGGGAACTGGTCGGGAGATCGAGCAGGCCGGCAAAGAGAAGGCCCAGCACGAATGCCAGGCCGACCAGGCCGCCAAATTTGAGCCAATTGAGATTTCGAACCGACATTCTGCATCACCTCGTCTGTGTCTGTACTGCTATGGTTGCAATATAGGTACGGATGCCGCTCGGCATGCGTTGGTCGCAGTCGGCAGGGAGCAGGGAGTAGGGAGTAGGCGATTCCCTGCTTGCTA
>DASYPZ010000233.1:0-15366 GCA_036006105.1 Gemmatimonadales bacterium | reverse complement strand
GCCAGGGTCGGATCCATGATCCCCGAGGATCCCACCGCCTGGGAGAGATTGATCATCAACAGGTAGACGATGGTCGTGCCCAGGCTGATGGCAATGCCCATCGCCGCGCCGGCCCGCGGCGACGATACCGCGAGCGGCGCGCCGAACAGCGCGATGATGAGGCACGCCGCGGGCAGCGCCAGCTTGATGGCATGCTGGACCTGGAGCTTCTTGGTGTCGTTGCCCGAGCTGTTGAGCGCCGTGATGTAGCGCCCCAGCTCGTTATAGGTCATTTCCTCCGGATTCTTGGGCTCGATCAGCAGATCCCGCGGCGCCTGTACGAAGACCGGCAGCCGGAGCTCGGCGAATGTCAGCGTCAGCGCGTCCCCGTTGCGGTGGATCAGATGGCTCGCGCCGTGGAAAAACCGCCAGCGATGCCCCCGCGAATCCCACCGCGCGCTGTCCGCGACGATCGAGATGGTCGGCAGGCTCGAATCCCGGGTGGCGTGTTCGAGCACCATCTGCTGCATCTGGTTGTCGCTGGTGTTGAGCTGACGCACGGTGTAGACCCACCCGCTCGCGGCCCGATACACGAAGTTGCTTCGGGTGGTGATGTTCCGGGCCTGTCGCTCCTTCTGCAGCTCCAGCTGCCGCGTCGTGGCCTCGGTGGCCCACTCGCCGATCTTGAAACAGAGGATGGCCGCCAGGATCGAGGCGATCAGCAGCGGCCGGATCAGGCGGTGGAAGCTCACGCCCCCGGCCTTGGCGGCGGTCAGCTCCGAGTTCCGCGCCAGCGGCCCCACCGTGAAGACGGTGGCAAACAGCGCCGCCGCCGGCATCATGGTGGCGATGTTCTGGGGCAGGGCATACAGGTAGGACAGCGCGATGGTCCCGGCGTGGAGATCCCGGTCCAGCAGGCGGCGCAGGTTGTCGGTGAGCTGGGTCAGCACCGATACGAAGGGCAGCCCGATCGCGGTGAGCAGGAATACCTTGAGCCAGTGCCCCAGCAAATAGCGCGAAAGCAGCCGCATCAGGACCGGGCCGCCCGGCGCCGGCGAATCCAGCCGGTGAGCAGCTCCATCAGGTCGCCCAGGTCGCCGCCCCGGGTCGAGCCGAACTCCTTGTTGACCCGGACCAGGCCCAGCAGTCCGGCCAGCAGGACGATCCCGTTGGGCAGCCACATCGCCAGCGGCGCCGAGATGGCGCCCCGGTCCGCCAGCTGCTCGCCGGCGGTCAGCGCCACGTAGAAGAGCGCGAAGATCACCAGGCTCGCGCCGATGACCAGTCCGATGCCGCCCCGCGGAAACCGCAGCGCGAGCGCGAGGCCGATCAGGACGAAGCTGAGGCACGCGGCCGACAGGGTGTATTTCTTGTGGATTTCCACCATGTACTGGTTGACGTCCCGCCGCGCGAAATCCTCATTCTCCTTGGCGATCGTCGCGTCGGAGAGCGAGGAGAAGGTCACCGCGGAGCGTACCGGCCTGGCCGAGTCGGGTCTGGCGATCGAGTCGAGCTGCCCGGGCCGGGCCTGGAGTGCCTGCGCCGACGCGGTCTTCGGCAGCAGCAGCGTCGCCATCCAGCGTTCCAGCTTCCGCCAGGCTCCGCAGCGGGGCGGCGCCACGGGGACACTCGTCGCGGACTCCGGCACGCCCCACAGGTGCAGCAGGGCCCGCACGTCGTTCCCGGCCAGCGCGGTACGGTGCCGGGCCGCCGCGTCGGCGGTCAGCCGGGAATTAGCCACCCGATCCATCATCTCGCAGGTGGTCATCTCGCGGTCGCCCCGCTCCACCGAGCCGAAACTCTGCCGGAAGGCGTTCTCGACATCCCGGACCTTGATGGTATTGCGCACGAAACGCGTGGTGTTCACGGTTCCGGGCTCGGCGGTCTTGTACTCGTGGACCCGCCCGGAATACAGATTGAGCCCCAGGTCTTTCTCGCCGTTCTCGAACGCCATGTAGCCGCTGTCGGCGTAGATCACCCGCCGCCCGTCGGCGGGGCTCATGTCGTAGATCACGACCTCGCGCATCCGTCCCGTCTCGGCTTCGATCACGCTGGCCTGCAGGAAATACTGCGAGCCCGGGAGGTTGTTCATCGTCTGTTCTTTGAGCGAAAACGTCGGCTTCTTCTGGGCGATGTCGGTCTGCAGGTTGAGCAGCCGAAGGTTGGTCCGGGGCAGGACCTGGTCGATGAAGAAGAAGTTGGCCAGTCCCAGCAGCAGGCCGGCGACGAACACCGGCCGGAGCATCTGCACCACGCTGATCCCCGACGCGCGCATGGCGGTGATCTCGTTGTCCACGCCCATCTGACTGAACCCGTAGAGCACGGCCACCAGGATGGCCATCGGGAGGGTCAGCGCCACGATGAAGGGAATGAACAGCAGCAGCACCTCGGTAATCACCCTCGGCGGCAGGCCCCTACCCACCAGGTCCCCGAACCGGCGGGAGAGCTGATTGAGCATCAGCATGCCGGTCAGCGCGCCCCAGGAAAACAGGAACGGCCCGGACACCGAGCGAAGAATGTGGGAGCGCAGGAGCCGCATGCCGGAAAAGTAAGCGGGAAACCGGTAGTGGTAAGCGGGTCGAGGCGCTGCGACCCTTCCGTTCCACCGGGAATCCCGCCTTACTTCTACCCGTCATCCGCGTCCACCTCCCCGCTCCCTGTGACCGCCATGCGCCTGTTGCTCGCGTCCCTGCTCCTCGCCTCCGGCTGCGGAGACCGGGCGCCGGCTCCCCCCCGCGAATTCGACGGCGCCATGGCGCTCCGATACGTGGAAACCCAGCTTGCCTTCGGCCCCCGCATTCCCGGGAGCGAGGGGCACCTACGGATGGCCGCCTGGCTCGACAGCCTGCTCCGGACTCGAGCCGACTCGGTGGTGCCGCAACGCTGGACCCACGTCACCCGGCAGGGTGTTTCCCTGCCGCTGGTGAACTATCTCGCCCGTTTCAATCCCGCCGCGCCGACGCGGCTGCTGTTCCTGGCCCACTGGGATACCCGTCCCAAGGCCGACGCCGCCGGGAGCCGGGATTCCACCCTCCCGGTGCCGGGCGCCAACGACGGCGCATCGGGAGTAGCGGTGCTTCTCGCCATGGCCGATGCGCTCAAGAAGTCTCCACCCGGCGTCGGGGTCGACCTCCTCTTCGTGGATGGGGAGGACTACGGCAGCTTCGACCAGGGCCAGGATCAGGATGTGCTGCTGGGTTCACGCTACTATGCCGCCCACCAGCCGAGCGGACCGCCGCCGCGCTATGCGGTGCTGTTCGACATGATCGGCGACAAGGACCTGAAGATCCAGCGGGAAGGCAGCTCGGTGACCGGCGCGCCCGACGTGATGGAAGCGGTGTGGAGCCTGGCCCGGCGGCTCGGATATGGCAATGTCTTCGTCGACGAAGACGGGATTCCCATCACCGACGATCACACGCCGCTCCAGGAAGCCGGCATCCGCGCCATCGACCTCATCGATTTCGACTACGGGCCGGGAAACAAGTGGCACCACACGCCGGACGATGTGATCGACAAGGTGAGCGCGGCGAGTCTGCAGATCGTCGGGGATGTGGGCATGGGTTTGATCAGGACTATCAAGGAGTGAGGAGTGAGGAGTGAGGAGGGAGGAGTGAGGAGTGAGGAGTGAGGAGAGAGTGGTCACAATTCGCTACTCGGTAACTAAAGCCCCCGCCTGCGTAACTCCGCTCCGCAACTCGGGGAGCCAGGTGGGTAAGATCCAGCATGTCGAAGGAGCCCCGCGCCGTCCTGCTGCTCCTCGGTCTGGCCATCGCGGGGCACGCGAGCCGGCTCCTCCTGGCCAGACCCGGGGCGGCGCCCGGCGCGGTGTTCGCCACCCCGTCTGGTGCGGAAACCGATCCCGGGCGCCAGCGGGGCCGCGCGGAGCGATTGGCCCGCCCCCTTTCGACCCATGAAACCGTAGACCTCAATCAGGCCTCGGCGCAGGAGATCGCACGGCTTCCCCGGATTGGCATGTCACTGGCAAAGCGCATAGTGGAAGACCGCACCACCCACGGGCTTTTTCACGGCCCGGCAGACCTGGACCGAGTCCCAGGGGTGGGACCAGGGTTGCTGGCGGTTCTTCAAGGCAAGCTGAGCTTTGGTGGAGTCGCGACGGAAGTGCCTACCCCGTCGAACGATGCAAATCTCCGCACCTTGGGAACTTACGGCCCGGATCCCGGTCCCCGGAACCGGAGCCCGATCGACCTGAACTCGGCCTCGGAGGAGCAGCTTCGGAGCCTCCCTGGAATAGGCCCTGCCCGCGCCCGGGCGATTCTGGCATATCGCCGGGAGAAGGGGTCATTCGCCGCAGTGTCGGATCTGGCCCGGGTTTCTGGCTTTGGAGCTTCACTGGTGGCCCGTTTGAGCCCCCTGTTGATCGCACGGTAACGATGGATCTGGACCCGTCACTTCGGGAGACCGGCACGGCATGACCACGGCGGCACTACCCTCGGAACGACTCGGCGACATCCTGGTCAAGGAAGGCCTGCTCTCGCGCGAAAAACTCGCGCAGGCGCTGACCGAGCATCGCGCGTCGAACATGCCGCTGGGCTTCATCCTCGCCAAGCAGAATCTGGTGCCGGAGGTGGAAATCACCCGCATCGTCGCGCGGCAGCTCCGCGTGCCGGCGGTCGATCTATCCCGGTTCGAGGTGGACGCCAAGATCGTCAAGCTGATTCCCGCCGACATCGCCAAACGGCATATCGTGCTGCCGCTCAAGCGGGAGGGCCGCACCCTCACCGTGGCCATGGCCAACCCCACCGATCAGGTGCTGCTCCAGGAGCTCCGTTTCATCACCCGGTACGACCTGTTTCCGGTCTTCGCGGGCGAGTTCACCCTCCGGACCCTGATCGACAAATACTACGACGCCTCGGATCAGCAGCTCGCCACGATCCTCAAGGACATGGAGGGGCTGGCCGACGACGTCGAGGTGCTCGCGGAGACCGAGGACGAAGGCGCATCCCAGGCCCAGATCGACGACGCGCCGGTCGTCAAGCTGATCAACGGCCTGCTGACCGACGCGGTGCAGCGCGGGGCCAGCGACATTCACGTCGAGTGCTTCGAGCACGAAATGCGGGTCCGCTACCGGGTGGACGGCGCCCTGCACGAGGTCATGAAGCCGCCCCTGCGGCTCAAGGCGGCGCTGATCTCGCGCATCAAGATTCTCTCCCAGCTCAACATCGCCGAGCGGCGGCTGCCCCAGGACGGACGGCTCAAGCTCAAGATGGGCAATCGGGTCATCGACTTCCGGGTCTCCACGCTGCCCTGTCTGTTCGGCGAGAAGATCGTGCTCCGAATTCTCGACAAGGGCAACTTGACGCTGGATCTGTCCACCTTCGGGTTCGAGCCCAAGCAGGAGCAGGACCTGCTCAGGGCCATTCTGAATCCCTACGGCATGGTCCTGGTCACCGGCCCCACCGGGTCGGGCAAGACCACGACGCTGTACTCCGCGCTGCAGCGCATCAACACCATCGACACCAACATCATGACCGCGGAAGATCCGGTGGAGTACAACCTCCACGGCATCAACCAGGTGCAGGTCCGCAGCGAAATCGGACTGACCTTCGCGGCCGCGCTCAAGGCGTTTCTGCGTCAGGATCCCAACGTCATCATGATCGGCGAAATCCGGGATCTGGAAACCGGAGGCATCGCGATCAAGGCCGCGCTCACCGGCCACCTGGTGCTCTCCACCCTGCACACCAACGATGCGCCGAGCACCATCACCCGGCTCATCGACATGGGGGTCGAGGCCTTTAACGTCTCGGCGGCGGTCAACCTCGTGGTGGCGCAGCGGCTGGTCCGGCGGATCTGCAAAGAGTGCAAGGCGCCGGCAACGTACCGGCCTGAGGAAATCAAGTCGTTGACCCACGCAGGCACGAATCTTGACCAGATTCGTGCGATTCCCTTCATGAAGGGCAGGGGCTGCGAGACCTGCGGCGGGACCGGATATAAAGGCAGGGCCGGCATTTATGAGGTCATGGCATTGAGTCCGGAGTTGCGCCGGATGATTCTGCGGGGCGCCTCGATCACCGAACTACGCGACCTGGCAGTGGTAGAAGGCATGCTCACCCTTCGCATGGACGGCATCGTGAAAATCCAGAAGGGAGTCACGACCCTGGAAGAGGTCGTGAAGGAGACCTCGGGATGAGTCTGAATCTGCGGGCCCTGCTGCAGGAGATGATCGAGCGGGAGGCCTCGGACCTCCACGTGACCGCCGGCGAGCGCCCCAAACTGCGCATCGACGGCGATATCACCAATTCCTCGGTCGAGCACGTGCTCACGCCGAAGGACACTCTCCAGCTGGCCTACTCGGTCCTCACCGAGCAGCAGAAGAAGCGGTTCGAGTTCGAAGACGAGCTCGACTTCTCCTTCGGGATCCAGAACCTGGCCCGCTTCCGCGGCAACGTCTTCAAGCAGCGCGGCTGCGTGGCGATGGTGCTCCGGATGATTCCCTTCAGCGTCCGGACCTTCGAGGACCTGGGCCTGCCGCCGGTCACCGCCAAGCTGGCGGAGCGGCCCCGCGGCTTGATCCTGGTCACCGGCCCCACCGGCTCGGGCAAGTCCACGACGCTGGCGGCGATGCTCGACAAGATCAACAAGGAACGCAAGAGTCATATCATCACGGTCGAAGACCCGATCGAGTTCATCCACCGGCATCAGAGCTGTATCGTCAACCAGCGGGAAATCGGGACCGACACCAAGAGCTTCGCGGCGGCGCTGAAATACGCCCTCCGGGAAGATCCGGATATCATCCTGGTCGGCGAAATGCGCGACCTGGAAACCATCGCGGCGGCGCTCACCATCGCGGAAACCGGGCACCTGGTGCTGGCCACGCTGCACACGAATTCGGCGGCGGAATCCATCAACCGCATCATCGACGTCTTCCCCGCCAGCCAGCAGCCCCAGGTCCGGGCCCAGCTCGCCTTCGTGCTCGAAGGGGTGCTGACCCAGTGCCTGCTGCAGCGCGCCCGCGGCAAGGGCCGCGTCATGGCCTGCGAAATCATGGTGGCCACACCGGCGATCCGGGCGCTGATCCGGGACGACAAGGTCCACCAGATCTACTCGGCGCTGCAGTCCGGCAAGAAGCACGGCATGCAGACCATGGTGGATTCGCTCTACCAGATGTACATGAATCGCGAGGTCACCAAGGACGAATGTCTTCGGGTGGCCGCCGACGCGAACGAATTCCTTCGGGCGATCGGTGAAAAGCCGATGGAGGAACAGGGCATCGCATCGATGGACAAGGCGGGTCCCGCGATGCTGCGCCGCTAGACACTGACGGGGAGAACCAATCATGCCGATGTTCGAGTATACCGCGAAGAACGCCACCAGCGGCCAGATCCTGAAGGGGACGCTGGATGTCCCCACCAAGGAAGAGGTCATCGCCTTCATCCGGAAGAACCGGATGATCCTGGTGAGCACCCGGGTTGCGCCGGCTCAGGTCAAGCTGCCCTCGCTCCGCAAGGGCGTCAGCACGCGGGACGTGGTCATTTTCACTCGGCAGTTCGCGACGATGATCAACGCCGGCTTGCCGCTGGTCCAGTCGCTCTCCATCCTGGCCCAGCAAACCGAGAACAAGACCCTCAAGGAAGTCACCAAGGCGGTGGTGTACGACGTCGAGGCCGGTAACACCCTGGCCGATGCCCTGCGCAAGCACCCCAAGGCCTTTCCCGAGCTGTACGTGAACATGGTGGCCGCGGGCGAAGCCGGCGGCATCCTGGACACCATTCTGCTCCGGCTCGCCACCTTCCTCGAGAAGAACGACGCGCTGGTCCGCAAGGTGAAGGGCGCCATGGTGTACCCGGCGGTCATCATCTCGGTGGCGGTCATCGCGGTCGCGGTGCTGCTGATCTTCGTCATTCCCACGTTTTCGTCGATGTTCGCCTCGGTCAACATGACCCTGCCGCTCCCCACCCGGGTGGTGATCAGCGCCTCGCATATCCTGACCCGCTACTGGTGGCTCATCATCGGGGTCATCGCCGCGGGCCTGTTCGCGCTCCGGTCCTACTACGCCACGCCCAACGGGAAGAAGACCATCGACGGCGGCCTCCTCCGCGCGCCGGTCCTGGGCGATCTGCTCCGGAAGTCCGCGGTGTCCCGGTTCACCCGCACGCTGGGCACTCTGATTTCCTCGGGCGTCTCGATCCTCGACGGCCTGGAAATCACCGCCAAGACGGCCGGCAACCGGGTCATCCACGATGCGATCATGTCGTCCCGCCAGTCCATCGCGGGCGGCGAAACCATCGCCGGTCCGCTGCTCGCCTCGGGCGTCTTTCCGCCCATGGTGATCTCGATGATCTCGGTCGGTGAGCAGACCGGCGGCCTCGACGAGATGCTGGCCAAGATCGCCGACTTCTATGATGCCGAAGTCGACGTCGCGGTGAGCGCGCTGCTGTCCCTCATGGAGCCGATCATGATCGTGGTGCTGGGCGTCATCGTCGGCGGCATGGTGGTCGCGATGTACCTCCCGATCTTCGACATGGTGAACGCGGTTCAATAGGGCAGACGAGCCAGTCGGATCAGCGGGGCGGTGCCGGGTCGGCGCCGCCCCGCTGTGTTTGCACCCGCCCGGAGCTGGACAAATCCATGCGCAGGGCGGAGAATGGCCGATTCTGCGAGCGTGCATCCCGGTGCGGTCCAGGGAAACCCGTTGGGAGCACGCGACTTCCGGATGGCCGGGGAAAGGTGCGGGTCTTGCAAGAAGGCGGTGTATTCCCCAGATATCAGTGCGTCTGCCGGACGTTCACCGTTCTCATTCGAGAAGGTCGACCATGCTGAAAATGCTTCCCAACGCCGCGCTGCCGGCGACCCTCGTGGCGGCGCTGTGCGCCGCGCCCCTGGCCGCGCAATCCACGATGGAACAGCCCCGGACCCATGCCGTCGAGCTCACCTTCCACGGCGGGTATTTCCAGCCCGGGGGGACCGGAGGGCTGGTCGGGGGGGTGAGCCTAACCCGCCGCTCCGCCTGGGTCGGCGGGGTCCGCTTCAACGCCTACGCGCCCGGCGGGCGATTGGGCGTCGAAGTGGCGGGCAGCTACTCCCCGGAGCGGATCCTGCAGAGCAGCGGCGGCAACAACATCGGCTCCCGCCGTACCAATGCCCTGATCGGGACCGCCAAGTTCATGCTGGGACGCAGCCCGAGAAAATCGGGGATCTCCTACATGATCAGCGGCGGCCTGGGCGCGCTGCACCGCAAGAAGTCGGTGCTCGATTCCTCGGTCAAATCCACCAACCTGACCGGTGTCGCGGGTCTGATGATCCGGATCCCGATCGACGGACAGGTCGGCCTCCGGCTCGACGGCGATGACCTGATCTACAAGGCGGACTACGGCACCGGGAACAAGTTGCGGAATGATCTGGTGCTCACCGCCGGCCTGGGAATCTCCTGGTAATTTCGCTCGCTCCGATGCGGTCACGGCGCCCGGCCTCCTCGGCCGGGCGTGTTGTTTTCGGCTGAGCCGCACACCGCCGTCCCACCCGACCCGAAGGAGGCTTCCAGGCGATTGACATAGGGGGTGGGGGTATATTATGATGCTGCTGCCAATCGCTGGGGATCTGAGCATCATGCCGCTGGATCGCATGCTCGTACTGCTGGGCGGTATTGCCGCCATCATCTGGGTCAACTGGTATTTCTTCGTGGCCCGCTCCCCGGTGGCGGTGGTCGCGGCCGGAGCAACCGGCCTCCAGGAGATCAGGATCACCGTCGCCGGCGGCTATACCCCCCGCGAGGTGGTGGTGCAGGCCGGCCGGCCGGTTCGGCTGGTGTTCGATCGACGGGAAACCAATCCCTGCTCCGAGGAGATCGTGGTCCCCGACTTCGGGATTCGCCGCTTTCTCCCGCCCGGCCAGGCGACGGCGGTCGACTTCACCCCGCAGAGTCCGGGGGAGCACGAATTCACCTGCGGGATGGGGATGCTCCACGGCAAGGTGATCGTCCAATGACTCGCACGGTGACGCTGCCGGTCAGCGGAATGAGCTGCGCCGCCTGTCAGGCGCGGGTCCAGCGCGCGCTCGAAAAGACGCCCGGTGTCGAGGACGCGGCGGTCAACCTGCTGCTCAATTCGGCCACCATCCGGTTCGATCCGGCCATCACCTCCCCCGACCGCCTGGTGGAGACCGTGCGCGAGACCGGCTATGCCGCCGAGCTCCCCTCGACGGCGACGGATCCGGCGGCCGATGAGCTGGCGCGGGATGCCCAGGCGGACCAGGAATTCCGGGCCCTCCGGCTCAAGGCTGCCGTGAGCCTGGTGCTGGGTCTCGCCGCGATGGTGCTCACGATGCCGGTGATGGCGGCGACGATGGCCTCGGGCCACTCGCATGCCGCCGATCCCTTGCTCGCGCTGACCGCCCGATGGATCGACGCGCCGCTGCGGACCGCAGCGCCGTGGCTCTTCCGGGCCGACCCCGGTGCCCTGGCGCTTGGGCTGCTCGCGCTCACCCTGGTGGTGGTGCTCTGGGCCGGGCGCCATTTCTACGTCCGCGCCTGGCAGGCATTCCGGCACCACGCGGCCGACATGAACACGCTCATCGCGGTGGGCACCGGGGCCGCGCTGCTCTTCTCGGTCTTCGCCACGGTCGATCCCGGATTCTTCCTGGCCCGCGGAGTCGCACCGGATCTGTACTACGAGGCCGTGATCCTGATCATTGCCCTGATCCTGGTGGGCAATGCGCTGGAGGCGCGCGCCAAACGCCGAACCTCCGCAGCGCTTCGGGCCCTGACGGCGCTGCAACCGCTGGTCGCGCGGGTCCTGCAGGATGGCACCGAGCGGGAGATCCCGGTGGCCCAGGTGCGGGTGGGAGACCTGGTGCTCGCGCGGCCGGGCGAGCGGATCGCCGTGGACGGCACGATCGTGGAGGGCACCAGCGCGGTCGATGAATCCATGCTGACCGGCGAATCCCTCCCGGTGGAAAAGCTGGCGGGAAGCCGGGTGATCGGCGGGACCATGAATGGGACCGGCGCCTTCCGTTTTCGGGCCACGACCCTGGGCAGCGAGAGCGTGCTCGCGAGCATCGTCCGGATGCTGCGCGAGGCGCAGGGGTCGAGGGCCCCGCTCCAGCGTCTGGCCGACCGGATCAGCGGTGTATTCGTGCCGGTGGTGGTGTCACTCGCGATCGCCACGTTCGTCCTCTGGTATCTACTGACTCCCGAAGCGCCCTTCGTGCGCGCCTTTGCGGCCGGCGTCAGCGTGCTCATCATCGCCTGTCCCTGCGCCATGGGACTCGCGGTCCCGACCGCGATCATGGTGGCGACCGGGCGCGCCGCCGAGCTGGGGCTCCTGATCAAGGGGGGCGAGGCGCTGGAGCGAGCGGGGAAGATCGACACCGTCGTGCTGGACAAGACCGGGACCGTCACCGAAGGCCGGCCGGTCCTGACCGACGTCTTCCCCAATCCGGCGGGGGTCGACCCCGCCTGGCTGGGCAAGGTCGCCTCGCTCGAGGCCGCGTCGGAGCATCCGGTTGCCGCGGCGATTGTCGCGGGAGCCGGCCTTCGGGGCGCGGCCCGCGAGGCCGTGTCGGACTTCAATGCCCGGGCGGGTCACGGGGCCGCGGGCACGGTCGGAGGCACCCGGGTCGTCGTGGGGAATGAGGCGATGCTCGCGAAAGAGGGCATCGATGTGGCGCCGCTTCGCGAGGCCGCCGCGCGATTCGCCGCGCAGGGGAAGACCACGGTCTTCGCGACGCTCGACGGCCGGCCCGCCGGAGTGCTCGCGGTCGCGGATCCCATCAGGCCCTCCTCGGCCGCCGCTGTCGCCTCCTTTACGAGGCTCGGCCTGGACGTCGTGATGGTGAGCGGGGACAACCGAACGACGGCCGAATCCATCGCGCGCCAGGCGGGGATCGGCAGGGTGCTGGCGGAGGTGCTGCCGGAAGGGAAGGTGGCGGAGATTCGCCGCCTCAGCTCCATCGGCCGGATCGTCGCGATGGTGGGCGACGGCATCAACGACGCGCCCGCGCTGGCCGCCGCCGATTTGGGCGTCGCCATGGGCAGCGGCACCGACATCGCCGCCCAGGCGGCCGACGTCGTCCTGATGGGCCCCGATCTCGGCGCCCTGGCGCTGGCCATGCGCTTGTCGAGGAAGACGGTCCGGGTCATGCGGCAGAACCTGTTCTGGGCCTTCGTCTACAACGTGATCGGGATTCCCGTGGCGGCCGGCGTGCTCTACCCGCCCTTCGGAATCCTGTTGAGCCCGATCCTGGCGAGCGCCGCGATGGCGCTGAGCTCGGTCTGCGTGGTGGCGAATAGCCTCCGGCTGCGGCGGTTCACGTAAGGCGGTAGGGCGGGAGGGCGGTAAGGCGGTAAAGCGGTAAAGCGGCAAAGCGGGAAGACGTTGGGACTCTCAAGGAGCAAGCATGAGTGAACGAGTCAAGGAGGCCGAGACTGCGGCCCGCTGCGGCTGCGAGGTGACCACCGTCGCCGATGGCCGCAAGGCCGTCGAGGTGGATCCCGATATCAAGGACCGCAATCAGAAGCGGCTTCGCCGGATCGAGGGTCAGGTCCGCGGCCTGCAGAAAATGGTGAGCGAGGACCGCTACTGTCCCGAGATCATGGTCCAGATCGCGTCGGTCCACGAGGCGCTTCGCGCGGTGGGCCGGGAGCTCATGCGGAATCATCTGCGTCACTGTGTCGCCCGGGCGGTTCGAACCGGAGGCAGCGACGCGGAAGCGATGTACGACGAGCTGCTCGACCTCATCTACACCACCTCACGGTGAGCGCGGTCCAGGGAGTCCTCGAGATCGGCGGAAACGCCGGTGGCCATCTCCGGCGCAAGGAAGCCGGATACCTGCCCTCCGGCGGCGACATCAGGGTCGGGGATCGCCTGATCCGGCAGTATGGCCTTCGGACCGGAGACGACGTCGCCGGCGAGACCCAGAACGGCCGAGGCGGTGCCGCGCTGGAAAGAGTGACCACGATCAATGGCGCCACGACCGAGGCATCCCGGGATCGTCCCGAGTTCAACCGGCTGGCGGCCATCCATCCCAACGAGCAGCTTCGGCTCGAAGCGACCGGGGCACCCGGCGGTCAGCCCGATCCGACCAATCGGGTGATCGACCTGCTGTGTCCCTTCGGCAAGGGCCAGCGGGCCCTGATCGTCGCGCCCGCCAAGGCCGGCAAGACGATGGTCCTGCAGTCGATCGCCTCCGGGGTGAGCCTCAACTATCCCCAGGCGGCTCTGTTCATCCTCCTGGTGGATGAGCGGCCCGAGGAAGTGTTCGAGATGGAAGCCGCCGGCGTGGGCGAGGTGATCGCCTCGAGCTTCGACAATCCGCCGGCGCAGCACGTGAGCGTGGCGGAGCTGCTGCTGGAGCGGGCCCGGCGCCGCGTCGAGCTGGGCATGGACGTCGTGCTGATCGTGGATTCGCTCACCCGGCTCGCCCGGGCCTACAACGCGTCGGGCAAAGGCTCGGGGCGAACCCTGTCCGGGGGACTCGATTCCCAGGCGATGGAACGCCCCAAGCGCTTCTTCGGAAGCGCGCGCAAGGTCGATCCGGCGCAGGGCGGAGGTTCCCTCACCATCATCGCCACCGCGCTGATCGACACCGGCAGCAAGATGGACCAGCTGATCTTCGAGGAGTTCAAGGGCACCGGCAACAGCGAGCTGGTGCTGTCCCGGGAGCTCTCGGAGCGGCGCATCTTTCCCGCGGTGGACCTGCTGGCCAGCGGCACCCGCAAGGAGGAGCTGCTGCTTTCCGAGGCCGGGCTCGCGGCGTCGCGGAAGCTGCGTCAGCGCATCGCGCGGATGACGCCGCTCACCGCGATGAACGAACTGATCACCGACCTGCGCCGCTATCCCACCAACACCGGGTTGATCGAATCGCTCAAGGATTCTTGAGGCGGTCCGCGGTCCGGGCCCTCGACGGCTCGCGCGGCCTCCATTAAGCTCCGGGCGACTTTCGCGCGCTTCCCGCTGCAATTCCGGAGTTTCCTGTGAACCGAGCCGTGCTGCTCGCAAGCTTGCTTCTGCCCGGTTCAGTTGTCGCGCAGACTTCCGATCCGGTACCGGCGCCCCGTCCCAGTGCGCAGGCGGTGCGGGTGGACGTGGCTCCGGTGCTCGACGGCCATCTGGACGATGCGGCCTGGATGCGCGCTCCGGTGCTCACCGGATTCGTCCAGCACGAGCCCTTCGATGGCCGGCCCGCCACCGAGCGCACCGAAGTCCGCATCGTGTTCGACCGGGGCGCCATCTATATCGGGGCGCGTCTCTTCGACCGGAATCCGGCGGGGATCGTGCACGGCGAGGTCCGCCGTGATGTCGACCTCAAGGAACAGGATGCGTTCATCATCATCCTCGACACCTTCCGGGACCGGCAGAACGGATTCGTGTTCGGGACCACGCCGGCCGGGATCGAGCACGACGGGCAGATCACCAAGGAGGGGGAAGCGGCCTTCGGCGGTCCCGCGAGTTCGCCGCGCAGCGGGGCGACCGGGGCCCCCAACCTCACCTGGGACGGCACCTGGAAGGTGGTGACCTCGGTGGACTCCGCCGGATGGACCGCCGAATTCCGGATTCCCTTCGAGACCCTCCGCTACGCCGCCGGCGCCGTGCAGGAATGGGGGCTCAATCTGGCCCGGTACATTCGGCGCAACAACGAAGAAGATTTCTGGGCGCCGATCCCGCGGGAGTATTCGCTGTACCGGGTGTCCCGGGCGGGCTCGTTGTCACAGCTGGAGCCTCCGGCCCGGCGCATCGCGCTGGTCACACCCTACGGGCTGGGGACGGCGCGCCGGGACTTCGAGCACGACGCGAAGGCCGACGTGTCGGCCCGGTTCGGCGGCGACGCCAAGCTCGGCGTAACCCAGAGCCTCACCGCCGACCTGACCTTCCACACCGACTTTGCCCAGGTGGAGGTCGACGAGGAACAGATCAACCTCACCCGCTTCAACCTGTTCTTTCCGGAGAAGCGGCCGTTTTTTCTCGAGAACTCCGGCACTTTCACGGTGGGCACGCCCCAGTCGGTGGAGCTGTTCTTCAGCCGCCGGATCGGCATCGGTGACGACGGCCGCCAGGTTCCCCTGCTCGGCGGGGGCCGGGTGACCGGCAAGGCGGCCGGACTGACGCTGGGAGTTCTCGATATCCAGGCCGAGTCGGTCACCGAGGGAGGAGCGCTGCTGGCTCCGAACAACAATTTCGGGGTGGTCCGCGCGCTCAAGGAGCTGCCGCATCGGTCCCAGGTGGGCCTCATCGCGGTCAGCCGCCTCAACACCGACAGTACGCCGGACTACAACGTGACGCTGGGCGGTGACGCGCGCATCGGGATCGGCGACGCGGTGAATCTCGATCTCTGGGCCGCCCACACCGAAACGCCCTCGCTGTCCGGCGCGTCCAACGCGGTGAATGCGGCGGCCAGCTACACCACCCGAAACTGGGAGCTCGGGCTCGCGGCCCG
>DASYPZ010000232.1:0-1626 GCA_036006105.1 Gemmatimonadales bacterium | reverse complement strand
GCACGGTGCCGGCGGTGGGCGGCGACCGAGGCGCGGCTGCGATGTGGTGTTGAGCCCGGGTAGGAGCGTGAACCGCTGGACGTGCAGGATGTGATCAGCCGCTCTCTCGCCTGAGTCGTCCCGGGAGCGTGCGGCGTTACGGTGCCGCAGCGATCCGGTATCATCCAGGGTACGGCCGTCTAAATGCAGAAGCGTTAACTTGCCCCCCTAGCTCAGTCGGTAGAGCGCATCCATGGTAAGGAAAATCTGGGGGCTATTCTCCTCGTCCGGTAACCAGCAGGAACAGCCGTTTGTGCAGGTCAATGCCGATTGTACCATCTGGATCAAGTAGCACCGACTGGCAGCGATTGGCATCGGTTGGCGGAAAATGCTGATGAGTTTCTGATTCCGAACCGGACAGATTGCCTGGCGTTTCTCTCAACTGGATGGTGTCGCGGCCACCGTCAAGCCCCAGCGCCCGATCGGCAGACTGCTGACCTGCCTGCCGGCTTGGCCCTTGGGACCTCAGGGTTGCTGGGCGTGGCCACCCACCTGCAGTCCCGCCGACCGGCGGCGGTGGACCGACAGGTAGGCCAGTGGCCCGTCGACGGCCTCGATCGCCCTGACCGTCCCCTTGGGCCAGGGCCCCGGCGTTCTCTCGGAATGTCGGTTCATGCGGGGATGATTCCCGGGGCGAGGCGGGAGCGCTCCCGGATCGGAGCCGACAGCTATCGGCCGCCGAACGCCTCCGCCATCCGGACGGCGAGCAGCTTCCTCACCAGCGCCTCCGGAAGGGGCTGGTCGACCGGAAAGTGCAGCGACCCGCTGGTCGAGGTGTAGCACTCGAGTTCCTTGCCGAGCTGAGGAATCACCGATCCGCTGTGGGGCAGGTAGCTGAGGTGGTGCTTGAAGGCGGCGAATCCGGCGATGGTCTTGCCCCGGAGCCGGAACGCGGGCATGCCGTAGGAGATGCCCTGTTCGGCGTCGGGAACGATCGCCATGATCGTGTCGCGGAGCCGCGCCAACGTGCTCCGCTTGGGTTCCTCGAGGGCGTCGAGGTAGGCATCGATCTCGTTCCCGGGCACGTCCGCCATTCTCCGGCGCGTCCCGAACGGCATCAAGCGGCTCGTCCATGGGCCCGGTGGAGGCACCAGGCTGCCGGCGCTCCAGGATTCGCTTGCGTCCTCAGCAGCTGAAGAGTTCGGCGCGTCGCAAGCGTTCTCTCGATGTGCCCGATCGTGCGGTAGCGGGCGATCGTGTGGTGCCGGCACGAACGTCCGAGATCATGCGGTTCCCATTGCCTCATGACCACGGTGGAAGCCCGTGCCTGCCGAGCCATCATCCCCGATCCCACAAGGGTTGGCGCCACTGCGCGACGCCGACCCGCTCCGCCCCGCCGAGAGTCCCCACCTGCTCGCCTACCTGGCCACCATCCCCGACCCGAGGCGGCCCGCCGGGTGCCGCCACCCGCTGGCCTGCATCCTGGGGCTGGCCGCCGCCGCGGTGCTGGCCGGCGCCCGCTCGGTGGCCGCGATCGCCGAGTGGGCCGCTGACGCGCCCCCGATGGTGCGCGCCACGCTGGGCGCCCGCCGCGACCCCCTGACCGGCCAGCGGACGGTCCCGGCCGAGTCCACCATCCGCCGCACC
>DASYPZ010000231.1:0-3606 GCA_036006105.1 Gemmatimonadales bacterium | reverse complement strand
ACCGAACAGCAGGGCGGCCAGCACGATGGATCCGACCAGGACCCCGAACACGGTGCCATCCATGGTGATGGTCTGGAGCCGGGGCAGCTGCGCCGGACCGAGCGCGACGAGCAGGCGCACGCCGCCCCACGCGAGGGCCAGCCCCAGCATCGCCCCGGCCGTGGCCAGGATGCCGCTCTCCAGGAAGGACTGCTGGAGGATCCGTGACCGGGAGGCGCCCAGCGCGGCGCGGACCGCGAACTCCCGCTCCCGGGCCGCGGCACGCATCAGCTGCAGGTGGGCGACGTTGGCGCACGCGATCAGCATCACGAAGGCCACCGCGGCCAGCAGGATCACCAGGGCATCGTGCACATCGCCGACCACCATCTCCTGGAGCGGAACCACGGTGACGCCCTTGCTGGTACCCGGGTGCGCCAGCTCGACCCGGGCCGTCACCGCCGTGAGCTCGGACCGAGCCTGCGCGAGCGTGACGCCGGGGTTGAGCCGCGCGAAGCCCCGCAGCGACGAGCCGCTGCGATCATCGCTGCGCGCATCGAGGTTCAGGGGCACCCAGAGCTGGGTGTTGGTGGCCCAGAAGGGCGCGAAGTCGAACCCCTCCGGCATGACCCCCACGATGGTGTAGGACTCTCCGTCCAGGATGATCCGTCGGCCGACCGCGCCGGAGTCGGCGGCGAAGCGCGCCTTCCAGTAGGGATAACTGAGGACCACCACCCGATCCTGCCCGGTATGCGCCTCGTCGGGATGGAACACCCGGCCCAGCATCGGCGCGATGCCCATCATCGGCAGAATGGTGGGAGAGATGTGCAGGGCGCGGAGCGCCTCCGGCCGGTCGCTTCCGGTCAGGTTGGGCGTCCACCACTCGGCCAGACCCATGCTGGCGTAGGAACGGCTGGCCGACTGCCAGTCGTAGAACGTGGCCGGCGCCACCGTGGTGCTGCGCTCGTACTTGAGCAGCACCAGCGCACCCGGATCCCGGTAGGGCAAGGGACGGAGCAGCACCGCGTTGACCACGGTGAAGATCGCGGTGTTGGCCCCGATGCCGAGGCCGAGGGTGAGCACCGCGACGGCGGTGAAGCCCTTGCTCCGCCGGAGGCTGGTGAAGGCATAGCGCACGTCGCGCAGCAAATTCTCGAGCCGGCTCACCCGGCGGGTGTCCCGGCACTCCTCCTTGCGCTGCTCCAGCCCGCCCATGGCGAGCTGCGCCTGGCGGCGCGCCTCGTCCGGGCGCATGCCTTGGGCGACATTGGCCTCGACCTGACGCTCCAGGTGATCCCGGAGCTCCTCGTCGAGCTCCCGCTCGACGCGCCCGCGGCGCAGCAGCGAGCGCAGCCGGAGCCGCACCACGTAGGGCCAGTGCTCGAAGCGCACGGTCAGGCCTCCCGCATCCGGACCACCAGGGAGATGGCCTGGGAAAGCCGGGTCCACGCGGCGGCTTCGCGCTCGAGCTGCCGCCGCCCCAGGCGGGTGAGGGAATAGAACTTGGCCCGCCGGTTGTTTTCGGTCTGCTTCCACTCCGCCGTGATCCACCCCTCCTGCTCCAGCTTGTGGAGGGCGGGGTAGAGCGAGCCCTCGCTGACCTGGAGGACGTCGGAGGAGAGCTGCTTCAGCCGGAGGCCGATGGCCCAGCCGTTGAGGGGCTCGAGCGCCAACAGCTTGAGGATGAGGAGGTCCAGAGTCCCCTGGACCAGGTCGGCAGGCCGGCTCATGTGCCACTCCCCTTGGTTACCGAGATAAGATACGCATCTCCTCTCGGTAAGCAAGGGAAGGGTCGAATCCCCGGCTCAGGGCGCCGGGCGCCACCCCGGTCCGCGCACCACCTGGCCCGGCTTGGCGCCGGTGTGCACGCCATCCTGCAGCACCACCACCCCGTTCACCAGCACCGTGCGCACACCCACCGAGAGCTGGTGCGGCTTCTCGAAGGTGGCCTTGTCGGCGATGACGGCGGGATCGAAAATCACGATGTCCGCCTTCATGCCTTCCTTGAGCAGGCCCCGGTCGGCGATCGACAGACGCGTGGCCACCGCCGAGCTGGCCTTGCGCACCGCGTCTTCCAGCGGGATCACCTTCTCGTCCCGGACGTAGCGGCCGAGCAGGCGGGTGTAGTCGCCGTAGGTGCGCGGGTGGGTCATCCCGGTCGCGGTGGCTGGATCCGCCGCACCCGCGTCGGTGCCCCACTTGATCCAGGGCTGACGAATCTGGGTGCGGACGTTGTCCTCGCTCATCAGAAACAGGATTTCGCCCAGCTGGGCCTGCTCCGCGACGTTGAGATCGATGATGACCTCGGCCCAGTCCTTGTTCATCGCCTGGGCGATCTCGCTCAGGCGCTTGCCTTCATACTGCTTGAGCTCGGGCTTGGTGAATCCGACCACCATCACCCCTTCGGGTCCCGCCATGAGGCAGGAGTTGTCATAGGTCGAGACCGGCGTATGCAGGCCGCTGACGATCTCGGCCCGCAGCGCCGGATTCCGGAGGTTCTGGAGCAGCTTGCCGTCGGCGGCGTACTTGGGCGGGATGCAGGAGGCGAAACCGTTGGCGCCGGCGATGTAGAGGTACATGTCGGCCTGCACATCCTGCCCCGCGGCGCGGGCCGAGTCGATCTTGGCGATGGCCTGCGCCATCTTGGGCCAGTTGGCGGTGCCGCTCGCCTTGAGATGATAGATCTCGACCGGCACCCCGCCCTCGCGCCCGATGCGCAGCGCTTCGTCGATGGCCTCGAGCAGCCGGTCGCCCTCGGAGCGCATGTGGGTGATGTACACGCCGCCGAACGGCGCCATCGCCCTGGCGCTCTCGATCAGATCCTCGGTGGTGTTGTAGTTGTCGGGCGGATACTGCAGCGCGCTCCCGATGCCGAACGCGCCGTCTTCCATGGCGCGGCGGACCATGGCGCGGACGGTATCGCGTTCCGCCGCGGTAAAGGCGCCCATCGCCTCGCCCTTGGCGTAGGTCCGCACCGTCCCCGAGCCCACGAAGGAGCCGACGTTCTCGGAGACGCCGCGCTTCGCCATGAACTCGAGCCAGTTCCCGAACCCGTGCGTCCCGGAAAACTGCGGTGCCATCCGACGTCCCGACGTATCGGTGGCCGGAATGGCGGCCAGGATCTTGTCACTGACCGGCGCCGGCGTGCCGCCTTCCCCGAGAATGGCGGTGGTGATGCCCTGGGTCACCATCGAGAGGGCGCGTCCGTCGCCGAGCATGAAGTTCTCGTAGGACTGGGCCTGGATGTCGATGAAGCCGGGGGACACCACCAGACCCTGGGCATCGATGCGCCGAGTGGCGGGTGCCGTCGCCAGCATCCCGCGCGGGGCGATGCGCGCGATCCGGTCCCCTCGGACCGCGATATCGCCCCAGAACCAGGCATTGCCGCTGCCGTCCACGATCCTGCCGTTGCCGATGACCAGATCGTAGGGCGCGCCCCGGGTCGGGACGGCGGTGGAGACCGGGGTGTGGCAGGCGGCGGCGACGGCGGCGAGCAGGATGGCGATCGGCGCGAGGGTCAATCGGGGCATGACGCGAGCTCCTGTGGGGCGAGAGGTGCGACGAACGATTAGCCGGAGCCGGGTTCCAGCTCGGCTCCTTCCACACCTCGGCGAATGTACCGTAGAACCC